>NZ_JACVAF010000010.1:0-130754 GCF_014851745.1 Achromobacter sp. ACM01
TCCCGAACAGGACAGTGAAACGACTTTGCGCCGATGATAGTGGACGGACGTCTGTGAAAGTAGGTCATCGTCAAGCTTTTATTCCGCAGAACCCCACAGGTAACCCCTGTGGGGTTTTGTCTTTGTGGCGACCGAATGTATTGCGCTCGGGATCTTTCGTGCGATACCACCAGCCGCAATTCCAATGAAAAACCCCTCGCAGGAATATCCTGCGAGGGGTTTTGTTTTTGCGGCGCTCAGGTAAAAGCTTTTGAGCCAAAGCGGTAAAGCCGCTCAAGAGCGGCTAAGGCAGTTGGCGTCGCAAAGCGGCGAAGAACAGTTCGGATTGCAGGCGTTCGCCTTGGACCTGTGCGGCCACCTTGGCCGCCAGGTCAGGGTTGACCGGCAGCAGCGGGCGTCCCGTCGATTGCGCAAGCACCTGGGCGGTACAGGCGCGCTCCAGGAAGAACAGGTCGTCATAGGCATAGTCCAGTCTTTCCCCGCAGACTACGACGCCATGGTTGCCGAGGAAGACCACGTCTGCGCCCTGCATCGCATGGGCGATGCGTTCGCCTTCGCTGACGTCCAGCGCCAGGCCGTTGTAGTGTTGGTCGATTGCCAGGCGGCCGTGAAAGCGCATGGCGTTTTGCGACAGCGTGGTGTCGAGCGCGCGATCCGAGGTAAGGGTCAAGGCCGTGGCGTAGGGCATGTGCGTGTGCAGCACACAGGCCTTGCCGGCGATGCGGTGGATGGCGGCATGGATGAACATGGCCGTGGGCTCGACTGCATGCCGGCCGGCGAGCTTGTTGCCTTGGGCATCGATCAGCACGATGTCGTCCGCTTGCACCTCATGCCACATCAATCCGCGGGGATTGAGGAGGAAATGCTCCGAGTCGCCGGGCAGGGCCACGCTGAAGTGATTGCAGACGCCTTCGCCCAGACCATGCGCGGCCGCGGCCCGTAATGCGAGCGCAAGGTCGGCGCGCAGTGCCGCGACAGGTTCTGCGTGAAATAGCGCTTCGGCGTGGCGAGGATCCTGGTTCATGTCTGCCTTTTCTGATGTCTGGGTTTGTTAGGCCTGGTGCGGAACTGCCGGACCAGGATCAGTACAGGTCGCCATCCACATAGAACCACTGGCCGTCTTCGCGCACGAAGCGGCTGAGTTCGTGCAGGCGGTGGGCGCGGCCGGCCTGGCGGCTGCGGGCGACGAATTCCACCGTGGCGTGCTCGGGGTCTTGGCTGCGTGTCTGCTTGATCGCCAGACCCAGCCATTTCAGGTCGGGCGGATTGGGCTCGAGCGCGCTGGGACGGGTGCTGGGGTGCCAGGTCGCCAACAGATAGGGCAGCTTGTCCAGCACGAAGGCGCTGTAGCGCGAGCGCATCAGCGCCTCGGCGGTGGGCGCTTGCATGGCTTGCGGGCCTTCGTGCCAGCGCCCGCAGCATTCGGAATAGGGCTTGGGACCGCCGCAGGGACAGGCTGTGGAAGGGAGCTTGGATTGCTTGGTCACGGTGCGAAATGCCGACAGGGTTCAGGCCAGCAGATCGCTGTACTCAGGGTGGCGGCGAATGTAGGCGTCGGCGTAGGAGCACAAGGGCCGCACTTTCCAACCCCGGGCGCGGGCGTCGTCCAGCGCATATTTGGTCAGCGCAGCGGCGATGCCGCGTCCGCCCACCTGGCTGGGCACGCCGGTGTGCGTGATTGCCATGGTGCTGCCTTGCAACTGGTAATCGAGCACGCACAGGACGCCATCGACGGTGGCGGTGTAGCGGGAAAGGGCGCTGTCATGTGTTACGGAAATCATATGGAGCAATCCTGCTATGGCAGAGGGCAGGCGCAGTGGCCTGCCGGTATTGAGGGATATGGCGCATTCCGGCCCGCTGCGGGCCGCCGCCGTTTCAGCGCTGCAGTGCTTTCAGCAGTGCGGTGAGTTGCGCATCGCGCTCCTGGACCAGGTCGGCGATGCTGCGCTCGCCTGCTTCGGCGTTGACGCCCGCGATCAGGCGCTGTTGCAGTTCGGGGGTGACTTCCGGCGCGCCGAGATCGTCCCACCAGGTCTGGACTGGGCCCAGCAAGTGGTCCATGAAATTGGCCAGCCCGCCCGCGCCGCCGCCCAGGTTGAAGGTCATGTGCGGGCCGAACAGCGCCCAGCGCAGGCCCGGGCCTTGCGACACGGCGGCGTCGATATCGGCCACGCTGGCGACGTTTTCGGCCGCCAGGTGTATGGCTTCGCGCCATAGCGCAGCCTGCAGCCGGTTGGCGATGTGGCCGGGGACTTCCTTGTTCAAGCGGATGGGGTACTTGCCCAGGCTGCGGTAGAAGGCGATGCAACGATCGATGGTGTCGGCCGAGGTTTGTTCGCCGCCGACCACTTCGACCAGCGGAATCAGGTGCGGCGGATTGAACGGATGCCCGATGACAAAGCGCGAGGCATGGCGGCACTGCGATTGCAGGCGGCTCATGATGAGGCCGGAGGAGCTGGACGCGACGATGACCTGCGGCGGCAGCACGGCGTCCATGCGCGCAAAGAGGGCAGTCTTGAAGTCTTCGCGCTCGGGCGCGTTTTCCTGCACGAAGTCCGCGCCGGCCAGCGCGGCCTCCAGGTCAGGCTCGAAGCGCAGCGCATCAGCGGAGGCGCCGGGCAGCACGTGTCCAAGTTCCGCCAGCACGGGCCATGCTGCCTGTACGCGGGCGCGCGTCAGCGTTTCGGCGTCGGCGGCGGGATCGCTGACGACGACCTCAAGGCCGCGGGCGAGGAACAACGCAGCCCAACTGGCGCCTATGGTGCCGGCGCCGACGATGGCGACGCGGCGGATGGCGGGCGGGTTGGACGTGGCAGGGCTGGACATGCGGGTCTCCTGTGAGCACGGATAGGAGCATTGTGAAGCAAACGCCGGCCCGTTGCCACGCGCATGCCGCGCGGGCAAGATAGCGGCTCCCTTTGACCTCCAGAATCCAGGAGTCCTGCATGAACGCGACGCCAGCCTCCCGATCCGCCGTGCCGTATTTTTGCCAGTGGGAGTCGGCGCATCGGGCCAGCGAAATCATCCAGGGCACGCTGGCCCTGGCCGATGACCCGGCCTGGCGCGGCTCGGGCGCGCGCGACGTGGATGAGTACGCGCGCTGGGCCAGCCACGTCTGCGGCATGGCCTGCCTGAAGATGGTGCTGGCGGCCCGCGACGGGCGGCAGTATCCGACGTTGGAGCTGGCGCGGGGCAGCTTGGCTTACGGCGCCTATACGGTGGAAGGCGAACAGATCAAGGGCATGATCTACGCGCCGTTCGTGCGCTACGTGGACGAGGCATTCGGCCTGGCGGCGCGCGTGCATGTCGATCTGCGCGCGGACGAACTGCCTGGATTGATGTCCCAAGCCGCCTATTTCATGGCGTCGGTGCATCCCTGGATACGCTGGCCCGAGCGGCAACCGCCCAGGAAGGGCGGGCACCTGGTGCTGGTGACTCGCGCAACGCCGGACTCGGTGACCTTCCACAATCCTTCGGGAGAGCCCGGCACGCAGGCCGATGTCGAATTGCCGCTGGCTGTCTTCGACGAATTTTTCGCGGGGCGCGGCGTGGCGATACTCCCCGCCGCGAACGTTTGAGCGCTGCGGCCTTCATGGCCTGTGAAGACTGCAGCCTTGCCCGCGTTCAGGCATTGCGCGCGCGTTGCAGATAGCGCCACGCAAGCACGGCAGCGAGCAGATAGCCTGAGGTGATGACGATATAGGCCGCGGGCAGGCTGGCGCTCCATTGCGGCAGCAAATGCAGGATGGTGCCCATCAGCGCGACGCCTACCAGCGCGCCGGATTGGCGGTTGGCATTCAGGGCGGCGGCGGCGCTGTTGGCGTGGCTCTTGCCCGAGACCTGCATGACCACGCTGGTCATGGCGGGAACGGCGACGCCCACGCCCAGATTGGCCACTGCGACGATGACGGCGAACGGCCAGTAGGCCATGTCCTGCGAGAACATGACGATTCCCGCGGCGCTCATGGCAGCGGCCAACGATACCCCGCCCAGCAGCGCCGCTGGCACGTTCCAGCGCGCCGATACCCGGCTGGACAACAGATTGCCCAAGGAGAACACGGCCAGCATGGGCACCAGCTGCAGGCCGGTCTCCAATGCGTCCGCGCCGCGTGCATGCTGCAGGAACAGGCTGAGCAGGAAGAGCTGGCCGTAGGCTGCCAGATTGATCAGAAAGCCGACGCCGTTGGCTGCCGCGAAGTGCGCGGTGGCGAACAGGGCGCGCGGGATGATGGGGTCGGCATGGCGGCGCTCGCGCCGCACCAGCAGCAGGGCGGCGGCCGCGCAGAGGACCACCGTGCCCAGTATGAGGTTGGAGGACCAGCCGTAGGCGTTGCCCTGGATCAGCACGAAGCACAGCGAGGACAAGGCGATCACGCCCAGCAGGTGGCTCAGCGGATTGAGGGCGCGCGGGCGGCGCGCAACCGCCTGGATGCGGCGTCGCGCCAGCCACAATCCGGCCAATCCCAGCGGGATATTGATGAGGAAGATCCCGCGCCAGCCAAATTGGTGGATCAGCACGCCGCCCAGGAGCGGGCCGGCAGCGCCTGCCACCGCCACGATCGCGGACCAGGCGGCCAGCATGCGGTTGCGCACCTGATCGTCGTCGTAGGCATGGGTCAGCAGGCTGAGGGAACTCGGCATGAACAGGGCCGCGCCCAGCCCCTGCAGCATGCGGGCCAGGATCAGCATGTCCGCGTTGGGCGCCAGGCCGCAGAGCAGGGACGCCAGGGTAAAGACGCCCAAACCGGCCAGGTAGATCGTCTTGGCGCCATACCGGTCGGCCAGCGCTCCTGCCACCAACAGCAGCGCCGCGAAAGTGAGGGTGTAGCCGTCCACGATCCAGACCAGATCCGTCAGGGGAACGGTGAACTGCACTGCGATGCTGGGCAGGGCGACGTTGACGACGGTGACGTCCAGCATCGCCATGACGAAGCCGATGGCCAGCGTGACTAGCGGCAGCAGGCCGGCCGCGGCGGGTTTGGCGGCCAGCGAGGGCGCGGTGAGGTTGGGGCAGGCGGAACTCATGGCTGATGGTGTGGCGAGGCTGTCGAGGACTGAAGCTTAGACCTCTGCTTTGATGCAAAAAAGCCGAATAATTGCTTTATAGTGATGCAAAAATGCATCCTTAGGGCGAACGCGATGGACTGGGACAACGCCAGGATCTTCCTGGCCATCTACCGGGTGGGAACCCTGCGGGGCGCCGCCGCGCTGCTGCAGATCGACCAGGCAACCGCCGGGCGCAGGCTGGCGGCGCTGGAGTCCTCGCTGGACGCGCGGCTGTTCCTGCGCACGCCGGGTGGATACGTGCCCACGGCGGCCGGCGAACTGGCGTTCGCGGCCGCGGAGCGCATGGAGCAGGCGGCGGACCAATTGCAGCGCCAGATGCAGGGGCTGGATCATCGCCTGTCCGGCGTGGTGCGCGTGGCGACCTCGGAAACCGTGGCCAGCTACTACATCATGGAAGCGGTGCGGCGCGTGCATGCCCAGCACCCCGACATCCGCGTGGTGCTGTCCACGGCCATCCAGATCAGCAACCTGACGCGCCGCGAGGCGGACCTGGCGATACGGAACATCAAGCCGGACAACCCCGATTTGATACACCGGCACCTGACGCGCAAGGAGGTCGGGCTGTACGCTTCGCGCGCCTACCTGGCTGCGCATGGCGAGCCGCGGCCGGGCACTGCGTTCGCGGGGCACACGCTGGTGACGTACCAGCAAGCGGTGCTGCCGGGCTGGTCCGACACGTTTTGCGGCGAGCCCACGGGCAACGGCCGCATCGGCGTGGAGCTGAACTCCGGCCTGATGATCCTCGAGGCGGTCGCGGCCGGGCTGGGCATCGGCGAGGTGCCCACGCACATGGCGCCGGGGTATCCCGAGCTGGTACGTATCTGGCCGACGCGCAGCGAACCCTACGATTTGTGGTTGGTGATGCACGGCGACCTGAACCGCACGGCGCGCGTGCGCGCCGTTGCCGACGCGATAGTCGAGGTCTTCGAGGAGGACGAGTAGCGTTCCGGGCCGGCGGCGGCTTGTGGGCAGGCGCGGCAGGCGCTAAGGTTTGCCTGATCTTCCATGCAACCATGATTCAGGAGTCGCGCGTGTCCGATCTTTGGCGTTTGTCCGCAGTTGAGCTTGCCGCCCGCATCCGCAAGCGCGAGGTGTCCGCCCGCGAGGCCGCGCAAAGCGCGCTGGACCGGCTGGATGCCGTCAATCCCGCGATCAATGCCGTGGTGGACCACCGCCCGGACGATGTGCTGGCACAAGCGGCGCAAGTGGATGCGATGCTTGCGCGCGGCGAAGACCCGGGGCCGTTGGCCGGCGTGCCCGTTACCGTGAAAATCAACGTGGACCAGGCGGGTTACGCCACGACCAATGGCGTGAACCTGCAGAAGGATGTGATCGCGGCGGAGAACAGCCCGGTCGTGGACAATCTGTTGCGCGCGGGCGCCGTGATCCTGGGCCGCACCAACACGCCCGCGTTTTCCTTGCGCTGGTTCACCGGCAATGCGCTGCATGGCGATACCTTGAACCCGCGCAATCCGGCGCTGACGCCCGGCGGCTCGTCGGGCGGCGCGGCTGCCGCGGTGGCGGCTGGCATCGGCCATCTGGCGCATGGCACGGATATCGCCGGCTCCATCCGCTATCCGGCCTATGCCTGCGGCGTGCATGGCCTGCGGCCGTCGCTGGGGCGCGTGGCGGCGTACAACGCGGCGCTGCCGGAACGCTCGATCGGGGGACAGTTGACCGCGGTGTCCGGCCCGCTGGGGCGCAGCATCGCAGATCTAAGACTGGGCCTGGCCGCGCTGGCGGCGCGGGATGTGCGCGATCCTTGGTGGGTGCCCGCTCCCCTGGTCGGGGCCGAGACGCCGCGCCGGGCCGCGCTGTGCCTGAATCCGGACGGCATGGACACCCAGCCCGCCGTGGTCAAGGCCTTGCAGGAAGCCGCCCGCCGGCTCAGCGAGGCAGGCTGGACGGTGGATACGCTGGATGCCGTGCCGCCGATGCAGGAGGCGGCGGACCTGCAGATCCGCATGTGGCTGGCCGATGGCTACGACGCCATGGTGGCAGCCGCGGAAAAAGAAGGCGATCGCGGAGCTCTGGTAGCGCTGGCTGGCCAGCGCGACAAGGCGGCGGGGGCCGACCTTGCGAGTTTTTCCGCCACGCTGACGCGGCGCGCTACGCTGACGCGCCTGTGGGAGTTGTTCTTCGCCGAGTATCCCGTGCTGTTGCTGCCCGTGTCGGCCGAGCTGCCGTTCCCTGACAAGCTCGATCTGCAAGGCGATGCCGCCTACGCGCGCGTCTGGCGCGCGCAGATGACGCAGATCGGCGTGCCGTTCATGGGTTTGCCAGGCCTGTCGGTGGCGATGGGCAGCGCGATGAGCGAGGCAGGCGCGAGCCCGGTGGGCGTGCAGGTGCTGGCGGGACGCTACCGCGAGGACCTGTGTCTGGATGTGGGAGAAATCATCGAGGCGGGCGCAGCGCCCATCGAGATCGCGCAGCCCGCGGCCCGCTAGTCCGCAAGAGCGGACCAGGCGGGCAGGGGACGGAAGTTCGGTGTGCGGCCGGGCGGGCTAGGGCTTGCTGAAGTGCAGGCGCAGGACGCCGAGGTCGCCGTAGGCGAGTTCGAGATCGCGGTTGGCGGGCACGTCCAGGAAGCCGGCATAGGAGCCGGTGATGACGTGCTGGCCGGCGCGTAGTCCCAGACCTTGTTCGCGCAGGAAATTGGCCAGCCAGTAGAGCCCGGCCTTGGGACGATCGTTCGGGTGGATGCCCGCGTGCTGCTCGGTTTCAACCCCGTCCACGGACAGCGTGATGCTCAAGGCGCCGGGGGCATCGTGCGGGGATGCGATGCGCGGACCCAGTACCAGCCCCTGGTTGAACATATGGTCGGCCAGGAGTTCCGGCAGGCTGGCATGTTCCGGAGCCGCATAACGGCAGCCCAGTACTTCCAAGGCCAGGCGCGCGCCGCCGATGGCCGCGTCCACTTCGGACTCGGTGTAGGGCTCGGGGCGTGCGGGCAGATCCCGGGCAATTTCGAACGCGATCTCGGGTTCGATGCGCACGGTCTGGGTCCGGGCCGCAACAGGGCCGGCTTCGGCGTACGCGATGGTCGAGGCGTAGATCGGCGCGACCACGCTTTTCTCGGGCGTGGGCAAGGCGCTCTTCCAGGCGCCGATGTCGTCCTGATGCTTCTCGAGCAGCAGCTGCGCGGTGCGTTGCTGCACGGCGAAGGCCTGGTTCAGCGATTGGGGACGGCAGTCGGCGGGCAGGCGCGGGCCGGCGATGCCGGACTCGCGCGCGGCGACCAGATAGCGGGCCGCCTCGAGGCTGCCGGGATAGTCTTCGATTCTGATCTGCATGGGTTCAAGCTCCCAGGAACAGCATGATCCAGAGCACGATCATGGCGATCAGGCCGAGCCAGCACGAGCCCCAGAAGCCGACGATCGGCCATTTCAGCGATAGCGGCGTCTTCTTCGGATCGACGTGGGAGAGCAGGTCGTTGGCGTTGCCGATCAGCCAGAAGCGCGTGCCGGGAAACATCAGGCGGAAAAAGTAATCCAGCGTGATGGATGCCTGGATCGCAAGCGGATACTGATTGAATTGACGGTGCTGCAGGTACGGGTGCTTCAATTTGGCGTTGATCTGCTTGCTCTTGAAGAACAGCACGACGCCGCTGAGCGTGCATGTGATGAAGCACAGCAGGAAGAGGCTGAAGGCCATGGCCATCGCGGGTGAGTACATGGGGATCTCAGGAAGACGCGGCGCGCCGCGTTCGGATGAAAAGAATGCCTGCGGAAAACTGCTGGCCGTATTGTAGAAGGCTTGCCGCGGCCCCGTGTTCAGGGCCGCGTCAGTCTGCGTGCAGTCGGAGGCTCGGGATCAGCCGCGCACCTGGCCTTCGCCGCTGAGCACCCACTTCAGCGTGGTCAGTCCTTCCAGGCCGACCGGGCCGCGCGCGTGCAGGCGGTTCGTCGAGATGCCGATCTCGGCGCCCAGGCCGTATTCGAAACCGTCCGCAAAGCAGGTCGGCAGGTTGACGTACACGGAGCTGGAGTCGACCTCGCGCTGGAAGCGCTGTGCGGCGGACAGGTCCTCTGTGACGATGGCGTCGGTATGGCCCGAGCCCCAGCGCGCGATGTGCTCGATGGCGTCGTCCAGCGTGTCGACGATGCGCACCGCCAGGATGGGACCCAGGTACTCCGTGGCCCAGTCTTCTTCCGTGGCCGGTTTGGCGTGGGGCAGCAAGGCCAGCGTGCGGGGGCAGCCGCGCAATTCGACGCCGTGCTCGGTGAGGGCCGCGGCCAGGCTGGGCAGGATGGAAACGGCGGCGACCGCGTCGACCAGCAGCGTTTCCATGGCGCCGCAGATGCCGTAGCGGTAGGTCTTGGCATTGAAGGCGATGGCGTGCGCCTTGTCCGGATCGGCCGCCGCGTCGATATAGACGTGGCAGTTGCCGTCCAGGTGCTTGATGAGCGGCACGCGCGCCTCTTGCGACAGGCGGGCGATCAGCCCCTTGCCGCCGCGCGGCACGATGACGTCGATGTGCTCGGTCATGGTGATGAGCTTGCCGACGGCGGCGCGGTCGGCCGTGGCGACGACCTGCACCGCGTCCTGCGGCAGCCCCGCGGCGGCCAGGCCGGTCTGCACGATGCGGCCCAGCGCGATGTTGGAATGCAGGGCTTCGCTACCGCCGCGCAGGATGGCGGCGTTGCCGGACTTCAGGCACAGCGCGGCCGCGTCGATGGTCACGTTGGGGCGGGATTCGTAGATGATGCCGATCACGCCCAGCGGCACGCGCATCTGCGCCACGCGCATGCCGTTGGGGCGTACGCTGGTGGCGGTGATGCTGCCGATGGGATCAGGCAGGGCGGCGATCTGGCGCAGGCCCTCGGCCATGTGCGCCAGTGTCTTGTCCGACAGGGTCAGGCGGTCCAGCAGCGCCGGCTCCAGGCCGTTGCTGCGCGCCGCGGCCAGGTCTTTTTCGTTGGCGGCCTTGAGTTCGTCGTGGCTGGCGGCCAGGGCGTCGGCCATGGCGAGCAGCGCCTGGTTCTTGGCGGCGCCGGTGGCGCGCATCATGGCGCGCGAGGCGCGGCGGGCGTTTTCGCCCAGGGTGAGCATGGCTTGTTCGATGGAGGACGTGGACATGGCAGCGTCGATCATGAGGATGGGGCGGCGCGGACGCCACCTGGAGATTCAGTGTATATCCGGCCGCGAGGCCGGGCGAATGCCAGCGCATGGGCTGGCGCGGGAGGCGAAGGCGGCGGCTATGCCGCCTTCACGGTCGTCCGCCAGCGGCGGCGACACGCAGCGCGAGCCGCGTCATTTCTTCCCAGGGATCGGACAGGCGTCCTGGCACCGACAGGCCCTTGATCAGGCGATCGACCTCATGTGCATGCTGCACGGCGGCCGGCCACACGTTCGGCTGCACCCGGTTCAGCGCCTGCAACGCCAGCCGCTCGTGCGCGCCGAAAATGCGCAGGCGGCGCATCAGGCCGTTGACGTCCTGGCCCAGGGCGCGCGCTTCGGCGATGCGGGCCAGCAGGCGGATTTCCTCGCCGACCGCCCATAGCACCAGCGGCAGCGCTTCGCCTTCGGCGCGCAGGCCGTCGATCATGCGGATGGTGCGGCCGGTGTCGCCGGCGAGCATGGCGTCGCGCAGGCCGAAGACGTCATAGCGCGCAACGTTCAGCACCGCTCGCTCCACGTCCTCCGCGGCCAGCTGGCCTTCGGGGTAGAGCAGGCCCAGCTTCTGGATTTCCTGGTGGGCGGCCAGCAGATTGCCTTCCACCTTGTCGGCCATCCATTGCAGGGTGGCGCCGTCGGCGCGCTGGTTCTGGCGCGCCAGCCGCATGCCGACCCAGGCGGGCAGGCGGCCCCGTTCGATGTTGGCGATGTCGACCATCATGCCGCCGCGGCTCAAGGCCTGCACCCAGCGGCTTTCGCGGGTGGCCTTGTCCAGGCGCGGCAGGGCGATCAGCACGAGCGTGTCCGGATCCGCCTGCTTCTCGGCCTGTTCGGCCAGCTTGGCCAGGGTGTCGGCGCCGGACTTGCCAGGCTTGCCCGTCGGGATCTTGATTTCAAGGATGCGGCGGTCGCCGAACAGCGACACGCTTTGCGTGGCGGCGGTGACCGAGCTCCAGTCGCTGCGCGCGTCCATGACCATGGACAGGCGGTCGGTGTAGCCCGCGTTACGGGCCGCGGCGCGCAGCGCGTCCACGGCCTCGGTCACGAGCAGGGGTTCGTCGCCGGACACCGTGTAGAGCGGGGCCAGGCGGTTGCCTGGCCGCTGCAGGTGCTCGGCCAGGCGATCCGCGTCCAGGGGCTGTGCCATTTAACGCAGGATGGCCGGATCGGTGGTGGACGGCGTCTGCCACGGCGCGGGCGTGCGCTTTTGTTCCGGCGTGGTCGGGTCGTACAGCGGGGTCTCGCCGTCTTCCGCGCGCTCTTCGGCATTCTCGAATGCATGGCGCACTTCCGGCGCGGTCATGCGGCGCAGCAGGCGGGACACCAGGTCGCGCTGCATGGCCCGGTACAACGTTTCGATCTGGCCTTGCTTGGCTTGCACCACCTGGTCGTCATAGGGCATTTCGCGGTAGATCGACAGCGTGGTGTCCGGGATCAGGGCGCGGCCCTTGGCATCGATGAGGCGGAACGTGTAGTTGATGCCGAGTTCGTATTCCTCGACACGGCCCTGGGCGTTCAGCGACACCTCTCGCAGGGTGCGAGTGTCGGCGACCTGCTGCAGGATGGCTTGCGCCTCCTTGGGGGTCGACACGAGCTTGGTGTTCGGCGAGGCCGCGCGCAGCGCGCGGCGCACGTCGGCGCCGAACTGCGTGGTGTCGGAAATGCCGACATACAGCGTATCGAACGGCATCGGCGTGACGCCACGCAAGGCGAAGCCGCAAGCGGAGAGCAGCATGAACAGCGCCAGGCAGGCGCCGCGCAGCAGCCAGGACTGGCGGGGGGAGTGCGTTTGTTGCCCGGCGAAGTGCATGCTTGACCTCATCAGCCTACGACGTTGACCAGTTTGCCCGGAACCACGATGACGCGCTTGGGCGGACGGCCTTCCAGGAAGCGGGCGACCTCTTCCTGGGATGCCGCGAGCTTTTCGATGTCTTCCTTGGCGGCCTTGGCGGCCACGCGGATGGAGCCGCGCAGCTTGCCGTTGACCTGGAGCATCAGCTCGATCTCGTCGGCGACCAGCGCCGCCTCGTCCACGTGCGGCCAAGGCGCGTCGAGCAGGTCGCCCAGCTCGTGGGCGTAGCCCAGGTCGCGCCACAGGTGCCAGGTGATGTGCGGCACCACGGGATACAGCACGCGCAGCAGCACGCCCAGCGTTTCGGCGTAGGCGGCGTCCGCGGCTGCGCCTTCGGGCAGCTTGGCGTCGTCGATGGCGTTGAGCATCTTCATGCACGCCGACACGACGGTGTTGTACTGGATGCGCTGGTAGTCGTAGTCGGCTTGCTTGAGCAGGCCGTAGACCTCGCGGCGCAGATCCTTGACCGGGGCCGGCGCCTGCGCCCAGTCAGCGCCATGGGCCAGGCCGCGCGCGATGGCCTCGCGCTGGCCGTAGCTGATGGACCAGAGGCGGCGCAGGAAGCGGTTGGAGCCTTCGACCCCAGAGTCCGACCATTCGAGGGTCTGTTCCGGCGGGCTGGCGAACATGACGAACAGGCGGGCCGTGTCCGCGCCCAGCGTGTCGATCAGCGATTGCGGGTCGACGCCGTTGTTCTTCGACTTGGACATCGTGCCTACGCCGCCGTAGGTGATGGCGGAGCCGTCCGACTTCAGCTTGGCGCCGACGATGGCGCCGCGGTCGTCGTAGACGTTTTCGACGTCTTCCGGCCAGAAGTACTCGATGCCGCCCTGCGGCGTCTTGCGCGAGTAGATATGGTTCAGCACCATGCCCTGGCACAGCAGCTTGGTGAAGGGCTCGTCGAAGTTGAGCAAGCCCATGTCGCGCATGACCTTGGTCCAGAAGCGGGCGTACAGCAGGTGGAGCACCGCGTGTTCGATGCCGCCGATGTACTGGTCCATCGGCATCCAGTAGTCGTTGCGCGCGTCGACCATGGCGTTATCGTTGCCCGGCGAGGTGTAGCGCATGAAGTACCAGGACGAGTCCACGAAGGTGTCCATCGTGTCCGTTTCACGGCGCGCCGGCTTGCCGCACTTGGGGCAGGAGCAGGACAGGAACGCCTCGTTCTTGGCCAGCGGATTGCCGCTGCCGTCCGGGATGAGGTCGTCGGGCAGGACCACCGGCAGGTCTTTTTCCGGAACCGGGACCGGGCCGCAATCCGCGCAGTGGATGATGGGGATGGGGGTGCCCCAATAGCGCTGGCGCGAGATGCCCCAGTCGCGCAGGCGCCAGGTGGTCTGCTTTTCGCCCAGGCCTTGCGCGCCCAGGTCGACGGCGATGGCGTCGACCGCTTCCTTGTGGGAGAGGCCGTCGTACTTGCCCGAATTGATGGTGCGTCCGGCTTGCTTGTCGCCGTACCACTCCTGCCAGGCATTGGTGGAGTATTCCTTGCCGGCCACGTCCACGACCTGCACGATGGGCAGGTCATATTTCTTGGCGAAGGCGAAATCACGCTCGTCATGCGCCGGCACGCCCATCACGGCGCCGTCGCCGTAGGTCATGAGCACGTAGTTGCCCACCCAGACCTGAACTTCGGCGCCCGTGACCGGGTGCGTGACGTACAGGCCCGTGGGCATGCCTTCCTTTTCGCGCGTGGCCATTTCGGCCTCGGTCGTGCCGCCCAGCTTGCATTGTTCGATGAACGCGGCCAGTTGCGGATTGGAGAGCGCGGCCTGCGTGGCCAGGGGGTGTTCCGGCGCCACGGCGCAGAAGGTCACGCCCATGATGGTGTCGGCGCGGGTGGTGAAGACGTACAGCTTGCCGTCCTGGATCAGCTGGCCGTCCTGGCCGGCGATCTTGTGCGGGAAAGCGAAGCGCAGGCCCTCGGACTTGCCGATCCAGTTTTCCTGCATCAGGCGCACGCGCTCGGGCCAGCCGGGCAGGTCGTTCTGGACGGCGCCCAGCAGTTCGTCGGCGTAATCGGTGATGCGCAGGTAGTAGCCGGGGATCTCGCGCTTTTCGACCAGCGCGCCCGAGCGCCAGCCGCGGCCGTCGATGACCTGTTCATTGGCCAGCACGGTCTGGTCCACGGGGTCCCAGTTGACGACCTGGGTCTTGCGGTAGGCGACGCCCTTTTCCAGCATCTTGAGGAACAGCCACTGGTTCCACTTGTAGTACTGGGGATCGCAGGCGCACATTTCGCGCGACCAGTCGATCGCCAGGCCCATCGCCTTCATCTGCTTCTTCATGTAGGCGATGTTGTCGTACGTCCACTTCGCCGGCGGCACCTTGGACTTGATGGCGGCGTTTTCCGCCGGCATGCCGAAGGCGTCCCAGCCCATGGGCATCAGAACGTTGTAGCCGCGCATGCGCAGCTGACGGGCCATCATGTCGTTGATGGTGTAGTTGCGCACGTGGCCCATGTGCAGCTTGCCGCTGGGGTAGGGCAGCATGGAGCAGGCGTAGAACTTCGGCTTTTCGGAGCCGTCGGCGTTCTTGGCGTGTTCGTGGACCAGGTAGACGTCGCGCGCCTGCCAGTCTTGGTGGGCGGCTGCTTCGACGGTATTGGGGAGGTAACGTTCCTGCATGGGCTCGTGCACGATGGCAAAAAAAGGGTGAGCCGCCTCGCCGCGCGGGCGCGGAGGCGGCCAAAACCCCTGATTATAGGAGGTGCTAGGCGCGGGCAGGGGACGGAGCCGTTTCGGGGATGCGCGCGCTGGGCGCCAGGGCGCCATAAGCCAGCGTAATCACCCCGAGGACGGCGCCCGCCGTGACCACGCCGGGCCAGCCAAAATGGGCGTACAGCCAGGACGATACCAGCGAACCGGATGCGCCGCCGATGAAGTAGCTGGTCATGTAGCCGGCCGTCAGCCGGCTGCGCGCTTCGGGGCGCAGGCGGTAGAGGGCGCTGCTGTTGGTGACGTGCACGCCCTGGATCGCGAGATCCTGCACCAGGATGCCCACCAGCAGGGCCAGCACCGACACCTGGCCGAAGGCGATCAGTCCCCAGGAGCCCAGCAGCAACAGCAGTCCGACGCGGGTGGCGAGGTTGCCCAGGCCGCGGTCGGCCAGGCGGCCGAAGCGGTTGGCGGCGTAGGCGCCGGCGGCGCCCGCCAGGCCGAACAGGCCGATGGTGGTGTTGCTGTATTGATAGGGAGGGCTGGCCAGCAGGAAGGTCAGCGGCGTCCACAGCATGCTGAAGGCGGCGAACAGCAGGCCGCCCAGCAGCGAGCGGGCGCGGAACAGCGGTTCCTCGACGAACATGCGCAGGATGGAGCCTAGCAGGCGCGGGTAGCTCAGCCCGGCCGGACTCTGGTGGCGCGGCAGCAGGCGCCACAGGGCCGCTGACATGATCAGCATCAGGATGGCCGCCACCCAGTACACGGTGCGCCAGCTGCCTACGTCGGCGAGCGCGCCGGCGACGGTGCGGGCCAGCAGGATGCCCAGCAGCAGTCCGCTCATGACGGTGCCCACGGCCTTGCCCCGCTCATGCGGGGCGGCCAGCGTCGCGGCGAAAGGCACCAGGATCTGGGCCACCACGGACAGCATGCCCGTCAGCGCCGTGCCCAGGATCAGCACGCCGATATTGGGGGCGAAGGCGGAAATCAGCAGACCGCCCGAGGACAGCAGGTTCATCAGCACGATCAGGCTGCGGCGCTCGAACATGTCGCCCAGGGGCACGAGCAGCATCAGGCCCACCGCATAGCTCAGCTGCGCGGTGGTGACGATGCTGCCCGCCGTGGCGCTGGACAGCGAGAATTGCTCGCTGATCGTATGCAGCAGCGGCTGCGCGTAATAGTTGCTGGCGACGGCGAGGCCGGTCGCGACCGACATCAACAGGAGGATGGGCGCGGTCAGGACCGGCGTCTGGGAGGACTGGGTAGCGGAAGTCATGGATCGGGATCGGGGATGATGGCTGCGGAAGAGGGCTCGGCTCAGGCGCCGATGCCGCCAGGCGTTTCCTGGTCCTGCTTGATCAGCAGCTTCCTGAGGAGGCCGGCCAGTTGCTTGCGCTCGGCTGCGGACAGCGGTTCAAGCAGTTCATTGAGGTCCTTCAGGTAGTCCTTCAGCACCAGCTTGATGGTGCGCAAGCCTTCGGCCGTGAGCGACACGATGACGCCGCGCCGGTCTTCCGGATTGGGGCTGCGCGTGAGCAGGCCGGCCTGCTCCAGGCGGTCGAGCCGGTTGGTCATGGCGCCGGAGGTCAACAGCAGGGCCTCCACCAGCTTCTGCGGATTCAGCGCGTAGGGCGAGCCGCTGCGGTACAGCGTGGCCAGCACGTCGAATTCGCCCTGGTGCAGGTCGTAGTTGCGGAAGCTGCGGTTCACGTTGCGCGCGGCCAGCGCGTTCAGACGGAACACACGGGTGACGACGGACATGGCGGCGAAGTCCTGGGCGGGACATTCGGCGGTCCATTGGGAGATCACCAGATCGACGAGGTCATTCATGGGTGCATGGGATTTGTTTTTACGTGAAGTATCTTAACATGAAGATAAATTGGAAAAAGCCGACCTATGCGTCGTGCAGGCCGGCCGCGGCAAAAAAGAAGGGCCCGCCTCTTGCGAGGCGGGCCCTTCCGGCTTGACCGGAACTACGCGCGAATTACTGCGCGGCGTCCTTCAGCTTCTTGAGCGGGCGAACCTTCACCTTGACCGAAGCCGGCTTGGCGGGGAACCAGCGCTCTTCACCGGTGAACGGATCCTTGCCGAAGCGCTTGGCCTTGGCCGGAACCTTCTGCACGGCAACCTTGAACAGGCCGGGCAGCGTGAATTCGCCAGCGCCCTTCTTGTCCACGGAGCCCAGCACCGAGGTTTCCAGGCTGGCCAGGACGGCCTTGACCGACTTGGCTTCAACGCCCGATTGCTCAACGATGTAGGCGATCAGCTGGGTCTTGTTCAGGGCGGCCTTGATGGCCTTGGGGGCAGCAGCGACCTTCTTGGCGGCGACGACCTTCTTGACGGCCGGCTTTGCAGCGGGCTTCACAGCGGGTTTGGCAGCAGTTGCCTTCTTTGCGGGCGCCTTGGCGGCGGGCTTGGTGACTTTCTTGGCAGGAGCTTTTGCTTTCGTGGCCATGGTCAAAATCCGTATGTTGAGGTCATGGAGCAGCGCGCGCCGGGTATCGGCGTTTGACGCTACGCGGCCGATGATAGCGGAAGAGTGGCGATTAATGCGGTTTTCTAGCGGGTTTTTGGCCCTTGTTTGTTGTTTTCGACACAGAAAGTGCTTTGTAGAAGGGCTCCAGCAAGATGTCGTGACATTCATCGCGCATCTTTTCAGATGCCTGCGGCACTGAACCAACTGCGCCGGGCGTGTTCCAATTGCGTGCCCTGCGCGAGACCCGCGCGGGAAAAACCAAGCATGGAAGCGAAGCAGTCATATGTTGATGAAGAAGTTGGCGGCGAGCCTGATCGTCGCGGCCGCGTGCATGTCGGGCGCCGTGGCGCAGACGGTGCCCGCGCCGGCCCTGTCGGCCAAGGCCTGGCTCTTGCTGGACGAGACCAGCGGACAGGTGATCGCGTCGCATGCGGCGACGACCCGGATCGAGCCCGCATCCCTGACCAAGATCATGACGGCCTACGTCGTGTTCGAGGCGCTCAGCAAGAAAGAGCTGTCCGCGGCGCAAATGGTCACGGTGTCGACCCGCGCCTGGAAGGTGCCGGCGGGCAGCTCGAAGATGTTCCTGGAGCCGGGCTCGAAGGTGTCGGTGGACGATCTGCTGCGCGGCCTGATGATCCAGTCGGGCAACGACGCGGCCATCGCGCTGGCCGAAGCCGTGTCGGGCAGCGTCGAGGCCTTCGTGGCGCGGATGAACGACACCGCCGCCAGGCTCGGCCTGCACGCCACGCATTTCGCCAGCCCGCACGGCTTGCCCGATCCGGGGACCTACTCCACCGCCAGCGACCTGTCCATGCTGGCCACGCGTTTCATTCGCGATTATCCCCAGCTCTACAGGACCTACGATTCGGCCAAGCAGTTCACCTACAACAAGATCACGCAGCCGAACCGCAACCGCCTGCTGTGGCTGGATCCCAGCGTGGACGGGCTGAAGACCGGGCATACCGAATCGGCCGGCTATTGCATCGTCGCCACCGCGCAGCGTCCTAATGGCGCTGACCAGCGCCGCCTGATCACGGTGGTGGTGGGCACGGCGTCGGACAAGCTGCGCACGCAGGAAAGCCGCGAGTTGCTGGAGTGGGGCTTTCAGGGGTTCAATACCATCAAGCTGTACGCGCGCGGCCAGGCGGTCGCCACGCCCGAGGTATGGAAGGGCGAGCAGGACAGCCTGAAGGCCGGATTCGCGCGCGATGCCTACGTGACGGTGCCTGCGGGCGCCAAGGTCGAACCGGTCTGGACACCGCAGGATCCGCTGATTGCGCCGATCGCGGCCCAGTCCGCAGTGGGCGAGGTGCGTGTGCTGGTGGACGGCAAGCCCGCCATGCAGTTTCCGGTGGTGGCACTGGAACCGGTGGCCGAGGCCGGATTCGCGGGACGCGCGTGGGATTCCATCCGCTTGTGGTGGCGTGGCCACGCCGGATAACGGAGGTGTGCGATGGCGGTGAGCTTTCCTGGAGGCCCGGCCCCGGCGCCGGGCGCGGATGATCCCTTGGCTTTGCTGTCGGCCTGCCATGGCCGCATTTCCCGCCAGTGCGCGACCTTGGGGCGTCTTGCCGCGCACCTGCCGGTGCATGGCAGCGACGCCGCGGCTCAAACCGCGGCGGCCAGCGTCATGCGCTACTTCGATACCGCGGCCGCACACCATCACGAGGACGAGGAAGAGGACCTGTTTCCGGCCTTGATCGAATCCATGGCCGGCTCTGACGCCGTCTGTCTGCATGCGCTGGTGGACGGCCTGATGGCCGAGCACCGGCAGTTGGCGCGGCGCTGGGAGCCCTTGCGCCAGGCGCTCGCCGAGATCGCGGCGGGCCGCCAGGCCGAGCTGCCCGCCAGCCAGGTGCAGGATTTCACCGATGCCTACGCCGCGCATATCCAGCGTGAGGAAAGCGAGCTGCTGCCGATGGCGGCGCGGCTGATCCCGGACGATACGCTGGCCGGGATCGGGCAGGCCATGAAGGCGCGACGCGGCGGCGAGGCCGGCTGACGTTTCGGGCAAGGCGGGGATTGGCGCTACGATGGCCGCAGCCGGCGCGCGGCGCGCCGGGTTTTTGCCTACGTGTCCGCCATGACCAGAAACGCCCGTTTCCGCCAGAAATTGCAGGATCCCGTCTTGATGCACGCCATGTCGGCGCACAACCCGCTGTCCGCCAGGCTGGCGGCCGATGCCGGGTTCGACGCCATCTGGGGCAGCGGCTTCGAGCTGTCGGCCAGCTACGCCGTGCCCGATGCCAGCATACTCTCGCCCTCGCAGCACCTGGACATGATGCGGGCGATCGCCGCCGCGGTGGACGTGCCCGTGATTGCCGACATCGACACCGGATTCGGCAATGCCATCAATGTCTCCTACATGGTGCCGCAGTATGAAGCCGCAGGCGTGTCGGCGGTGGTGATGGAAGACAAGACCTTTCCCAAGGACACGAGTCTGCGCGCGTCCGGCAGGCAGGAGCTGGTGCGGATCGAGGAGTTCCAGGGCAAGATCGAAGCCGCCTGCAGCGCCCGCCGCGATGCGGATTTCTGCGTGATCGCCCGGACCGAGGCGCTGATCGCGGGCGCCGGCGAGCAGGAGGCCTTGGTCCGGGCGCGCGCGTATGAAGCTGCGGGCGCGGACGCCATCCTGATCCATTCCAAGCAGAACACGCCCGACGAGATCCTGTCGTTCGTCGCGGCATGGCAAGGCCGCGCGCCGCTGGTGCTGGTGCCCACCGCCTATCCGCAACTGCGCGAAGCCGATATCCAGGCGCTGGGCAAGGTCGGCCTGGTCATCTATGGCAATCACGCCATCCGCGCCGCGGTGGGGGCGATGCGGGACGTGTTCGCCCGCATCCGCAGCGATGGCGGCATCCATCAGGTGGATGCGGCGCTGCCGGCGGTCAAGGAAATCATCGCGCTGCAGGGCGATGCCCATATGCGGGAGCTGGAGCGCCGTTACCTCAAGTAAGCGGGACGCGTTGCGCGCGAGGGGCGCTAGCGATTACGCTAGACGACCCGCCGCCCGCCCTGTGCGCCGCAGGCGGAACCAATCAGAAAGCAGATGCCGAGGGACAAGAAAGAATGATGCAGGGGGGGATGAGCGTCGCGCGCCGGTTGTTCGGCTCGTGGGTGGACGAGGTCAATGCGCGGACCTTGCGCGCGGATGCGACGGCGGGCTTGCTGGGCGCCTTGCTGGTGTTGCCGCAGGGCGTGGCGTTCGCCATGCTGGCGGGCCTGCCGCCCGAGTACGGCCTGTATTCCGCCATCGTTCCCTGTATCGTCGCGGCGCTCTTCGGGTCCAGCCGCCATGTCATGTCGGGCCCGACCAATGCCAACTCGTTGGCGCTCTATGCGGTGTTGACGCCGCTGGCGGTGGCCGGCAGCCAGGGCTACATCCAGCTGGCGCTGGCCGTGACCGTGCTGGTCGGGCTGATGCAATGGCTGGTGGGCACGCTCAGGCTGGGCTCGCTGGCGCACTTCATCTCGCCGTCGGCACTGTTCGGTTTCACCAGCGGCGCGGCGCTGCTGATCGCCGTGCATGCGCTGAAGGACGCGCTGGGCATGCCGTCGCCGGACGCGCACGGCGCGGGCGCCTTGCTGGCCAGCCTGGCCGCGAATCTGGCGCAGGTGCACTGGGGCGCCTTGCTGGTGACCCTGACCACCCTGGCCGTGGCGCTGCTGGTGCGGCGTCTGGACAAGCGCAAGCCCTACATGTTGGCGGGCCTGGCGGCGGGCGCGCTGGCGGCCGCGGGCTTCAACGCGCTGACCGAAGGCGCGCCGGTGTCAGTGCTGGGTGCGCTGGCCCAACCTTGGCCGCCTTTCCATATTCCCAGCGTCGATTGGCGCGCCTTGCCCGAACTGCTGAGCGTGGCCTTCGCGCTGACCATCGTGGCGCTGGCGCAATCCATCTCCATCGCCAAGGCCGTGGCCACGCGTTCGGGCCAGCGCATCGACGCCAACCGCGAATTCGTGGGGCAGGGGCTGTCCAATATCGTGGGCGGCTTTTTCTCCTGCTACCTGTCTTGCGGGTCGCTCAACAGGTCCATTCCCAACTACGAGGCTGGCGCCAAGACGCCGCTGGCGTCCGTGTTCTCGGCCTTGCTGCTGGTGGCGCTGGTGGCCCTGTCCGCGCCGCTTTTGGCCATGATTCCGCACGCGGCGATTTCCGGGCTGCTGCTGCTGGTGGCCTGGACCCTGTTCGACATTCCGCGCTGGCGGCAACTGATCCGCACCCAGCGCGGCGAAGCGATCATCGCCGCCGCCACGCTGGCTGCCACCATCACCATACGCATGGAAGTGGCGATCCTGCTGGGCACGGTGTTGTCGCTGATGGTCTACCTGCACCGCACCTCGCGGCCGGCGATGCGCACCATGGGCTTCGACTCGCGCGGCTTGGAGCGGCGCTTCGTGGTGTTGGAGCACGCGCCGGATGCCTTGCCGGAGTGCCCGCAACTGAAGCTGCTGCGCATGGAAGGGTCGGTCTATTTCGGCGCTGCCACGCACGTGGCGCAGCGCCTGCATGAGCTGCGCGCGGCGCCCGGCGCGCCGCGCCATCTGCTGGTGATGGCCAAGAGCATGAATTTCATCGACATGGCGGGCGCGCAGGTCTGGGAAGACGAACTGGCCGCCAGGCGGGCCATGGGCGGCGATCTGTACTTTCACCGCCCGCGGCCGGAAGTGCTGGACATGTGGCGTCGCACGGGTTTCCTGCAGCGGCTGGGCGAGGACCATATCTTTCCCGACAAGGCGACCGCGCTGCATACGATCTACGCCAAGCTGGACCGCGGCATTTGCGAGGGATGCCAGGCCAAGATCTTCTGGGAATGCCAGCCCAACGGGCTGAGGAACGACTGAGGCCGCGTGCGCGGCCGGCTCAGGCCGGCTGCGGCGCTTCCGTGCCCAGATAGGCTGCGCGGACCCGCTCGTCGGCCGCGATCGTTGCGGGTTCGCCCTCGGCCAGCAGGCTGCCGCGCACCAGCACCGCGATGCGATCGGCGTGCTTGAACACAACATCCAGGCTGTGCTCGGTGAACAGGACCGCAATGCGCTGGGTGTCCGCCAGCGTGCGCGTCAGCCGCATCAGCGCATGGCGTTCATTGGTGGCCATGCCCGCCGTGGGTTCGTCCATCAGCAAGAGGCGCGGCTGGTGCGCCAGCGCCATCGCCAGCTCCACCCGCTTGACGTCGCCGTAGGCCAGCGTGCCGCAATGCTCCTGCGCCTTGTCCGCCATCTGCACCTGGGACAGCAGCGACATGGCCTCCTCGGCCGCGTGCCGGGTGGCCCGGCGCCACGGATTCAGCAGCAGCCGGTCGCGCGACAGCAGCGCAGTCTGCACGTTCTCGCGCACCGTCATGGAGCGGAAGGTGGCCGCGGTCTGGAAGGTGCGTCCCACGCCCAACCGGCAGATCTTGCCTGCCGACAGGCCTACCAGTTCGCGGCCGTCCAGCAGGACGGAGCCCGAGTCGGGCCGCAGCTGGCCACCCAGCGCGTTGAAACAGGTGGACTTGCCGGCGCCGTTGGGGCCGATCAGCGCCAGCATCCGGCCCGCTTCCAGCGTGAAGGACACGCCGGCCAGCGCGTCGATGCCGCCGAATGATTTGCGCAGGTCCCGGACTCGCAGCAGGGGGGCGGTGTTCATGCGCGCCTCCTGTTCCAGCTTGCGGCCAGGCGCGAGGCAGCGCCGGCCAGCCCCTCGGGAAACGCCATGACCAGGGCCAGGATGGCCAGCCCCAGCACCGCGTGCCAGTACTCGGTGCTGCGCGCGGCGGCATCCTGCAGCCAGGTGTAGGACGCAGCGCCAACGAGCGGGCCGGCCAGCGTCTGCAACCCGCCCAGCAGCACCATGACCAGTCCGTCCACGGAGCGGCTCACGGCCAGCGTGTCGGGCGCGATGCTGCCCTTGGAAAATGCGTAGAGCGAGCCCGCCAGGCCGGCGGCGAAAGACGCGGCCACGAAGCCCGCCCATTGCACGCGCCGCGTGTCCATGCCCAGCGCCTCGGCGCGCAGGGCCGAATCGCGCACGCCGCGCAGCGCATAGCCCAGCGGCGAGAACGCCAGGCGGCGCAGCCAGGCGATGCCGGCGACGCACAGCGCCAGCGTCAGGTAATAGAACCAGGGGCCCTGGGCGAGCCAGGCCGATGGCCACAACCCGATCAGGCCGTTGCTGCCGCCCGTCACGTCATCCCATTGATAGGCCAGCGCCCAGAGGATCTGCGCCACCGCCAGGGTCAGCATCGCCAGGTACACGCCCGACAGGCGCACGCAGAACCAGCCGAACAGCAGGGCGCCGAGCGCCGCGGCGAAGGGGCCGAGCAGCAGCGCCGCTTCCATCGGCACGGCCGCCAGCTTCAGGAGCAGCGCGGCGCCGTAGGCGCCCAGGCCGAACCAGGCGGCATGGCCAAACGAGGTCATGCCGGCCAGCCCGGTGAGGAAATGCAGGCTGGCGGCAAACAGCGCGGCGATCAGGATTTCGGTCAGCAGGATGCCCAGATAGGGGCTGTGAGCGGCCGCCACCGGCGCCAGTACCAGGAGCGCCAACAGCGCGCCATAGGCCAGCCGCAGGCCGCGGCCGGCCGGCGCGATGGGGCGCTCCGGGGCGGCGGTGTGGGATGCCGGCTCGGGCGGTTTGCCCAGCAGACCCCAGGGCCGCACGACCAGCACCACGGCCATCACGGCGAATTCCGCCAGCAGCGTGAGCTTGGACAGATTGAAGAGCCAGGGGCCGATCTGCACCTGTCCCAGGAACACGAACAATGCCTTGACCGAGCAGATCAACAAGGCGGCGAGGAAGGCGCCGGGAATCGAACCCAGGCCGCCCACCACCACCACCACGAACGCGCTGGCGATGATCTCCAGGTCCAGGCCCAGGGTGGCGGGTACCCGCGGCGCGGCCAGCGCGCCGCCCAGGCCGGCCAGGAACGCGCCCAGCGTGAATGCCGAGGTGAACAGCCAGGCTTGATTCACGCCCAGCGCGGCCAGCATCTTGCGATTTTCCGCCGCGGCCCGCAGCAGCCGGCCCCAGCGCGTACGTATCAGCAGCAGCCAAAGCAGGCCCAGTACCACGGGGCCGGCGGCGATCAGCAGCAGGTCGTATTCGGGATAGCGCCGGCCCAGGATCTGCACGGCGCCAGACAGGCCGGGCGCGCGCGCTGCAAACAGGTCTTCCGGCCCCCAGATGGCCAGCGCGGCATCGCCGATGATGAGCACCAGTGCAAAGGTCGCCAGCAGCTGGAACAGTTCAGGCGCCTGGTACAGGCGCCGCAGCACCAGCCATTCGGCGGCCGCGCCGATAAGGCCCGTGGCCAGCGCCGCCAGAAGCAGCCCGGCCCAATAGCCGGCGCCGTCGCCGAAGTAGTTGGTGAAGGTCCAGGCCAGGTAGACGCCCAGCATGTAGAACGAGCCGTGGGCGAAGTTCACCACGCGCGTGACGCCGAAGATCAGCGACAGGCCGGCGGCGACCAGGAACAGCGCGCTGGCGTCCGCCAGCCCATTGAGCAGCTGCAGCAGCAGCCCTGACAGGCTCATCAGTGCGCCGGACGCATCTTGCGCACTTGCTCGTCAGGCGGCTGCAGGCGTGCGCCGTCGATATAGGCGAAGTCCTTCATGATGCCCTTGCCGTCTTCCACCGCGGTCACGCCCACGTACACGCCCATGGTCGACTGGTGGTCGATCTTGCGGTATTGGATGGGGCCATAGGGCGTGTCCACCTTCAGGCCGGCAAACGCGTCGACCAGTTTTTCGGTGTCCACTTCGCCCGCAGCCTTCAGGCCCTGGGCGATGGACATGAGGGACGCGTAGCCCACGACCGAGCCGACCTTGGGCGTTTCGTTGTAGCGCTTCTTGTAGGCTTCGACGAACGTGGTGTTGGCCGGGGTGTCGATGGCGTACCAGGGGTAGCCCGTGACGATCCAGCCGGTGGGCGTGTCGGCGCCCAGCGGTTCCAGGTATTCGGGTTCGCCAGACAGCACCGACACCACGGCGCGGTTCTCGAACAGGCCGCGGGTATTGCCCTCGCGCACGAAGCGCGTCAGGTCGGCGGCGAACAGCACGTTGAAGATCGCGTCGGGCTTGGCGTCGGCCAGGGCCTGCACCACGGCGCCGGCATCGACCTTGCCCAGCGGCACGGCCTGCTCCGCGACGAACTCCACGTCGGACTGGAACGAGGTCATCATGGCCTTGAAGGTGGCCACCGCGGACTGCCCATACTCGTAGTTGGGGTAGACGATGGCCCAGCGCTTCTTGCGCAAGGCCAGCGCCTTGGGGGCCAGCGCCGCCACGTGCATCCAGGTTGAGGGGCGCAGACGGTAGGTGTAGCGGTTGCCGTCCTGCCAGGTGATCTTGTCGGTGAGAGGCTCGGCCGCCAGGAAGAACACCTGCTGCTGTTTGGCGAAATCCGTCAGCGCCAGGCCGGTATTGGAAAGGAATCCGCCGAACAGCAGCTCGACCTTTTCGCGGGCCAGCAATTCCTGGGCCGCGCGCACCGAATCGCCGGGGTTGCCGTTGTCGTCGCGCGAGATCACTTCCAGCTTCCTGCCCAGCACGCCTCCGCCGGCGTTGACCTCTTCCAGCGCCAGCTGCCAGCCCTTTTTATAGGGGCCAAGAAAGGCGGGTATCGCCTTGTAGCTGTTGATCTCGCCGATGCGGATGGGTGGCTCCTTGTCCTTGGCCGAGGCGGCGGGAGCCAGCGCCAGGGCCAGGAGTGCCGGCGCCACGGCGCGGCGCAGCAGGGTAAGGCAGGGACGGAACATGTCAGGTATCGCGTGGAGAGGGAATCTGGCGCCAGCAGGCGCGGCGGATGACAGCGGCCCAATTGGAACATGGGCCTTCGCCCCGGGGCAATAGACAAGGCGCCCCATGCGGCGCTCGCCAGAAATGAAAAAAGGCCCTGCGGTGCAGGGCCTTTTCGACTTGCGGGAAAACCGGCTGAATTACTTCAGCTTGGTTTCCTTGTAGTCAACGTGCTTGCGAGCGACCGGATCAAATTTCTTGATCAGCATCTTCTCGGGCATGTTGCGCTTGTTCTTGGTGGTCGTGTAGAAATGACCCGTGCCGGCAGTCGACTCGAGCTTGATCTTTTCGCGGATACCTTTGGCCATGTCGTGCTCCTAGTATGTAGATTGGCGGGGAGGCTGATTAAGCCAGTTCGCCGCGGGCACGCATTTCGGCCAGCACGGCGTCGATGCCGTTCTTGTCGATCGTGCGGATGGCCTTGGCCGAAACACGCAGGCGGACCCAGCGGTTTTCGCTTTCAACCCAGAACCGGCGCGATTGCAGGTTGGGCAGGAAGCGACGCTTGGTCTTGTTGTTCGCGTGCGAAACATTGTTGCCCACCATCGGGCCTTTGCCGGTCACTTGGCATACGCGTGCCATGGATGCACCTCTTTAGGTCGTTCTTTTGTCGCGCATCGCTTGGGGGGTAGACAGGGTTTCAGCCGCCGGGCTGTAGAGGCGCTTGCGCTGCCTTTGCCGGCCACCCAGTCTTAGTGGATGAGGGGGGATCGGAGTGGCTGTTAAAGCCCGTCTGGTCCGCCCCAGTGCTTATACCCGCTGCCTGCCACCCGCGGAATTCTTGGAAGAATCTCTGGGATTTCCTAAGAAAATCGCCAGACGTTGCGCGGTTGGGGTCAGAGTGCTGAACTACAAAGCATAGTAGTCCGGCACGGGAAACTTCATGTGAAGACTTAGATTCTAATACGAAAAGCCTAAATAAATCAAGCGGCCAGGCTACTTGGTGTGCGATTGCGCCACGCGGCCCGAGATCCAGGACAGGCAGGCGCAGGCCGCCAGCGTGGTCGTCAGGGGCAGGGCGCTGTCGGTCTGCCAGGCGCTGACGGCGAAACCGGCCAGCGCGCCGCAGGACAATTGCAGCGTCCCCAACAGCGCGGAAGCCGCGCCCAGCCGCTTGCCCTGGTCCGCCAGCGCCAGCGCCGCCGAGTTGGGATTCACGAAGCCCTGGCTGCCCATGTAGCAGATCAGGCACAGCATCAGAAGGGGCAGGGTCATCCAGCCGCCCAGCGTCAGCGCGACCGCCGCCAGGCTGGCGCAGGCCAGCGAGGTGAGGGCGCGGCGCTGCAACTGGCGCGGCGTGTAGGTGCGCAGCAGGCGCGCGCTGATCTGCGAGCAGACGATGAGCGAGAGCGCGTTGGTGCCGAACAGCAGGCCGTAGTACTGGGGCGGCACGCCGTAGAGTTCGATGAAGACGCGCGGCGAGCCGATGATGTAGGCGAACATGCCGGCCTGGCCGAAACCGCCGGCCAGGCTGTGCGCCATGAAGCCGCGATGCGCGAACAGGTCGCGGTAGTTGCGCAGGATGGTTTCCCAGCGCAGGGGCACCACGCGTTCAGGCGCCAGCGATTCCTTCATGATCAGGATCACGGCAGCCATCAACATCGCGCCGCCGGCCAGCATGACCCAGAACAGGCTGCGCCACGAGGTGATGGCAAGCAGTTGGCCGCCCGCCAGGGGCGCGAGAATGGGGGCCAGGCCCATGATGAGCATCAGCAGCGACATGGCGCGCGCGGCTTCATGGGTTTCGTAGTGGTCGCGGATGACCGCGCGCGGGATCACAATGCCGGCGGCCCCGCCCATGGCCTGCACCACGCGCCAGCCGGTCAGCGCTTCCACCGACCCCGACAGCGCACAGCCCAGCGAAGCGATCATGAACAGCGTCAGCCCCACCAGCAGCGGCGGCTTGCGCCCGTAGCGGTCGGCCATCGGGCCATAGAACACCTGCGCCATCGCCAGGCCGATCAGGTAGGCGGCCAAAGTGCGTTCGACGTCGCCGCGCGACACGCCCAGGTTCGCCGCGATCGTGGGGAACGCGGGCAGGTACATATCGATGGCGAACGGACCGATTGCGGTCAGCGCGCCCATGAGTATCAGCCAGCCAGGCAGGCCGCTGCGAAAAGACTGTGATGGGGGCATGTGGATTGCGGGGTAGCGCAGTGACAGGGCCCGGATGCGGTTTGTTGCACGGTTTGGGCCAAGTAAACGACTGTATCACGGGCAACCTTACAAGCAAATTGCAAGTTTTTTCCGATAAAGTCATTGCGGTCCGTACGTATTCCAGAGGAGAAGTCGTGAATCCTTTGTTGTCTGTTGTGGAACGCAAACTCCAGGCCCTGCCGGTCCCGGTCCAGCTGGTTCTGCCCGACGGCGCCGTGCTGGGGCCGCCCGAACCCCGCGTTCGTTTCGTCACGCACGACAAGACTGCGCTGGCGCACCTGGCCGAAGGCGCAGTGGGCGTGCTGGGGCAGGATTACGTGGAAGGCCGCATCGACATCGAAGGCAATATGCGCGATGTGATGGCCGCGGCGTCGGCGCTGCTGCCGGGCTCGCCGGTGGACGCGGCGCGCGGCGGCTGGCTGACCGAGCTGGTGCGCAAGGTGGTGTCGGTCTGGCGCCATTCGGTCGAACGCGACGCCAAGCAGATCGAATTCCACTACGACCTGTCCGATGATTTCTACGCGCTCTGGCTGGATCCGCGACGGGTCTATTCCTGCGCCTACTACCGTGAACCGGGCATGACGCTGGCCCAGGCCCAGGAGGCCAAGCTGGACCACATCTGCCGCAAGCTGCGCCTGTGCGCAGGCGAGCGGTTCCTGGATGTGGGGGCGGGGTGGGGCGGCCTGCTGCTGTGGGCTGCCGAGAATTACGGCGTGGACGCCACCGGCATCACGCTGTCGCGCAACCAGCATGCCCATGTCAGCAAGCTGATCCAGGAGAAGGGGCTCGCAGGCCGGGTCCGCATGGAACTGCTGGACTACCGCAAACTGGACGAATCCGCGCCCTACGACAAGATCGCGTCGGTCGGCATGTTCGAGCACGTGGGCCGCGCCCAGCTCGAGGGCTACTTCGCCAAGCTGCGCCGCCTGCTCAAGCCGGGCGGACTGATCATGAACCATGGCATTACCGCGGCCGGCGTCTACAACGCCGAGCTGGGCAACGGCATGGGCGAATTCATCGAGAAGTACATCTTCCCGGGCGGCGAATTGACCCACGTCAGCGTGGTGATGGAAACCCTGACCAACGGCGGGCTGGAAGAGGTGGACGTGGAAAACCTGCGGCCGCATTACGCGCGCACCCTGTGGGCCTGGAGCGATGCGCTGGAGGCGCGCCTGCCTGAAGCGGCGCGCATCCTGGGCGGCGAGCAGGGCGAGCGTTCGCTGCGCGCCTACCGGCTGTACCTGGCCGGCTGCGCCATGGCGTTCGAGCACGGCTGGATCGCGCTGCACCAGATTCTGGGCCAGCATCCGGCGACAGGACGCGCCGATGAGCTGGACAATCCGCCGGACCTCGCCTACCCCTGGCGCCGGGACTACATGTACGCCAAGAACGAGTAGCGGTCAGCGGGTGTCCGCAGGATGGCCGGTTTCAATGGGTTTGACACCGGGAAGTGGGCCGAAACGCGTCCGCCCACTGGCCGGAAGCGCGATTTCCGGCCGATTCGAAACCGCTAAAGCGTATGGATATGAATTTATTATTTACTGAATGTATCTTTGCGTCTGAATCAAAATCCCCTAGGGAAAGCTGCTGTTTCACTCCTTGCGATTGCGGGTAATCCCGGACCGTTTTTTCCGGAAATGTATCTGATTCATTCCAGGGTGGGGTTGGGCTGAGCATCAATTTCGTTTAAGATGCTGGCTTCTTCGTTCAGTTTGTTCACTTTCTGTGGGTTTTCAAAAACTGCGTTTTTGAAGCTCCTGTCTTGCAAGATGCCGCACCCTCGCGGACCGTCTTGTTGCTAGTGTCGGTTTGTATTGGCGGTTCTGCCCGTCTTCCGCACAACCCCCTTAGCTCCATGGCACCTCCGGGCCCAAGCCTGGCGTGTGTCCCTGAACCTATGGAGGCAAAAGCCAATGCGTTTTACCCCTGTCAAGACCCTGGCCGCCGCGGCTGTGTTCTTCGCCTTTGCCGGTGCGGCCCAAGCCGCCGACGCCGTCCAGTGCGAAATCAAGCGCCCGGTCAATTTCGGCGCGATGAACTGGGAATCCAATCTGGTCCTGGTCGACGTCGAACGTTTCATCATGGAAAAGGGCTACGGTTGCAAGACCGAGACCTTGCCGACCGAAACCCTGCCCGCCCTGGCTGCGCTGGAGCGCGGCGACCTGGATATCAATACCGAGATCTGGCTGAACAGCGTCGCCGACCCCTGGGACCGCGCCGAGAAGACCGGCAAGGTCAAGCGCATCGGCGATCTCTACATGGGCGCCGAGGGCTGGTACATCCCGCGTTACACGGCGGAGCGCCTGCCCGAATTGAAGTCCGCCGCCGACCTGCCGAAGTTCAAGGACAAGTTCAAGGATCCGGAAGAGCCCGGCAAGGGCCGTTTCTACGGCTGCCCGGCAGGCTGGGGCTGCGAGATCACCAGCAACAACCTGTTCCACGCCCTGAAACTGGACGACAGCTACACCCTGTATTCGCCCGGCACGGGCGCGGCGCAGAAGGCGGCCCTGATGTCGGCCTACAAGCGCAAGCAGAACGTGGTCTTCTACTACTGGTCGCCCACGCCGCTGGTGGGTTCCATGGACCTGGTCAAGCTGGACATGCCGCCCTACGACGCCGAAAAGCACAAGTGCCTGACGTCGCCCAAGTGCGCCAAGCCCGAACCCAGCGCCTATCCCGACAATCCCGTCTTCACGGCGGTGAACACCAAGTTCTCCGAGGAAGCGCCCAAGCTCACCGAATTCCTGTCCAAGGTCTCGGTGCCGCTGCCGGTGATCAACGAAACCCTGGCCCACATGGAAGAGTCCGGCGACGAAGCCAACGCCGTGGCCAAGTGGTTCCTGAAGAACAAACCCGACGTCTGGACCAAGTGGGTCCCCGCCGACGTCGCCGGGCGCGTCCAAAGCGCGCTGTAACCCGCCATGTTCCTGGCTGCGCGCCGTCGCGGTGCGCTCCGGCCCTTCACGGGGCCGGATTTCTTGGCCAGGATGGCCGCCGGCCGGGCGCTCGCGCCCGGACCGAGATGCGCTGGCGCTGCCGGGATGGCCGGCCGTTTTCTAGCTGGAAGCCGCAAGCTTGCGCCGCATTGCCCGATTCCTGGGCATGCGGTCGCGGTCCGGGCGGTGAGTGCGCCAGAATGGAGTAGAACGAATGTTTCCTGAAATTATTCCCGCCCGGCAGGTCCGGGGGGCGATCGACGGCTTTGTCGATCACTTGGTCACCAACTATGCCGACACGCTGGAGACTCTGTCCCAGCCCGTGCTGCATGCCCTGGTGTGGCTGGAGCAGCTGCTGCGCAATTCGCCCTGGTGGGCGGTGGTCGCGGTGACGATCGCGATCGCCTGGGGCGTCAGCCGCCGCATCGGCCTGAGCCTGGCGATGGGCGCGCTGCTGTGCGTGATCGGCGTGCTGGGCCTGTGGGACGCCGGCATGCAGACGCTGGCGCTCATGATCATGGCGGCCGGCCTGTCGGTGATCATCGGCATCCCGCTGGGCGTGCTGATGGCGCGGGTCAATTGGCTGCGCTCCATCATGCTGCCAGTGCTGGACGTGATGCAGACCATGCCCAGCTTCGTGTACCTGATTCCCGTGGTCATGCTGTTCGGCCTGGGCAAGATCCCGGCCATCATCGCCACCGTGATCTATGCCGTGCCGCCGCTGATCCGCCTGACCGACCTGGGCATCCGCCTGGTCGATCGCGAAGTGCTGGAAGCCTCGCGCGCCTTCGGCGCCAATCCGCGCCAGCAGCTGTTCGGCGTGCAGTTGCCGCTGGCCTTGCCCAACATCATGGCCGGCATCAACCAGACCACGATGATGGCGCTGTCGATGGTGGTGATCGCCTCGATGATCGGCGCGCGCGGCCTGGGCTATGAAGTGCTGCTGGGCATCAACCGCCTGGAAGTGGGCCGCGGCCTGCTGGCGGGCTTGGGTATCGTGGTGCTGGCCGTGCTGTTCGACCGGATCACGCAATCGTATGGACAGCGCATGCGCATGGGAGGCCAGCGATGAGCAAGATCGAGGTCAAGAACATCTACAAGGTCTTCGGGCCGCACCCGAAGAAATGGCTGGAAGCCGCCCAGGGCGGCATGAGCAAGGAACAGCTGCTGGCCGAAAGCGGCCACACGCTGGGCCTGCGCGACATCAGCCTGTCGATCGAAGAAGGCAGCATCTACGTCATCATGGGCCTGTCGGGTTCCGGCAAGTCCACGCTGATCCGCCACTTCAACCGCCTGATCGAACCCAGCGCCGGCCACATCCTGGTCGACGGCGTGGACGTGGTCAGCCTGAACAAGCGCGACCTGGAAGTCTTCCGTCAAAAGAAGATGAGCATGGTGTTCCAGCGCTTTGGCCTGTTCCCGCACCGCACCGTGCTGGACAACGCCGCCTACGGCCTGACCGTGCAGGGCGTCGGCCGCGCCGAACGCGAAAAGCGCGCCCGCGAGTGGCTGGACCAGGTGGGCCTGTCGGGCTTCGAGAACCAGTACCCGCACCAATTGTCGGGCGGCATGCAGCAGCGTGTCGGCCTGGCCCGGGCGTTGGCCACCGACGCCGAAATCCTGTTGATGGACGAAGCCTTCTCGGCGCTGGATCCGCTGATCCGGCGCGAGATGCAGGACCAGTTGTTGCAGTTGCAGGCCAAGCTGAACAAGACCATCGTCTTCATCACCCATGACCTGGACGAAGCCCTGCGCCTGGGCAACCGCATCGCCATCCTCAAGGACGGCGAACTGGTGCAGGAAGGCACGCCGGAAGACATTCTGCTGAATCCGGCCAATGACTACGTGCAGTCCTTCCTGCAGGACGTGAACCGCACCAAGGTGCTCAACGCCACGCACGCCGTGAATCCGGCGCGCCTGACCCTGACCATGCGTTCGCGTCCCGCCCATGCCATGGACCGCATGCGCGCCCTGAGCTACGAGTACGCGCCGGTGCTGGACGGCAAGCGGCTGGCCGGCGTGCTGACCGCCGAGGCCGCCACGCGCGCCATCGAGGAAGGCGCGCGCGACATTTCCCGCTACGTCGAGGATCTGGCTTCCGTGCCCGCCACCGCTGGCCTGGGCGAGGTGCTGGCCCAGCTGGTGCACAGCGACCAGCCGGTCGCGGTGACCGGCGAAGACGATGAGTTCATCGGCATGCTGTCGCGCAAAAAGGTGGTGGAGCTGGTGACGCCGGCCCTGGCCGAAACCGCGCCTGCGGCGGAAGCCGCCGCTGCCGTCGACGCGCAGGAGCAGTCCGAACCCGAGCGCCGCGACCAGGCGGCCTGACAGGGAGAAACCCTAATCCGGATCGAGGCCGCGCGGCCGTCAGCGCGGTCCTGATCCGGATATGATGGTTTGCCGGCCGCCTGGGCCGGTTTCTCCTTTTTCGGAACATCGGAATCAGTCATGCCTATTTTGAATGTCCAGATCATGGAAGGCCACACGGCCGCCCAGAAGGCCGCGTTGCTGCAGGCCGCATCCAACGCCGTTGTCGAGAGCATCGCGGCGCCGCTGCCCAGCGTGCGCATCGTGCTTCAGGAAGTGCCGGCGGCGCATGTGATCGTGGGCGGCGAAATCGGCAAGGCCATGGCGCGCGTCGACGTCGCGCTGATCTCCGGCCGCGACGAAGCCAAGAAGGCCGCGCTGATCGCGGCGCTGAACCAGGCGGTGTGCGCCAGCATCGGCATCTCGGGCCAGGACGTGCGCGTGCTGCTGCGCGACGTGCCAAATACCGACATGGGCGCGGCCAACGGCATCACGGCCAAGGCCAACGGCCGCTGAGCTTTGCCGTCCGCCTGGCAGCTCAGACAGAAGCGCCCGCGATTCGCGGGCGTTTTTGCATCTGCCTTCAGCAACCGTCAGTCCAGCTTCACGTTGGCGGCCTTCACCACCTCTCCCCACCGCGCGATTTCGCTCTTGATGTAGGCGGCATATTCCTGCGGCGTGGATCCCAGCGCCTGCGCGCCTTGCGCCTTGAGCTGCCTGGTCATTTCAGGCGATTGCAGCGCGCGCCGGATTTCAGCGTTCAGCTTGTCGATGACCGGCGCGGGCGTGCCCGCCGGCACCACCACGCCTTGCCAGGCGCCCATCTCGAATCCGGGCGCCACCGTTTCCGCCACCGTCGGCACGTCGGGCAATTGCTCGCTGCGCGCGCCGCTGGTCACGGCCAGCGCGCGCAGCTTGCCTTCGCGGATGAAGCCCAGCGAATCGTTCAGCGTATTGGTCATGAGCTGCACCTGCCCGCCGACCAGATCCGTCATGGCCGGGGCGCTGCCGCGATAGGGGACGTGCACCGCGTCGATTTCGAGCGAGCGCAACAGCAACAAGGCGCCCAGGTGCGTGACGTTGCCGGCGCCGGCCGACCCATACGACAGCTTGCCGGGATGCTCGCGCGCATACTGCACGAAGGTCCGGGTGTCCGGCGCCGGCACGGACGGATGCACCAGCAGCACCAGCGGGATCACCGCCGTGGACGACACCGGCGCGAAGTCCTTGACCGGATCGAAGGCCAGCGACCGGTACAGATTGGGGCTGAGCGCGATGGAGGAGGTGTTGTACAGCACGGTGTAGCCATCGGGCTTGGCGGCAGCCGCGTACTGCATGCCGATGTTGCCGTTGGCGCCGCCCTTGTTCTCGACCACGACGGTCTGGCCCAGCTGGTCAGTCAGCTGCTTGGCCAGCACCCGGGCGACCAGGTCGGTCGGCCCGCCAGGCGGGAAGGGCACCACCATGGTGATGGGGCGTTCGGGCCAGGCTGCGTGGGCGCTGGCGGCGGCGCCCAGCGCGAGAATGGCGAGGCTGCCTGCCAGCAGTGCTTTCTTCATTGCTTGTCTCCTTGTGCTGTTCTTGTGACGCGGATCGCGTCCCGGCGCCAGCGCCCTCTACGGGGGGCGCTTGATCGCCTGATGATGGTTCAGGGCCTGCCGGCCAGCATGCGCGTGGCCGTGTAGGCCATTACCGGCTTGCCGTGCTGGTTGCGTACTTCGATGACCGAGGCGACCACCGCCCGGTTGTGCTGCGAGGTGGGACGTATGCTCGTGACTTCGATCTCCGCCCAGATGGTGTCGCCCGCGACCACGGGCGCCAGCATTTTCTTGTGGACTTCCAATAGCGCCAGCCCGGTGCCTTGCACCATGCCCTGCATGATCAGCCCCTCGATCAGGCCGTAGGTCAGGCCGCCGGGGGCGGGGCGTCCCTGGATCGCGCCGTGGGCATACGTGGCGTCGATGAAGATCGTCTCCAGCATGCCGGTCACGCTGATGAAGTTGACGATGTCGGTCTCGGTCACCGTGCGGCGGAAGGTCTGAAAGCGCTGGCCCACGGCCAGGTCCTGCCAGTAATAGCCCTGGCCAAGCTGCTTGATGTCGGCGGCGTTGCGGTCTGCGGTCATGCGGAGTCCTTGCGGTTGTTCGGGGTTGAGGGATGCGCGTCGCGGGCTGCGCCGGATTCCAGAAGCCCCGCGATCTGGGCTTCGTCCAGGCCGGCCTGGCGCAGCACGTCCAGCGTGTGTTCGCCCAGGCGCGGCGGCATCGCGGGCGGCACATGGGAATGCTGCAGACGCACCGGGTTGCGGGGAAAGCGGTAGCGGCTGCCGGAGGCGCTGTCGAGCGGCGCGAAGAAGTCCACGCTTTGCAGGTGCGGGTCGGCCTCCAGGTCCTGCAGGCGGTTGATGGGCGCGGCGGGGATTTCCAGGCGCGCGCACAGCGCCAGCCAGTAGGCGGTATCGCGCCCGGCCACGATGCCGGCCTGCAGTTCGTATAGCGTTTCGATGTGCCGCGTGCGCGACGCGATGTCGGTAAAGCGCGCGTCCTGCGCCAGATCGGGGCGGTCCGCGGCGATGAAGAAGTCGTGCCAATGGGCGTCGGTGTAGGGCATCAGGCAGACATGGCCGTCGGCGGTCTTGCAGGGCTTGCGCCAGGGCGTGAGCACGCGCGGATAACCGGCCTCGCCGGGCTCGTCGACCAGGTGCCTGCCGTAGTAGTGCTCGACCAGCGCGTAGGACGCCATGCTTTCGAACATGGGCACTTCCAGCTGCTGGCCCGCGCCGGTGCGCTCGCGCTGGAACAGCGCGGCCAGGATGGCGTGCGCCGCGATCAGTCCGCAAGTCTTGTCGGCGGCCACGGTGGGCAGGTAGCGCGGTGCGCCGGTCTGGCGGTCCACCAGGTCGGCCAGGCCCGACAGCCCCTGGATGATGTCGTCATAGGCGGGCTGGCCGTCGTAGGCGCCGCCCGCGCCGAAGCCGTACAGGCCGGCGTAGACCAGGCGCGGGTTGCGCGCGCATAGCGTGTCCGGATCCAGTCCCAGCGCGGCCATCTTGGCGGGGCGCATGCTGTGCATCAGCACGTCGGCCTGGTCCGCCATCGTCAACAGCGCCTGGCGCGCCGCGGCCTGCTTCAGGTCCAGCACGATGCTGCGCTTGTTGCGGTTCAGGCCCAGGAAGATGGCGGCCAGCCCGGGTTCCTGGGCGGGGCCGGTATGCCGCGTCGAATCGCCCGCAGGCGATTCCACCTTGATCACGTCGGCGCCGTAGTCGGCGAGTATCTGCGAGGCATAGGGGCCGAACACCACGGACGTCAGGTCCAGGATGCGCACGCCGCCCAATGCGCTGGCTTGGGATAGGGGAGTGGCTGTCATGGCGGAAATCCTATCGGCCGTCGGCATACGCGTCTAATATGGCGTAGGTATTGGGCGATATGGAATTTGTTATGGCTATCGATTTGCGGCAGCTCCGGCAGTTCGTCACCATCGCGGAGTTGGGCAGCTATCGGCGGGCCGCGGACACGCTGCACATTGCGCAACCGGCGCTGTCGGTCTCGATCCAGAAACTGGAACACGCGGTGGGCGCGCCGCTGCTGGTGCGCGGCCCCAAGGGCGTGACGCCGACGCCGGCGGGACAGGCATTGATGGCGGACGCGCGCCGTGCGCTGTTCCACGCCGACCAGGCGCGCCAGGCGGCCCGCCGCGTTGCGTTGGGCGAGTGGGGCACGCTGCGGCTGGGGTTTGTGGGTTCTGCCACCTACATGCTGCTGCCGCGCTGCCTGCCGGCCTTCCGGGCGCAGTATCCGGACGTGCAGCTGGACCTGCGCGAGGACAGCACGGTCGGCCTGGTCGCAATGCTGCGCGCCAACGATATCGATGCGGGCCTGGTGCGCGGTCCGCTGGCGGAAGACGCAGCGCTGGATTCCTGGGTGGTGGAGCGCGACGATCTCATCCTGGCCGTGCCGGCAGGGCATCCGTTGGCCGCGGGCGGGCCGGTCAGCCTGGAGCGTGCCCGCGCCGAGAACTTCGTGCTGTATTCGCCCCTGAAGGTGCCGGGTTTGCACGGCGTGGCGCAGGCGCTATGCCTGAAGGCGGGATTCTCGCCGCGCATCAGCCAGGAGGCGATACAGGTGCAGACGCTGATCAGTCTGGTCGCCAGCGGCATGGGCCTGGCGCTGGTGCCGGGCGTGACGCGCGCGTATTCCACCCCGCACGTGGCCTTCGTGCCGCTTAACGACGCCGACGCGCACGATGCGCTGTCCCTGTCGCTGGTGACACATCGCGACACGTCCTGCGCATCGGTGCTGCGCCTGCGCGACTGCATGCTGAACCCTGCGGGCTGAGGTCGCGGCTACGTCTTCAGGCCCAGTTCGGCCACGAATCTCTTTTCTTCCGCGACCTGCCGGACCGCGAAGTCGGTGTAGGCGGCGCTGTCCATCAGCATGTGCGGCTGGTCGGCGGTTTCCAGCGCGCGGTTGTATTCCGGATCGCGGGACGCGCGGTGGAATGCCTGCTGCAAAATGCGCGTGACCTCGGGATCCATGCCCTTCGGTCCGGCGATGCCGACTGGATTGGCCGCGACGATGGGATAGCCCAGTTCCGTCAGCGTGGGCACGTCGGGCACGCGCTTGGCGCGGGTTTCACCCAACACCGCGAGCAAGCGCGCCTTGCCGGTGTCTATCATCGGCCCCCAGCCCGCATCCGAGATCATCTGGATATGGCCGCCCAGCAGCGCGGTGGTCTCTTCGGCCGCGCCCTTGTAGGGGATGAAATTGAAGCGCGTGTTCGTCAGCCGCGACAGGCGCTCGATCGCGATGCGCCCCGAGCCGCCGGTGCCGGTGCCGCCGTAGCTGATCTTGTCGGGATGGGCGCGCGCGTCGGCGATCATCTCGTCCAGCGTGCGCCAGGGCGCGTCCTCGCGCACCACGATGGCGTACGAGTAGGCGGTCATGCAGGCGACGTAGGTGAAGTCCCTGAGCGGGTCGTAGTTGACCTGCTGCAGAAAGGGGTAGCGGAACAGCGTGCCTACCACCACCGACACGGTATAGCCGTCGGGTGCGGCGGTCTGCGCCATGGCCGCCGGGCCCAGCGTGCCGCCTGCGCCCGGCCGGTTGGCAATCACGACCGTCTGGCCCAGTTCGCGCGAGGCAGCGATCGCCAGCGCGCGCATCTGGGTGTCCGTCGCGCCGCCCGCCGGAAACGGCACGATGAGCGTGACGGGGCGGGCCGGAAAGCCCGAGGCGCTGGCCTGACGCGGCAAGGCCAGCGTGGCGGGCAAGGCCGCACCCAGCTTGAGCAGGCTGCGGCGCAGGGGCGAGGGAAGGCTGCGATGTGGATCTTTCATGATTGTCTCCGTCCTGGTTATGGTCGCTTGGGTGGCGGGCGGGGCTGGCCGTATGTGCCTACAGCGCAATGCCGCGCCCGATCAGGCTGGCGACGTCCGGCTCGCTGTAGCCGGCCTCGCGCAGGATCTGATCGGTGTGTTCGCCCGGCAGCGGAGCCTGGCGATGTATGGCGAACTGGAAGCCCGACATCTTCACCGGGCTGGCCACATGGGTGTTACGGCCATAGACCGGATGCTCGGTCTGCAGCGGCATGCCGCGGGCGACGAACTGCGGATGCGTCAGGCCCTCCGCCAGCTTGAGCACGGGCGACACGCAGCAGTCGGCGCCTTCAAACAGTTCCAGCCAATGCGCCAGCGGCCGGGATCCGAAGATCTGCTGCAATTCGCGGCGCACGCGCTCCTGCTGCGTCGCGTCGCCGTCGCGGTGCAGCGGCGCCAGATCGGGGCGATCCAGCCGCCGGCACAGCGTTTGCCAGAATTTCAGCTCCAGCGCGGCGACTGCCAGATAGCGCCCGTCCGCAGCGCGGTACTGGCCATAGCAGGCCAGCCCGCCGGACAGGGTATCCGCGCCCGCCGGCCGCGTGTCGCCGCGGGCATTGAGCGTGGCCAGCGGCACGACGGCGCCGGCCAGCAGGCCGTCGGCAATGGCGATATCGATGTACCGTCCGCGCCCGCTGCGCTGGGCGTCGTACAGCGCGGCCAGGATGCCCATTACCGCCGTAAGCGAACCTCCAAGTATGTCGGCCACGGGCAGGTTCGACAGCGCCGGCAGATCGGGCCCGCAGCCCATCTGGTCGGCGACCCCGGCGCAGGCCGCATAGTTCAGGTCGTGGCCGGCGGCGTCGCGCTGCGGACCGTCCTGTCCGTAGCCCGTGATGCTGCAGTAGACCAGCCGGGGATTGTGGCGCGTCAGGGTGGCGTAGTCGGCCTGCAGCCGCGCGGCCACGCCTGGACGGAAACTCTCGATCACCACGTCCGCGCCGCGCGCCAGCGCGGCCAGCGCCGCCTGTCCCTCGGGATGCTTGAGATCCAGCCGCAACCCGCGCTTGTTGCGGTTGCAGATGGCGCGCAGGGGCGGCGGCGCATAATCGCCCGCCTGCGTATCCTCGATCTTGATGACGTCGGCACCCAGGTCGGCCAGGTATTGCGCGCCCAACGGGCCGGGCAGCAGCCGCGACAGATCCAGGATCCTGACGCCCGCGAGCGGGGCGGTGTTCGGTGTATCCAAAGAGGGACTCCCGTAAATACGAAGTGGCATGCCCATTCGGGGTTCGGGCCAGTCTAGGCGCGGCTTTCCGGCTGACCAATGGCGGATTCGCTGATTGCGCTTGGCGAGAATGCTCACGCCGGCCATTCCTGTGCGCGCAGGCTTTGGCTACCATCGATCCATCGGCGTACGCCGGCCGCTGGATATCCTCATGACCCATCACACCATCGCCGTGGGACATATCGCCCAGATCCTGCAAGGCGCGCGCAGCCGAGGCGTGGACGTGGACCGGGTCCTGACACGCGCCGGCGTGCCGCCGTCCCTGCTGCAGGCGCCGATGGCGCGGGTATCGCAGGCGCAGCTCGCACAGATCATGCGGACGCTGCGCCGAGCCACCCGGGACGACTTCCTGGGCATGGGCCAGCATCCGGTTCCCATGGGGGCGTTCGACCATGCCTGCCGGCTCGCGCTGCGGGAAGACACGGTGGGGCAGGCGCTGCGCGTGGCGTTCCGCTACTACCACGGCGTGCTGCGGGATTTCACCGCCCGCTTGTGCGTGAGTGGCGAGCGGGCGCGCATCGTGCTCGACTCGCGCGCGCCCAGCAGCTGTGCGCGCTGGTATGGCGAACGCTCCTTTCTATTCTTCACGCTGGGCGTGGCCAACTGGCTGGCGGCGCGGCGCATTCCCATCCTGGGCGTGGACTACAGCAGCGGCGCACGCAGCGCCGATGCGCACAGGCTGTTCTACGCGCCGGTGCGCTATGGCCAGCCGGTGACGGGCCTGTGGCTGGAGTCGCGCTGGCTGGCCTTGCCGGTGGTGCAGAACGAACAGACGCTCAAGCCGTTTCTGGCCAATGCGCCGTTCGACCTGTTGGTGAAGTACCAGGACCGCACCACCCTGACCGATCGCATCCGCCGCCTGTTGCGCAACGATCTGTCCAGGGAGTTGCCGTCGCTGATCCAGGTCAGCGCGCAACTGGCGATGACGCCGCAGACGCTGCGGCGGCACTTGCGTGAAGAGGGGCAGGGCTTCCAGGCCCTGAAGGATGACTTGCGGCGCGATGCCGCAGTCGAATACCTGGGCCGCCACGATCTATCCCTGATGGACATCGCCGAGCGTCTGGGCTTTTCCGAACCCAGCACCTTCCACCGCGCCTTCAAGAAATGGACCGGCGTGTCGCCGGGAGAATACCGCCGCAACCGCCTGGTCTGCGGCCCCGAAGGCCGGCAAGCCGCTGACACTTTTCGCCTATCGGTTTGACGCCTGCGGCCATTGCCGCGATCCGGCCCCAAGGAGGAAGCTAGGGGCTCGAGGACGAACGCACGCTGTTCCGCGCAAGGAGCACGGCGCCGCAGGAGACGAGCACCATGTATCTGACACAAGGCCTGCATCGTGCAGGCCGGCTGCACCCCGGCAAGATCGCGCTGTGCGAAGACGCACGGCGCTGGACCTACGCGGCGCTGATCGATTGGACCGCGCGCAAGGCCGCCGTGCTGCGCGGCCATGGCGTGCTGCCGGGCGATCGCGTAGCGTTCTGGGGCGCCAACGGCGCGGACTATGTGTCGTGGATCCTGGCGTGCTGGTGGCTGGGGGCGGCCGTGCTGCCTTTGAACACGCGCTGGAGCTGCCCAGAGCTTGCGCAGGCACTGGCCGACTGCAGTCCGCGCCTGCTGTTGGTGGACGAGACCATGGCCCCGCGCATGGCCGATGTGGACGTTCCTGCCAGCACGCAGCCGCTGTCCGCCGACGTGCTGGAAGCGCACGCCGCCGCGGCCGCGCCGCTGGACGATGTCCGTGCGGGCGGCGACGCGCTGGCCGCGATCCTCTTTACCGGCGGCACGACCGGCGCGCCCAAGGGCGCCGTGCTGACGCACGCGAACCTCTGGAGCGCTGCGGTGGCCAGGATGGCTACGGTCCCCACGCCGCCCGACAGCCGCACCCTGCTGGTCGCGCCGCTATTCCATGTTGCCGGATTGGGTCGATTGATCGGACAGTTTGTCGCGGGCGCATCGGTGGCGGTCCAGCGCGGCTTCCAGCCCCGCGCGGTGTTGCAGGCCCTGCAGGACGACGGCGTAACCGAAGTGCTGCTGGTGCCCAGCATGATCCAGATGCTGCTGGACGAACCCGGATTCGGGCAGTACCGGCTGGACGGCGTGCGGCGCGTGATCTGGGGCGCCTCGCCGATTTCCCGGGCGTTGCTTGACCGGGCGCTGGCGGCCTTTCCGCAAGCAGAGTTCGTGCATGCCTACGGCATGACCGAAACCGCCGCCACCGTCGCTATCAATGCAGACGTGCGCCAGGGCGGCGCGCGCACCGAATCGGCGGGACGGCCTGCGGTAGGCGTGGAGACGCGCATTCTCGCGCCCGATGGCAGCGAGGCGGCGCCCGGCGCCGTTGGCGAGCTGTCGGTGCGCGGGCCCATGGTGATGCAGGGTTACTGGAACCGGCCTGAAGAAACGCGTCGCACGTTCGACGGGGACTGGTTGCTGACGGGCGACGCAGCCCGCCAGGACGAGGATGGATACCTGTACATCGTCGACCGCCTCAAGGACATGATCGTCAGTGGCGGCGAAAACGTTTACGGCGCTGAAGTGGAAGGCGTGCTGGCCCGCCACGCGCTGGTGGCGCGCTGCGCGGTCATCGGCGTGGCGCACGCGCGCTGGGGCGAGGCTGTGCACGCGGTAATCGTGCCGCACCCAGGCATGGCCGCCGACGCCGACGCCCTGGACAGGCATTGCCGCCTGCAGCTTGCCGCCTACAAATGTCCCAAGACCTACGAGTTCCTCAGCGAATTGCCCATGTCGGCCGCCGGCAAGGTGCTGAAGTCCGTGCTGAGACAAGACCATGAATCCAGGCGCGCGGCCGTCGCCGCGCCCGCTCATCAGGAGAGTCAGACATGAATCGGAAAGTATGGGTGGCAGGGGTCGGCATGATTCCTTTCAGCAAGCCCGGCGCCAGCGAGGCATATACCGTGATGGGCGCGAGCGCCGTGCGCCAGGCCCTGCGGGACGCGGGGCTGCAATACGACGCGGTCCAGCAGGCCTACGCCGGCTATGTCTACGGCGATTCGACCGCTGGCCAGGCGGTGGTCTACGGCGTGGGGCTGAGCGGCATTCCGGTGTTCAACGTCAACAACAATTGCGCAAGCGGTTCGTCGGCCCTGTTCCTGGCGCGGCAGGCGGTGGAAAGCGGGGCGGTGGAGTGCGCCCTGGCGGTGGGCTTCGAACAGATGGTGCCTGGCGCGCTGAAAGGCGTGTACGAGGACCGCCCGTCGCCACTGCAGGACTTCGTCCTGGCGATGAGCGAAATGCAGGGCTATGACACGGCCAAGCCGCGCGCCGCCCAGTTCTTCGGCGGCGCGGGCCGCGACTACATGAAGGAGCACGGCATCGGCGCCGACGTCTTCGCCCGCATCGCGGTCAAGGCGCGCCAGCATGCCGCGCGCAATCCTTACGCCGTGTTCCGCCAGCCGGTCACGCTGGACGAGGTGCTGTCCGCGCCCATGATCTTCGATCCGCTGACGCGCCTGCAATGCTGCCCGCCGACCTGCGGCGCGGCGGCCGCCATCCTGTGTTCGGACGAGTTCGCGCGCGGCCACGGCCTGGCGCCCGCCGTCAGCATTGCCGCGCAGGCCATGACGACGGACACGCCGTCCACCTTCGGCGCCGGCGACATGCGCAAAGTGGTGGGCTTTGACATGACGCGGGCCGCAGCCGACCAAGTCTATGAGGCCGCCGGTATCGGCCCTGACGACGTGGACGTGGTCGAGCTGCACGACTGCTTCACCGCCAACGAGCTGATCACCTACGAAGGCCTGCGCCTGACGCCCGAGGGCAGCGCCGAGAAGTTCATCCTGGAAGGCGACAACACCTACGGCGGCAAGGTCGTGACCAATCCATCCGGCGGCTTGCTGTCCAAGGGCCATCCGCTGGGCGCAACCGGCTTGGCGCAGTGCACCGAGCTGGTGTGGCAACTGCGAGGCCAGGCGGACTTGCGCCAGGTCGAAGGCGCCAGGCTGGCGCTGCAGCACAACCTGGGATTGGGCGGCGCCTGCGTGGTGACGCTGTACCAGGCGGCCTGAGGAGAACGCAATGCTCGATACCAGCCATATCGGCGCCGCCTTGCCGGCGTTCAACGCGACCGTGGAGGCAGGCCGCCTGCGCTTCTTTGCGAAGGCCACCGGCCAGGACGACCCGGTCTACACCGACGAAGCCGCCGCGCGAGCGGCCGGCTACCGGGGACTGCCGGTGCCGCCGACCTTCTTCTTCTGCCTGGAAATGGACAGCCCCCGGCCCGCAGCCATGCGTGAATTGCTGGGCATAGACATAGCGCGGGTGCTGCACGGCGAACAGGGATTCGTCTACCACGCCATGGCGCATGCCGGCGACGAATTGCGCTTTGAACCGCGCATCGCCGACATCTACGCCAAGAAGGGCGGCGCACTGGAGTTCGTCGTGCGCGAAACCCGGGTGACCGACGCCGCGGGGCGCCTGGTCGCCGAACTGCGCGCGACGACCGTCGTGCGCAACGCCTAGGAGACAGGAATGACTGCGGCCATGAATCATGACGCCAGGGCCGGCGACGAGCTGCCCGGTTTTACCGCGGGGCCGATCAGCCGATTGGGGCTGGCGCTGTATTGCGGCGCCTCGGGCGACCACAACCCGATACACGTGGACCTGGATTTCGCGCGAGCCGCCGGCATGGACGACGTCTTCGCCCACGGCATGTTGTCGGCTGCCTATCTGGCCCGGCTGCTGACGAACTGGGCGCCGCAATCGGCGTTGCGCGAGTACGCCGTGCGCTTCGTGGCGATCACGCACGTGGGTGACGAGGTCCGCTGTTCCGGCAGCGTGGTGGAACGCTTTGAAGCGCAGGGAGAAACCCGCTTGCGGGTGGAGCTGCATGCGCGCAGCCAGACCGGCGAACTGCGCCTGAGCGGCGTGGCAGTGCTGGCAATTCAGTAGCCCAGGAAAGGAGAGAACGATGGGTACATTGGAAGGCAAGGTCGCGCTGGTTTCGGGCGCGGGACGCGGCATCGGGCAGGAGATTGCGCTGAAGCTGGCGCGCGAAGGCGCCAACGTGGTGGTGAACGATCTGGACGCGGGGCCTGCGGAAGAAACCGTGGCGCTGATCCGCAAGGCGGGCGGCCAGGCGCAGGCCTGCGCGGGCAGCGTGATCGAAGCGGGATTTGCCGAACGTTTCGTCGGCACCGCCGTGGACACCTATGGCGGCCTGGACATCATCGTCAACAATGCCGGCTACACCTGGGACAACGTGATCCAGAAGATGACAGACGAACAATGGGACGCGATCCTGGCGGTGCACCTTTCCGCGCCGTTCCGCATCCTGCGGGCGGCCTCCAGCTTCATCCGGGTCGCGGCCAAGGCCGAAGCGGAACAGGGCAGGGAAGTGTTCCGCAAGGTCGTGAACATCTCGTCGACTTCCGGAGTCATGGGCAATGCCGGCCAGGCCAACTACTCGGCCGCCAAGGCCGGCATCAACGGGCTGACGCGCGCGTTGGCCAAGGAATGGGGCCGCTACAAGGTAAACGTCAATAGCGTGGCCTTCGGGCTGATCAAGACGCGCCTGACCGAAGCGCCGGCCGACGGTGATGCCACGCTGGATATCGAAGGCCGGCAGATCAAGGTGGGCGTCAATCCGCAAGTGCTGAAGAACGCCGAAAGCCTGATCCCCATCGGCCGCGCCGGCACGCCGGCGGAAGCCGCAGGTGCGGTGTACCTTTTCTGCCTGCCCGAGTCCAACTACGTCAGCGGCCAGGTCCTGGTCGTCGGCGGCGGCCGTCCTTGAAAAGGGGGGAGCGCTATGGACACGCCACGGCAAGGCTGGATGGATGCGGACCTGACGCTGTTCCAGGATTCGACGCGCCGCCTCTTCGAAAAGGAGTTCGTGCCCGACGAAGAGCGCTGGCGCAAGCAGCAGCACGCGGACCGCGAGGTCTGGAACAAGGCGGGCCGGTTGGGCCTGCTGTGCGTGAGCATGCCCGAGGCCTATGGCGGGGGCGGAGGCAACTTCGCGCACGAGGCCATCGTGGCGGCGGAGCAGGCGCGCGCCATGGTGCACGGCTTCAGCAACAACGTGCACAGCGCCATCCTGGCGCATTACATACTGAACTACGGCACGGAAGAGCAGAAGCGGCGGTGGCTGCCACGCATGGCCACGGGCGAACTGGTGGGCGCCATCGCCATGAGTGAGCCGGGAGCCGGGTCCGACCTGAAGAGCGTGCGCACCACCGCCGTCAAGCAGGGCGAGCAGTATGTCCTCAATGGCTCCAAGACCTTCATCACCAACGGCTTGCACGCGGACCTGGTCTGCGTGGTCGCCAAGACCGATCCCCAGGCGGGGGCCAGGGGCGTGTCGCTGATCATGGTGGAAACGCAGGACCTGCCGGGCTTCAGGCGCGGGCGGTTGCTGGAGAAGCTGGGTCAGAAAAGCCTGGACACGGCGGAGCTGTTCTTCGATGGCGCGCGCGTGGGCGAGGACTGCCTGCTGGGTGGCGTCGAGGGCCGTGGCTTCGCCCAGCTCATGCAGCAGCTGCCGCGCGAACGGCTGCTGATCGCGGTGGGCGCCGTGGCCACCATGCGTCGCGCCATCGAGGAAACCCTGGCCTACGCGAGCACCCGGCAGGTCTTCGGCCAGGCGCTCATCGAACTCCAGAACACGCGCTTCAAGCTGGCCGAGTGCGAGACAGTCGCCACCATTGCGGCGCGTTTCGTCGACGATTGCATCGAGCGCCAGCTGGCGGGCACGCTGGACCTGTCCACGGCGGCCATGGCCAAGTGGTGGACCACGCAGATGAACTGCCAGGTGATCGACGAATGCCTGCAATTGCACGGCGGCTACGGCTACATGCTTGAATACCCGATAGCCAGGCTGTACGCGGATGCGCGGGTCGGCAAGATCTACGGCGGCTCCAACGAGATCATGAAGGAAATCATCGCGCGCGCCATGACCGCCTGAGGCGCATGGCGGACAGTCAGAACAACGATGAGGAGACAAGATGCACCAAGCGCATTATCGGTACTGGCCCAAGGGGCTGCCGAAGGAGATCAGCCCGCCGCAGTCCAGCCTGTACTTCAACCTGGAGGCGTCCGCCACGCGCTATCCGGGCAAGGCCGCCATCGTGTTCTACGACACCGTGCTGGACTACGCGCGGCTCAAGCGCGAGGTCGACGCCATGGCCGGCTACCTGCAGCACAGCGCGGGCGTGAAGGCAGGCGACCGCGTCCTGTTGCTGAGCCAGAACTGTCCGCAGTTTGTCATCGCGTACTACGCGATCCTGCGCGCCGAGGCGGTGGTGGTGCCGGTCAATGCCATGAGCACGCCGGACGAATTGGCGCATTACCTGGCGGACAGCGGTGCCCGCGTGGCCTTCGCGGCCCAGGAACTGTGCGCGCGGCTGGACGGCTTCGCCGCTGACGGACGCCTGGAGCGTGTCATCGTCCACACCTATTCGGATTATTTGCAGGGACCGGCTCCTGATGCGCCCGAATGGGTCGCCGCGCCCAGGCGCGCACCCGATGTGCGCGGCGGCGTGCCCTGGTACGGCGCGCTGGCGGTCAACGTACAGCCGTTGCCGCACCGGGCCGGGTCGAAGGACCTCTGCCTGCTGCCTTATACCTCGGGCACCACCGGGCGGCCCAAGGGCTGCCGCCATACCCACGGCACCATGAATGCATCCCTGGCCGGTTCGCAGCTATGGCGCGGCCTCACCTCCGAAGCGGTCATCATGGGCGTGGCGCCGATGTTCCATCTGTTGGGCATGCAGAGCTGCATGAATACGCCAATCCTGCTGGGCGCCACGGTGGTGGTACTGCCGCGCTGGGACCGCGAAGTGGCCGGGAGGCTGATGGCGCGTCATCGCGTCAGCGTCTGGGCCGCGCCGCCCGCGATGGTCGTGGATTTCTTCGCGCAACCCGGCATCGAAAAGCTGGACCTGTCCAGCCTGGCGCAGCTATGCGGCGGCGGAGCCCCCATGCCCGAGGCGGTCGCTGCCATGTTGGCCAGCCGCTACGGCATCACCTACAACGAGGCCTATGGGCTGACGGAAACCGCCTCGTTCCTGCACTGCAATCCGCTGGACCGCAACAAGCGCCAATGCATAGGCGTCCCCACCTTCGGCGTGGACACGCGGATCGTGGATCCGGCCACGCTGGTTGAACTGCCCCAGGGCGACACCGGCGAACTCGTCACGCGCGGCGCGCAGGTCATGCTGGGGTACTGGAACAATCCGCAGGCCGATGAGGAAGCCTTTTTCATGCTGGACGGGCAGCGCTATTTCCGCACTGGCGATTTGGGCCGCGTGGACGAAGACGGCTATTTCTACGTGACCGATCGCCTGAAGCGCATGATCAACGCATCCGGCTACAAGGTCTGGCCGGCGGAGGTCGAGAACGCGCTGTACGAGCATCCGGCAGTCCACGAGGCCTGCGTGATCGGAGTGCCGGATGCCTGCCGCGGCGAAACGGTGAAGGCTCTGCTGGTGTTGCGCGACGAGGCGCGCGGCAGCGTGCGCGAAGAAGAGGTGATCGCCTGGGCGCGGACGCGCATGGCTGCCTACAAGGCGCCGCGCATCGTGGAGTTCGTGGAGGTTTTGCCTAAGTCCAGCACGGGCAAGATCCTGTGGCGGCAGCTGCAGGAGGAGGGCAAGACGGCGGCCTAGCTCGGCGTGTCCGGCAGCTCAGGGGCCGGCGGGCCGCTCCTGGCCATTCTCGGCCCGCACCCCTGGCGCAAGCGGCTGATGCAAGAAGGGGCGGCTGGCTAGCCTATCTCAGGGTGATCCCCGTCTGTTGCACGACCCGCGTCCAATATTGGCGATCGTCGTCCATCCTTGCGGCGAGATCCCTTGACGTGCCGCCTTCAGCGATCAGTCCCAGTTGCGCATAGCGCTCGCGCACGTCGCTCGTTGAAAGCACGGTTGCCACATCTGTCGTGATGCGGTCGGCCACGGCCTGAGGGGTGCCGGGCGGCGCGTAGAGCCCAACCCAGGTATCCCGGTTCAGGCCGGCGATGCCCAACTGGTCGAAGCTGGGCACGCCGGGCAGCAGGGGCGAGCCCGCCGGCGTGGTGACGGCCAGCACGCGGGTCTTGCCCGTCTGGGCCGCCTTGGTGGCGCCGGATGCGCTCAGGAAGGCGCTGCCTACGTGTCCCCCTAGCAGGCCGCTCAGATTGGGGCCTTCTCCCGCAAAGGGTATGTGGGTGATGTCGATGTCCATTTCGCGCTTGAGCAGTTCGCCGAAGAAATGCGTGCTCGTGCCTTCGCCGCTGGAGCCGAAGCTCACGGCACCGGGCTTGGTGCGAGCCAGCTCGACATACTGTGCGAGGCTATCCGCCGGAACCGCTTGCCGGTTGACCAGTAGCGCGACCGGTGTGGTGAAAAGGGTGGACACGGGCACCAGGTCCGCTGCCGCCGGCGCAGCGCCATCCTGGCCGCGGCTTAGCTGTTCGTTGAGGGTCGAATTGGTCGCCGCGACCAGGGTGTTGCTGGGCGGACTCTTGGCCGCCGCCGCCAGGCCGATGCGGCCGGAGGCGCCGGGGCGGTTCTCGACGATCACGGCCTGATTCCACAGGACGCTCAAGCGCTCGGCCAGGATGCGGGCGGCGCCATCGACGGCGCCGCCCGCGGGGTAGGGCACGATCAACCGCACCGGCTGGTCTGGGTAGGGGTCGGCGGCGCAGGCGGGCTCGGGGTTGAGCGCCGCGATCGCGACGGCCATGAACGCGATCAAGCGGATGGCATGGTGCATTGCTGGTCTCCCTTGTGCATATCGAGCGCTCAGATCACGCCGGCCGCGCGCAGCCGGGCGATGCTGTCTGGCGGCAATCCCAGCAGCTCGCCATAGACCGTTTCATTGTCTTGCCCCAGTTCGGCGCCAGCATGGCTGGGCTCCGTCGGATCGCGGGCGAAGCGCGGCACGACGTTGGGCATCTGCAGCATGCCGAAGTCGCGGTCCGGGACGTCAACGATGGAACGCCGCGCCACCACGTGGGGATCCTTGACCACCTGTTCGATGGTGTAGATCGGCGCCAGCGTGCCGTTGGCCTGTTCGAAGGCCGCGAGCACCTGGTCCAGATCGTGTCCGGCGCACCAATCGATGAAGACGCGGTTCAACTCCTGTTCATGCAGGACCCGGCTGGCGTTGTTGGCGTAGCGGGGATCCAGCGCCAGGTCCGGCCGGCCGATGGCCTGGCAGTTGTTGGCGAACATGGAGTCGATCGAGCCGGCCATGGATACCCAATGGTTGTCTCGCGTCCGGTAAACCGCGGAAGGTGCGGAGTAGGGGCTGCGGTTGCCGTTCCGGGCGGGCACGGTACCAAGCTGCTGGTAGACCCCGGGCATGAAGTCCAGCAGCCGGGTGATGCACTCCGTCAGCGCAAGGTCGATCTCTTCGCCGGGCCGGGCAGGGTCGCGGGCGCGGGGCCATAGAGCCGTGAGGATGCCGATGGCGCCGAACAGTCCACCTATCGAGTCGCCGAGCGGCACGCCGGCGTGCATGGGCTCGTCCTCGGCATGCCCGGTGACGGTGGTCAGCCCGCCCATGGCCTCGAAGATCCGTGCGAAACCGGGCCGCTCCGAGTAAGGGCCGGACTGGCCGAAGCCCGTGACGCGCAGGATCACCAGGTTGGGCTTCAGCGACCACAGCACTTCCTTGGTCAGGCCCCAGCGGTCGAGCGTGCCGGGCCGGAAGTTCTCGATCAGCACATCGAACTGCGGCACAAGCTGCTTGAAAATGTCGGCGCCTTCCGGCGTGCGCAAGTCCAGCGTGGCAAAGCGCTTGCCGCGCTGGGCGGTCTTCCACCATATGCTTCTGCCATCCTTGAACGGCGGAAAGGCGCGCATGCCGTCGCCCTTGCGCGGCAGTTCCAGCTTGAGCACGTCGGCGCCGTAGTCGGCGAGCAGCGTGGCGGCGAAGGGGCCAGCGAGGACGGTGGCGATGTCCAGCACCTTCAGCCCGGCCAGGGGGCCTGTCTTGGCGTCGCGTCCTGTCATCATCGCGGCGCCAGTTGGCGGGCGATGATCTCCTTCATCACCTCATTGGCCCCGCCATAGATTTTCTGGCCGCGAGAATCCACGTACATGCGCGCGATGGGGTATTCACGCATGAATCCATAGCCGCCGAAGAGCTGCAGGCAGCGGTCGACCGTCTCGCACTCCTTCTGCGTGCCCCACCATTTCGCCATGGCGGCGGTAGCGGCGTCCAGTCTCCCTTGTTGCTGCCAGGCGATGCACTGATCGATGAATACCCGCGCCAGCGCGGCCTCCGTCTTCATCTCGGCGAACTCGAAACGGGTGTTTTGCAGCTTGAACAGGGGCTGGCCGAAGGCCTGGCGCTGATGCACGTGTTCCAGCGTCAGGCGCAAGGCCCGTTCGATGCTGGCGACGGCGCGTATGCCGATCAGCAGGCGCTCATAGGGCAGCTGCGCCATCATCTGGGCGAATCCCTGGCCTTCCCCGGCGCCCAGCAGGTTGGCGGCGGGAACCCTGGCCTCATCGAAGAAGAGTTCCACGGTATCCTGCGCCTTGAGTCCGATCTTGTCCAACGGCTCACCGCGGCGAAACCCCGCCAGCCCGCCGGTTTCCACCATCAGCAGCGACACGCCCTTGGCGCCCAGGGTGGCGTCGGTCTTTACGGCCAGCATCACCAGGTCCGCATGATGGCCGTTGGTGTTGAAGGTCTTGGAGCCATTGACCACATAGCTGTCGCCATCGCGCCGCGCGCGGGTCTTGATGCCTTGCAGGTCGGAGCCGGCGCCGGGTTCGGTCATGCCGATGGACGCGACGATGTCGCCGCTGGCCATGCCCGGCAGCCAGCGCCGCTTCTGCTCCTCGTTGCCGTAGTGGTGCAGGTAGTGGCCGACGATGTAGTGCGGGCCGAAACCAGGGCCGAAGCCGCATTCCGCGCTGACTTCGATCAGCGCCGCCAGATGGGCGTAATCGCCGTCGCCACCGCCATGCTCCGAAGGAAGATCAGCCAGCAGGAAGCCCATCGCGCCGAGCTGATTCCAGACCTCGCGATCGACGTAGCCCTGCGCCTCCCAGGCCGGCAGGCGCGGTAGCAGTTCGGCGCTCCAGTAGCGGCGGGCAGTTTGCTGGAACTGTTCGATCTCTGGCGTGCGCCAGGGGGATTGGTATTCGTCCATCAACACGTTGTTTCTCCTTTCTTGTCCGATGTGCGCCGGTCAGGCGCCGTACTTGCCCAGCACGGAGACGCTGCACACGTTCTGCCAGGGAAAGCCGCCCAGGTTGTGGATCACACCCAGGGCGGGATCGTCGGCGCGCTGGCGGGCGCCGGCGCGGCCCAGCATCTGCAGATACATCTCGTAGGCCATGCGCAGTCCGGTCGCGCCGATGGGATGGCCAAAGCACTTGAGGCCGCCGTCGATCTGGCAGGGAATCGTGCCGTCCGCGTCATAGAATCCGTCCAGCACGTCATGGGCGCCGCGCCCTTCAGCCGAGATGTGCATGTCCTCCATCGTCACCAGTTCAGTGATGGAAAAGCAGTCGTGCACTTCCAGCAGGTCGATCTGCTGGCGCGGCCGTCCTATGCCGGCCTCTTCATAGGCGCGGGCCGACGCGACCCGGGTGGTCTGGAAGTAGCTGCCGTCCCAGCTGTCGTGCCCGGCTTCGCTGCCGCTGGATACCGCCAGCTGGAGCGCCTTGATTGCCACCAGGTCGCGCTTGCCCAGGGCGCGCGCGATGTCAGGCGTGGTCAATATCGCGCAAGCAGCGCCGTCCGAAACGCCGCAGCAGTCGTACAGGCCCAGCGGCTCGGCGATCATCGGCGCGTTGATCGCGTCCTCCATGCTGATCGGATTGCGGAGATGGGCCTTGGGATTGCGGCCGGCGTTGGCGTGGCTTTTCACCGAGATATGGGCGATGGCGCGCTTCAGGTCGCGCGCATCGACGCCATGCTTGGCGCGGTAGGCGCTGGCCAACTGCGCGAACGAGCCGGGCGCGCTGATGTTGGGCCACACGATGTCGTTGAGCGGACCGCGCGGACGTTGGGGCAGGCCGCCGTAGCCGGTGTCCTTAAGCTTCTCCACACCGAAGGCGAGCGCAAAGTCGCAGGCGCCGGAGGCCACCGCATAGGCGGCGCCGCGCAGCGCTTCCGACCCGGACGCGCAGAAATTCTCCACTCGCGAGACGGGGATGTTGGGCAATCTCAGGGCAACGCCCAGCGGTACGCCGCCGCTGCCCAGGTGCTGCGTTTCGATGCCGGTGCCCAGCCATGCCGCCTGGATCTGTTCCTTGCCGATCCCGGCATCCAGCAGGCATTCGCCGAAGGCCTCCACCGCGAGGTTCTCAGCGCTGCGATCCCAGCGCTCGCCAAAGTGCGAGCAGCCCATCCCCAGGATCACCACCTTGTCACGAATTCCCGTTGCCATGCCTGTTCTCCTTAGGGTTGGCGACGGTCGCCTTCCAGAAATAGCGGGTGTAGCCGCGCGCGGCGTCGTACGCCTTGATCCGAAAGCTCATGCGCAGCGCAACGCCGACAGCGAGCTCGTCTTCGTCCATGTCGGCGTAGTCCATCATCAGGCGGCCTCCGCCTTCGAACTGAACCATGCCGTAGCAGGCAGGCGGATCGGGGGTATAGGCCAGGCGGTCCGCCGTGTAGCTCATGATCCTGGCCGGGGTGTCGGCGAACGGCAGGTCCTCTTGCGTGCCGCTGGCGCCGCAGGCGGGATTGACGCAGATGTCGGCGCGCGGCCACTGGGCCGTGCCGCAAGCGCGGCAACGCCCGCCGACGAAGCCGTGCACCGCCTTGCGGTTGCGGTATTCGACGGAGAGCGGCGTAAGCTTGTCGTTGTCGGCGCGCATGCCGCGTTCCAGCGCAAGCTGGTCGTTGAAAACCAGGAACTTCATGTAGTTGTCCTCGGCCTTGCCGCGCGCCAGCCAGCCTTGCGCGCCCAGCCGGCCAGGCAGGGCGGCCAGGGCCGGGGTGGTGCGCAAGACCAGCACGTCCACTCCCTGGCCGAATGCGACCAACACCAGCACTTGCCCCGGGGCGGCCGCACCCAGAGCATGTGCCAGCATCAGCAGCGGATGGGCGCAGCCAGCGTTGCCCACCGTGGCCGCCAGCGTGTCATGCGCGCGGTCGGGCGGGATGCCGGCGAGCTTGGCGATCCGCTGCGCCGCGCCCTTTTGCGGCAGCGCCACGCACAGGGTATCCACCTGGCCAGGGTCCAGCCGGGCCTGGCGCAGCGCCGCCGAGATGGCCTGCGGAATCTGCGCGCTGTGTCCTTCCTCGCGTATCCAGCGCTCTTCCCAATAGGTGTCGGTGGCCGCGCCGACGCCGCGATAGTGGTCGGCCATGTCGATGCTGCGGCTTTCCAGCGCCAGGGGTTCGGCGATGGCCTCGCCATCGCCCACCAGCACCGCGCCCGCGGCATCGCCGTACAGCAGCTCCTGCGCGCTGGCCACTTTGGCCTTGCGGCGGTCGCTCGCCACGACCAGCGCGCTGCGTCCAGCGCCCCCGCGCAGCGCCTGCATCAAGGCGGAGGTTGCACCGCGCTGCGAGGACGCGACGTCGATGGCGCCGATGTCCTCGGCCAGATTCAAGGCCTGCGCCACGATGCTGGCGTTCAACCGGCTGGCGTAGGGCAACGAGGTCGAGGCCAGCAGCAGGTCGTTCACGGCGGGGCTATCGAACCCCTGCAGGCAGTCGCGCGCGGCTTCCACTGCCATGGTGATGGCATCCTCGTCGTAGCCGCACATGGAACGCTCGCCGGCGCGATGTGCCGCCAGCGAGGTGTCGTACCAGGAATGGCTGCGCACGATCGCCTCGCGCTGCAGGCGCAGGCGCGGAATGTAGGCGCCGAAGGAAAGTATGCCTCTCATGCGCCTGCTCCGTGCGCCGCGTCGATGATGGCCAGACCGTTGTTCAGCACCACTTTCTGGCGTTCCAGCGCCGTAGCGCGGAAGCGGACTTCGCCGCTGGCGCCCCAGGCCTCGACGCGGATGGTCTCGCCGGGATAGACCGGCGCGCTGAAGCGCACGTCGATGCGCTTGAGTCTGGCCGGCTCGTAGTCGCACAGCATGCGCAGCAGCCCGTGGCAGGCGATGCCGTAGGAGCAGAGGCCATGCAGGATGGGCCGCTCGAAACCGCCCGCGCGCGCGACCTCGGGGTCCGCATGCAGCGGATTCAGGTCGCCGGACAGGCGGTAGAGCAGGGCCTGGGATGTCAGCGTGGGCAGGTCGCAGACGTGTTCGGGCGTGCTTTCCGGCAGCTTGGCGGGCGCCGGTGATGGGCCGCTGGCGCCGCCGAAGCCGCCGTTGCCGCGCGCCATCACTGCCTGTTCCACGGTGGCAAGCAGGGCGCCGTCGCGCGTTTCCAGCGTGCGTTCCACGAAGAAAAGCGCACCGACGTCCGGCCCCTTGTCGAGGATGTCCTTGATCCGCGTACGTCCGATGACGGTGCCGGCTGGCGCCAGCGGACGATGCAGCTGCACCGACTGGCTGGCGTGCAGTACTCGGCGCCAGTCTATGCCGGTGTTGGGTTCCTTCATCCAGAAGCCGGGGTAGCCTAGCACCGCGGCCTGGGTCGGCACCGCCAATTGCCGCTCTTCGTAGACGAAGGGTAGTTCGCGCGCATCCAGCGGGTCGCGGCCCAAGCCCAGTCCCAGCGCGTACAGGATGGAGTCCTTGGCGGTGTAGGTCTGCTCCACCGGTTCGAAGTGGCGCCGCATCAGTTTGTCGGGGTCGAGTCTCATGGCGGGCCTCATACCGGAGTCCAGGCGAAAGCCTCGCGCGCGCTTTCCAGCGGCACCAGACTGGGCTGCATCGCAGGGATTGCATGCTCGGCGATGGCTTCGACGGTCCAGCCTTCCGAGCGATGCACGCTGCGTACCGGCCGCGGCTGGCTGAACAGCATGATTTCGTTCTTGCGCACGCCGAAGATCTGCCCGCTCACGCCGGCGGCCAGGTCTGACAGCAGGTACACGACCATGGGGGCGATCTTGTCGGCGGTCATCTGCTTGAAGCGTTCCAACCGGCGCTTCTGCTCCTCGGTTTCGTCGGGCAGGGTGCCGATGAGGCGGCTCCAGGCCCAAGGCGACACGCAGTTCGAGCGTACGTTGCAACGTTCCATTTCCAGCGCGATGGAGCGCGATATCCCGACGATGCCCAGCTTGGCCGCCGAATAATTGGCCTGGCCGATGTTGCCCACCAGGCCGGCTGCCGAGGTCATGTGCACGTAGGCGCCGGACTGCTGCTCGCGGAACATCGCGGCGGCGGCGCGGCTGACGTTGTAGGCGCCTCGCAGATGCACGTCGATGACCTGCTGCCAGTCCACGTTGCTCATCTTGTGGAACATCCGGTCGCGCAGGATGCCGGCGTTATTGACCACGCCGTCCAGCCGTCCGAAGTTATCGACGGCGGTCTGTACCATGCGCGCCGCCGCATCCGGGTCGGAGACGCTGTCGCCGTTGGCGACGGCGCGCCCGCCTGCCTGGCGGATTTCCGCGACCACCTCGGATGCCGGGTCCAACGTGCCTGCGCCTTCGCCGTTCGGACTGCCGCCCAGATCGTTGACCACCACGGCTGCGCCCTCGCGCGCCGCCAGCAGGGCGATTTCGCGGCCGACGCCGCGGCCGGCGCCGGTGACCAGAACGACTTTCCCTTCAAGTACTCCAGCCATTTCATCTCCTTGGCAGGTTGATCCGTACACCCGGAATCGGGATGGGCCAACTGTAGGCATGGAGGGCGAGCGGGGTAAGCACGCGCAGCGGATGGCAGGTATGCAGGATCGGCAACGCTCAGGTCGATTCGCCGTGATTCGGTCCGTGCTGCGTGGCAGCAAGAACGCTCCCGGAGTTGCTGCGGGTTGATCCCGATCCGGCATGGATGAAGCAGCCGGTCGGCGCGCGCTTGCCGCAACGCAGCACCTTTGACGCGGCGCCGCGCCAGGCCGCATGGGCGCGATACGCCCTGATATGATCAAAAAAAACCAATGCAGGCTGTCCCATCCCGGCAGGAGACAGAAAGTGAAACTGGTGGCCCGCGCAGCCGATGAGCTGAAGATCGAGAACGTGTCCGCTTTCGTCGCGACTGCGGAGTCAGGCAGTTTTTCGCAGGCGGCGGTGCTGCGGGGATGCTCGCAGTCCATGCTGAGCCGGCGGGTATTGGAACTGGAAGAACAGTTGGGCGGCCGCCTGTTCAACCGCACTGGCCGCGGCGTGCTGCTGACCGAGTTGGGCGTGGCGCTGCTGCCCGTGGCGCAGGGCCTGCTGGATGGCGCCACCGGCTTCCTGGAGCTGGCTTCCTCCACCAATGAGCAGCCGTCCGGCACGGTGGAGATCGCCTTGCCGCGCTGGGCCGCCGAAGGCCCGGTGTCGATGCTGGTGAATCGCATAACGTCCCAGTTTCCCAGGATCCATCTGGTCATACACGAAAGCTACAGCCGCGACGTGATGGACAGGCTGGCGGCGGGCAAGCTCGATATCGGCGTCTTCAACAGCTGCCAGCCCGAGCCGCCCGCCCAGGCACAGCGCCTGTTTTCGTCCGACCTGGTGCTGCTGGGCCGGCGCGATTCGCCGCTGTTGCGCGACCCCACCGTGCCGCTGGCCGCATTGAACGGCTTGTCCATCGTGATGCCGCCTTCGCCCAACCCCGTGGAGGCCGTGGTGCGTGAACGCACCCGCGACATGCAGCTGGAGTTGCGCGCGGAACTGGAGATCAACTCCGGCGCGATGATCCGCGAGGTGGTGCGCCGCTGCGGCCGCCATGCCATTACCCAGGTGCATCGCATCGAGGACTACCTGGACGAAGGCGACCTGGCGATTTCCCGCATCGTCGAACCGGCGCTCACCTTGCACACCTTCTGCGCCACCGGCGCCAAGCACCGCATCAACCGCGCGAGCCTTGCGGTAGAGCGCTGCCTGGTCGCGGTGCTGGGAGAGCACTTCGTCCGATTGCAGCAGGCCGCGCAGATGCGCGAGGCGCGCTGGGCCAAGGCCTGGCAGACAGCTGTTCAGACCGTGCATAGCTGATCGTCGGTTCCCGCATGGCACGCCGGAGTTCTTGTCGCTATCGTGACAGGCCACAAGAACCCGAGGAGACGAAACCATGTCCGTTGCCAGAACCGCGTGGCGCGCTGCAGTGCTCGCCTGCACCGCACTGCTTGCTTCGATGCCGGCCGCAGGAGCCGGAGCCGATGCCTATCCTTCACGGCCCATACGCTTCATCGTGCCCATCGGACCCGGCAGCAGCGGCGATACGATGACGCGCACCTTCGCCGAGCACCTGCGCAAAGTGGCGGGCCAGTCCACACTGGTGGAGAACCGGCCCGGCGCCGAACTCTCGCTAGGCACCCAGGTGGCGCTGAGCGCGCCAGCCGACGGCTACACCGTGGTGTTGATCAGCCCCAGCGCGACAGTGATCAACCCATTGTTTGTAAAAGACTTGCCGTATCGCCCCGAGGATCTGCTGCCGATGCTCAACGTGACCCGGCACGTGGCCGTGCTGGTCGCATCGGTGAGTTCGCCCTACAAGAATCTGGGCGACGTCGTCGCGGCAGCCCGCCGCGACAAGGGCGGCGTCAGCCTGGCCACCTACGGCAACAGCTATCGCCTGGGCGCGCTCGACCTGGCCAGCCGCGCGGGCGTGGATTTCAACCATGTCCCATACAAGGGCGCCGCGCAGGCAGTGGCGGACGTGGTGGGGGGCTCGGTGGATCTGGCGTTGATAGACATCGCCGGCGCCGCGCCCCTGGTCGCCTCGGGGAAAATCCGGGCGCTGGCCGTAGCCGGAGACCAGCGTCATCCGCTGCTGCCCGACGTGGCGACCGTGCAGGAATCGGGCTATCCCGGCTACTCCCTGTACATTTTCATAGGCTTCGCCATACACGCCAAGACGCCTCCGGCGATAGCCGGCAAGCTTGAAGACATGATGCGACAGGTCATGGACGATCCGGCGCTGCGGGCGCAACTGGCCCAGCAGAGCGGTGGCGAAGTGGTGGGGATTGGGAGCAAGGAATTCTCCCGGGAAATTCAGGCCGAAAAGTTGCGGTACGGGGAATTGGCGCGCACGGTCGGCGGCGCGCTGCCCTGAACTAGGGCCGGCTCGGCCGCGATCTCCCGCCAATATCCTGGATGTATCGGCTGACCCAAATATAGTATTTCCGACGCTTGCAGTTCTTACCTAGGATGTCCAGCAAGACATTCTGGAATGGGAGCTGTCATGTTCGAAGGTGGTGTTTGCAGGATATCCGGGCCGCGCGGGATGCGCGTGCGGGCGGGGCGTTCGGGGTGCAGGGCATGAGTGGCCCGTTGGAAGGCGTGCGCATCCTGGATATCACCACGGTGCTGATGGGCCCCTACGCCACGCAGATACTGGGAGACCTGGGCGCGGACGTGATCAAGGTCGAACCTCCGGCCGGCGACAACGTGCGCGGCATCGGCCCGGCGCGGCATCCTGGCATGGGCGGAATCTTTCTGCACGCCAACCGCAGCAAGCGCAGCGTCGTGCTGGACTTGAAGCGGCCCGCCGGCCGCGACGCGCTGCTGAAGCTGGCGGCGACCTGCGACGTCCTGATCTACAACGTGCGGCCGCAGGCCATGGCGCGGCTGGGGCTGTCTTATCAGGAGCTGGCGCAGGTCAACCCGGCGATCCTGTATGTGGGCGTCTACGGCTACGATCAGCGGGGGCCCTATGCGGCGCGCGCTGCCTACGACGACCTGATCCAGGGCGCGGTGGCCATCCCGGCGTTGTCGGTCCAGGCTGGCAGTGAAACACCTCGGTACGCGCCCAGCGCCATTGCCGACCGCATCGTGGGCATCAGCGCGGCCAACGCGGTCAGCGCCGGCCTGTACCACCGGGCCCGGACAGGACAGGGGCAGGCCATCGATGTGCCCATGTTCGAGACCATGGCGCAATTGATTCTGGGCGATCACATGGCAGGCCAGTCCTTCGAGCCGCCCTTGGGCCCTCCCGGCTATCCGCGCATCCTGAACGCGGACCGGCGCCCTTATGCCACGCTGGACGGGCATATCTGCGTGTTGATCTACGCGGACAAGCAATGGGCGGCGTTCTTCGAATTGATCGGCCAGCCTGGGCGCGAGTCCACCGACCCGTGGTTCCGCGACATAGGCACTCGCACCCAGCACATCCATGCGATCTATCGCCTGGTGTCGGACGAGATCGCCAAGCGCACGACCGCGCAATGGCTCGAGGCGTTTGAGGCGGCGGATATTCCGGCCATGCCCATGCACACGGTGGATTCGCTGCTGCGCGATCCACAATTGGAAGCTGTCGGGTTCTTCAACACGGTCGAGCATCCCAGCGAGGGCAAGCTGCGCACGATGGCGGTGCCGTCGCGCTGGTCCGGCACGCCGCCCGACCCCTCGCGGCATGCGCCGCGGCTGGGCGAACACAGCGTCGAGGTGCTGAAGGAGGCCGGCTACCCGGATGAAGCCATTGCCACGCTGCTAAGGGATGGCGTGACCTTGACGGCGACCAACGATGCCGCAGTGACCGGAGCTGCCCATGACTGATTTCCTGAAACGCGAGCGCCATGGGGCCGTGCTGCTCCTGACCATGGACCGCGCGGCTACACGTAACGCGCTATCCGATCCCGACGCGATCGACGCGCTTGTGGACGTCTGCGCCGAGGTCAACGCGGACATGTCGGTGCGCGCCGTGGTGCTGACCGGCGCGCACGGCGTGTTCTCTTCCGGCGGCAATCTCAAGACCTTGTCCGCAGCCGTCGGCGCCGGCCTGGGCGAGCCGGTGCGCAGCCGGCAGGCCTACCGCGATGGCATCCAGCGTGTGCCGCTGGCCCTGTGCAATCTGGAAGTGCCGACGATAGCGGCGGTCAACGGGCCGGCCATCGGCGCGGGCTGCGACCTGGCCTGCATGTGCGACATGCGTCTGGCCGCCGAGGAGGCGCGCTTCGCCGAGAGCTTCGTCAAGCTGGGCCTGACGCCGGGAGACGGCGGCGCCTGGCTGCTGCCGCGGGTGGTCGGCATGTCGCGCGCGTGCGAGCTGGCGTTTACCGGCCGTAGCGTCGACGCCGCCCAGGCGCTCGACATGGGCTTGGTTTCGCAGGTGCTCAGCCAGGAGGCGCTGCTGCCGGCCGCCATGGCCCTGGCACAGGAGATTGCCCAGCATTCCGGCCATGCGCTGCGTCTGACCAAGCGCTTGCTGCGCGAAGGCCAGCACACCCGGCTGGATACCCTATTGGAATTATCGGCCGGCTTCCAGGCGTTGGCGCACCACACGCAAGAGCACGCCAGCGCATTGGACGCATACCTGGACAAGACGCGCGGCTGAGGCTTGCGCCCTGGCCACGGCAGCCTCGCCGACGCGCAACCGACAACGAGGCGACATAAGGAGGAGATCCATGGAGACAAAAAGAAGAACGCTGGTGGCCGCTTTAGGCGCGCTGGCTGGCCTGCCGCTGGCGCGCGCCGTCGCCAATCCCGCGGCGTGGCCGGCGCAGCCCTTGCGGCTGATCCTGCCTTACGCGGCGGGCGGTCCGACCGATGTGCTGGCCCGGGCCGTGGCGCAGCACGTGGCGCGGCAACTGGACCAGCCCGTGGTCGTCGAGAACAAGACCGGCGCCAGCGGCAACATCGCTGGCGAAACCGTGGCGCGCGCGCGGCCCGACGGATACACCCTGCTATATCACTCGTCGGGCCTGGCTATCAGCCCCGCGCTGTACCGGCAGCTGCCCTATGACCCATTGCGCGATTTCGCGCCGGTGGGGCTGACGGCCTCGATCCCGTTGGTGCTGATGACGACCAATGCCTTGCCGCCCAGGGACACCAGCGAATTCATCGCCTACCTCAAGGCGCGTCCCGATGCGCTCAGCTATGGCACCGGCGGCGTCGGCAACATCACGCATTTGAGCGTGGCGCTGTTCCTGCATGCCACCGGCACGCGCGCCGTGGGCATTCCCTTCAAGGGCACCAATCCGGCCATGGTGGCGATGCTGGGCGGCCAGGTGCAGTTCATGGTGGACGCGATCAGCTCGGCGCTGCCTTATATCCGTGACGGCAGGGTCAAGGCGCTGGCCGTGACCGGCGCCGAACGGTCGCCCGCGTTGCCGCAGGTGCCGACGCTGCGCGAAGCCGGCTTGCAGGACCTTACGATGAGTACTTGGCAAGGCGTGCTGGCGCCGGCTGCCACGCCGCAGCCGGTGATCCAGCGCCTGAACCAGGCGGTGGCCGCGGCGGTGCGCGATCCGGCCATCGCCGGACCGTTTACGGCGCAGGGGGTAGACCTGCGCAGTTCCTCGCCCGCCGAGTTCCAGGCTTATCTGGGGCAGGAGGTCCGGCGCTGGGGCGACGCGGTCAGGATGGCAGGCATACAGCCTGAATGAATATGGCAAACGCCATGGCCGCGAGGCCATGACTATGAATGGAACAGCCTTGCGGAGACAAGTATGAATATCAGGACCCTGGCCATGACGGCGATGCTGGGCGCGGCGCTGGCGCTGGGCGGCAACGCCCGCGCCGCGGAAAAGTATCCCTCGCATCCGGTGAAGATCATCGTCTCGCTGCCGCCCGGCAGCGGCGCCGACACCACGGCGCGATTCCTGTCCAAACATCTGGCCGAGCAGTTCGGACAGCCGTTCATCGTCGAGAACCGGCCGGGCGCCAACAGCTTCATCGCCGCCCAGGCGGTGGCGACCGCCGCGCCGGATGGCTACACGATGTTCGTGGCCAGCAATTCGCCCATGACGACCAATGCCGCCGTCTTCAAGCACCTGCCCTATGACGCGATCAAGGATTTTTCGCCGGTCGCGCCCATCGCGCGTTTTCCCATGGTGCTGGTGGTGCCGGCCAACTCGCCATACCGCAACGTGGCGGACCTGGTATCGGCCGCCAGGGAAGCGCCCGGCAAGCTGAACTTCGCGAGCGGAACCGCGACCTATCAGGTGGTGCTGGAGCTGTTCCATGAGCAGAACGGGATCAAGGCCACGCACGTGCCGTACAAGGGCACGTCGGCCGCCCTGGCGGATCTGGCGGGCGGCGTGGTGCAGTACAGCCTGGCCGACGTCAGCGCCGCGCTGCCGCTGATACGCGGCGGCAAGCTGAGGCCGCTGGCAGTGACCAGCGCGAAGCGCATCAAGGACCTGCCGGACGTGCCTACGATGCAGGAGAGCGGCACCAAGGGCTACGAGGCCTATGCCTGGACGGCTGCGTTCTTTCCCGCGAAGGTCGATCCCGCCATCGTGGCGCGCGTGTCGGATGCAGTGCAGGCGCTGGTGCGCAGCGACGAGGGCCGCGCGTTCATGGCCAATCTGGGCGGCGAGTCGTTTGTCGGCGGCCTCGAGACGCTCGCGGCCTTCCAGAAGGACGAGCTCGAGTCCATGCGGCGCATCGCCAAGCTGGCCAATATCCAGCAGGAGTAGACGCGTCCAGGCCCCGTCATTCGGGGGCCGCGACCGTGGGCGCCGGCCGCATCAGGCGGCAGGCCATCTCGACGAAATTGGCGGTGGTAGGGGTGGCATTGTCCGGGTGCACTGCCAGGGCGATGCCCACCTTGATGGTTTCGGCCAGCTGCGAAACATTGACCAGGCGCACATTGCTGCCCGCTTGCCGGCGGGCCACCGCCGGCACGATGGCCACGCCCAGCCCGCTTTCGACCAGGCTCAGGATGGTCTGCACCTGGATCGCTTCTTGCGCAATGCGCGGCACCACGCCTGCCTGCTGGAAGGCATACATGACCAGCGCGTGCATGCCCGGAACATGCGTGCGCGAATAGCCGATGAACGGCTCATCCGCCAGTTCGCTCAACGCGACGTCCTCGCGCTGCGCGTGGCGGCTGCCCGCTGGCACTGCCAGCATCAGATGATCGGGTTGCAGCAAGGTGATGCGAGCGGCCGTGGGTTCGAGCACAGGGAATCGAACTAGCGCCACGTCCAGCGTGTGCGCGTCCAGCCGGCGCAGCAGATCGACGGTGGTGGACTCCTCGATGATCAGGTCGACGCGCGGGTAGTCCTTGCGGAATTCCGACAGCAGCCGCGGCATCAGCGAGTAGGTGGACGAGCCGACAAAGCCCACCTTCAGGACACCTTGTTCGCCGCTGGCACCTTCCCTCGCCGCGCGGCGGATCTCCTCGGCATAGAACAGAGTGGTACGTGCATACCGCAGCACAACCTGGCCTGCTGGCGTGGGCTGCAGGCCGGCCGGCAGCCTATCGAAAAGCTGTACGCCGAGCTCTTGTTCAAGCTTCTTGATCGCGGTCGACAGTGGCGGCTGTGCCATGTGCAGCCGCTCGGCGGCCCGATGGAAGTTGAGTGTTTCGGACAGGACCAACAGCTGCTTGAGCTGGCGTAGCTCCACGGGCGCCTCCCTTGATGCGCCGGGCTCGCGATATTTGTGATGTATTGCCCGGTCCACATCTAATATTAGACCGTGATGTGCCCCCCGTGTAGATTGCCATAAAGCCCGCGCGCTCCGCCGCGGGCCGGGTTTGCACGGCACTTTCGCAAATTGGAATGCGCGCGGCGGCGCCGTGACGCCGCGCGTTCCGGGGATCACATTGGGCGCTATCAACGAGGCACAGCGGCTTGCCGCGATTCCTGCGCAGGATGAGGCGTTGCGTCCGTCAGTGCGCGCCTTTCTGCGCGAGGCGCTGAAGGACATGCCGGCGGACCTACGGGCGCGCTCCTGGATGGGCTATGACGCGGAGTTCAGCCGCGCGCTGGCGAGGCAGGGATGGCTGGGCCTGACCTTGCCCGCCGCCTATGGCGGCGCGCAACGCAGCAATTTCGCCCGCTTCGTGTTGAGCGAGGAGCTGCTCGCGGCGGGTGCGCCGGTGTCGGCGCATTGGATCGCCGATCGCCAGACCGCGCCATTGATTCTGCATTACGGCTCGCAGGCGCAGCGCGACTTCTACCTGCCGCGCATCATCCGGGGCGAAGCCTTCTTTGCCATTGGCATGAGCGAGCCCGATACCGGATCCGACCTCGCCAGCGTGCGCACGCGCGCTACCCCTGATGGCGACGGCTGGCTGCTCAACGGCCGCAAGATCTGGACCACCAACGCCCACCGCTCGCATTACATGTGCGCGCTGGTACGCACCTCGGGCGTGCCGGAAGACCGGCACAAAGGGCTGTCGCAGATGATCTTCGACCTGTCCTTGCCCGGCATTGAAATTCGTCCGATCCGCGACATCGCGGGAGATGCGCATTTCTGTGAAGTCCTGTTCGACAACGTCCGCCTGCCGCGCGATGCGCTGGTAGGCGAAGAGGGCAGCGGCTGGCGGCAGGTCACGGCTGAACTGGCGCTGGAACGCAGCGGTCCGGAGCGGATCTATTCCAGCATGGTGCTGATGGACGGCTGGCTCGCGCATCTGCGCCGGGCTTCCTCGCCGGACGAGGCGCAGATCCGCCTGGCGGGGCGCCTGGCCGGGCGGCTGACGGTGCTGCGGGCCATGTCGCTGGCGGTGACGCAGCGCCTGAACGAAGGGGCCGACGCCAGTCTTGCGGCCGTGCTGGTGAAGGACCTGGGTACGGAGTTCGAACAGGCCGTGCCCGAATGGATAGGCCAGGCCTTGCGCGCGGACGCCGGTGCGGCGCCTGACGAGACGCTTGCTCGCACGCTGGCCTACCTGACCCTGATCAATCCGACCTTTTCACTGCGCGGCGGTACCCGCCATATCCTGCGCGGCATCATCGCGCGCGAGCTAGGCCTGCGCTAAGGCCCATCGAACACTGAAGGAGGGCCCATGCCGGCATCCATGCAGCAAGACCTGTACGACGAATTTGCGCGCGCCCTGGCTGGCTTGTGTCCGCTGGAGCGGGTCCGCGAGATCGAGGCGGCCGGCGAGGGCGCTGGGGCGGACAATCTCGTCGCCGATACGTGGCGGGACATCGATGCGCTCGGTTACGTGGACGCGTTGACGCCCGCGGAACTGGGCGGCGCAGGACTGTCGCTGGAGGACGCCGAGGGTTTGCTGCGTGCGGCGGGCGCCCTGGCGCTGCCTTACCCGCTGGCCGACACCATGCTCGCGCGCGCCTTGTTGCGCACCAGCGGCCAGACCGTGCCCGAAGGGCCCATCGCCCTGGCCCGAGCGCTGCCGGGGCCGCGCGGCCTGCGTTGCGTCCAGACGCCAGGAGCCGGACTGGCGCGCACCCTGTTGGTCCAGCGCGATGACGGCCTGTTGCTGGTGGCCGCGCCCGCCGCGTCGGACCCCGGCTTGTTCCGGCCGCGCGCGAGCGCCGCGCCCGAATGGGCGGACTCACCGGCGGTCCTTGGCCGCATCGCCTTGCCGGACGACGCCGTGCGGGCCTGGCGTGACGCCGCCGACGCCGCCGGAATAGCCGGCGCGATGCAGGCGGTGCTCGATCGCTGCGTCGCCTTTGTAGGCGAGCGCCAGCAGTTCGGCAAAGCGCTGGGGCGCTTCCAGGCGATCCAGCAAGAGATCAGCATGCTCGCGGAGCAGGTGGCATCCACCGCCATGGCAGCACGGCTGGCATGCGCCAGCGGGGCCCTGTTTCCCGACGCCACGCTTGCGGCCTGCGCGCGGCTGCGGGCAGGCGAAGCCATTCCACTGGTGTGCGCCCTGGCGCACGCAATACACGGTGCAATCGGGATCACCGAAGAGCTGGCCCTGGGCATATACACCACGCGGCTGCATGAGTGGCGCGCCGCCGGCACGAGCGAAGACGAGTGCGCCAGCCTGATCGGCAGGCAACTGCTGGCCGGCGACAGCCCGACCTTGCTGGACTTCGTGCGCGGCGTCATGTCGGCTGTGCCGGCGCGCGTTGCCGCGTAGCGCAAGGCGGACCGACAGCCGCGCATTCTTCGAACTCCCTTGCAATCGAGGTATCGACTCATGTCCAACCATTCAGATCCCGTCGTCATCGTCGGCGCGCAGCGCACGCCCATTGGCGCTTTTCAGGGAGCCTTGTCGCACTACACCGCGCCCGAGCTGGGCGCTCATGCGCTGGCTGCCGCAATCCGTCAGGCGGGTCTGGCGCCCGATGCCGCCCAGGAGGCATTGATGGGCTGCTGCCTGTTCGCCGGACTGGGGCAGGCGCCCGCGCGCCAGGCCGTGCTGGGCGCGGGGCTGCCAATCACGGTGCAGGCGACCACGCTAAGCAAGATGTGCGGCTCGGGCATGAAGGCCGTAACCCTGGCGCACGACATCTTGAGCGCCGGATCGGCGGACCTGGTGCTGGCCGGCGGGATGGAGTCGATGAGCAACGCGCCGCACCTGATACCCAGGGCGCGGCAGGGATACCGGCTGGGCGATGGGCAATTGCTGGACCATATGTACCGCGATGGCCTGCAGGACGCCTACGAAGGCCATCTGATGGGGCACTACGCCGATCTGGCGGCGCGCGAGCACGGTTTCAGCCGCGCCCAACAGGATATCTATGCGGAACAGAGCGTATTGCGGGCTCAGGGCAGCATCGCCTCCGGGGCTTTCGCGGCGGAGATTGCGCCCATCGCGGCGCGGAATCGCCGCGGCGTGGCGCCAGGCGCGCTCGTTGTCGACGACGAGACGCCGGGCCTTTGCGACGCGACGCGGCTGGCCGGTCTGAAGCCGGTATTCTCCACGGACGGCACGGTCACGGCCGGCAACGCGTCCTCGATCTCGGATGGTGCGGCCGCGCTGGCGCTGACGCGCCAAAGCCATGTGGCGGCGCTGGGACTGACGCCGCGCGCGCGTATCGTCGGACATGCCGCCGCAGCGCTGGCGCCGGGACAGTTCCCGGTCGCCCCGGTGCACGCTATCGCGCGTCTGCTCGACCGGGTGGGCTGGAGTCGCGACTCGGTGGACCTGTACGAGATCAACGAAGCCTTCGCGGTGGTTGCCCTGATCGCGCTGCGCGACCTGGGCCTGCCCGCCGAGCGGGTCAACGTCGAAGGGGGCGCCTGCGCGTTGGGGCATCCCGTGGGCGCGACCGGCGCGCGCATCATCGTCACGCTGCTGCACTCGCTCGAGCGGCGCGGCCTGCGCCGCGGCGTGGCCAGCCTGTGCCTGGGCGGAGGCGAAGCCACGGCCATCGCCATTGAATTGTGTTGATCCGGCGGCACATGCGCCGCCATGCATGGGGAGACGAACACATGGGACCTTTGGCTGGAATCAGGATCATCGAGCTGGCCGGCATCGGTCCGGGACCGATGGCGGCCATGCTGCTGGCCGACATGGGCGCGACCGTCCTGCGGATCGAACGCAAGGAGCCCGCCGACCTGGGGGTCAAGCGCGAGCTGAAGTACAACCTGCTGCTGCGCAGCCGGCGTTCCATCGCGCTGGACCTGAAGGACCCGCGCGCCGTCGCCCTGGTGCTGCGGTTGCTGCGCAAGGCCGACGGGCTGATCGAAGGATTCCGTCCCGGCGTGACCGAGCGGCTGGGCCTGGGGCCGCAAGCCTGCCTGGCGGAGAACCCCCGGCTGGTCTACGGCCGCATCACCGGCTGGGGGCAGGACGGCCCGCTGGCGCAAGTGGCCGGACATGACATCAACTACATCGCCGTCACCGGCGTGCTGGACGCCATCGGCCGCGCAGGCCAGCCGCCCACGCCGCCGCTCGCGCTGGTGGGCGATTTCGGCGGCGGCGGCCCCTATCTCGCATTGGGCATGCTGGCCGCCATCATCGAAGCGCGCCAGTCCGGGCAGGGCCAGGTGGTGGATGCCGCCGTGATGGACGGCGTGGCCTCGATGGCAACGGCGTTCTACGGCCTGGCCGCGTCGGGCGCATGGCAGTCCCAACGGGGCAGCAACATCCTCGATTCGGGCGCGCCGTTCTATGACGTGTACCCATGCGCCGACGGCCTATGGCTTTCGGTCGGCCCGATAGAACGCCGCTTCCACGAGCTGCTGCTGCGGCAGTTGGGCCTGGACGACAATGCCATCCGCGAACTGGGGGACCACCAGGACAGGAACACGTGGCCCCGTTTGCGGACGGTGCTGGCTGCGGCCTTCGCCCAGCGCAGTCGCGACGACTGGTGCGAAAGGCTGGCACATCTGGATGTATGCGTGGCGCCCGTGCAGACGCTGAGGGACGCCGCCATGCATCCGCAGGTCAGGGCGCGCGGCACGCTGCTGGAGGTGGACGGCATCACGCAGCCCGCGCCGGCTCCGCGCTTCAGCAGGACGCCCAGCGCCAGGCCGACGGCGCCGCAGCCGCCGGATGCCGAGGCTTTGAAAGATTGGCTGGATCCGGAGGACTTCGAGGCATACGGCAAAGCGCTTTGAAAGCGGCCGCCGCTGGCCGCGAGCTGGCGCAGGCTCCCAGTCCAATCCGGTTTCGTTCGCTCGATCGGCCGCGCCGGCCGGGGCCGTGCGATCGGAAACCGTGGATTGCCGGAGGGCGGATTTGTGGCGATAATTGCGATTAATTCCCATTATCGAAGTAATCCGACCACGTCCTCGCCATGCCTCCCCCCGACCCGACTTCCGCCGTCGCCGTGCAGCGCATCTACGACGCGCATCACGGCTGGCTGTTCGGCTGGCTGCGCCGGCGGCTGGGCAACAGCGCCGACGCCGCCGACCTGGCCCAGGACACGTTTGTCGGGTTGCTGAGCAGCTATCGCCGGCGCGCCATGCCGGAGTTGCAGGAGCCGCGCGCCTACCTGACCACCATCGCCAAGCGCTTGATGGTGGACCTGTACCGGCGCCATGCGCTGGAGCAGGCCTACCTCGACGCCCTCGCGGCCATGCCGGCGCGGCATGCGCCGTCGGAAGAGCAGCGCCTGATGGTGCTGCAGACGCTGCGCGAGGTGGACGCCTTGCTGGCGGCCCTGCCGGACAAGGCCCGGATCGCATTCCTGCTGTCGCAACTCGACGGCCTGACGTACGAGCAGATCGGCGTCGAGATGGGGGTGAGCGTGCGCACGGTCAAGCGCTACATGGCCGAGGCCTTCAAGCATTGCATCCTGGCGGCGTCATGACGGCAGCGACGGACGCCATCGATCCGAAGATCGCGGGCGAAGCCGCGGATTGGCTGGTGCGGTTGCATTCGGGGCGCTTCTCCGATGCGGACAAGCTGGCCTGTGAGCGTTGGCGCCAACGCAGCCCCGAGCACGACCGCGCCTGGACCCGGGCGCAGGCTGTCCTGGCCAAGTTCGGCGGCTTGCCGCCGGGGCTGGGGCGGGCCGCCATGGACGCGGACGCAACGCGACGCGCGGGTCTGCGGGTGCTGGCGGGGCTGATCGTGGGGGGGCCGGCGGGCTGGCTGGCATGGCGCACGGCGCCCTGGCAGAGCTGGACGGCGGACTACGCCACCAGCAGTGGCGAACGCCGGCAGTTCCAGCTGCCGGACGGCAGCGTGCTGGCGCTCAATACCGCCTCGGCGGTGGACCTGGACTATTCGGCGGAACAACGTCTGGTGCTGCTGCGGGAGGGCGAAATCCTGCTGCGTTCGGCCCATGCGGCGCCGCCGGACCCTCGGCCGCTGCGGGTGCGCACCGCCGAAGGCAGCGTGCAGGCCTTGGGCACGTACTTCGGCGTGCGGCAACTGGATGCGCGCAGCCGGGTCGCGGTGATCGAAGGGCAGGTGCGGCTGCAGCCGCGTGCGGCGGCGGCGGGCGTCGTGCTGGCGGCAGGGCAATGCGCCGAGTTTTCGGACCGTGAAGTCCTGGCGCCTCGCGCCTATGTCCATCCGCCGCAAGCCTGGCTGGATGGCGTGCTTTATGCGGACGACATGAGGCTGGCCGACTTCCTGAAGGAGCTGGCGCGCTATCGCCCGGGCCTGTTGCGCTGCGATCCGGCGGTGGCCGATCTGCGCATCTCGGGCGGGTTCCAGGTGGATGACACCGATGCGGTGCTGCTGGCGGTGTCGCGCAGCCTGCCGGTGCGGGTGGTTTCGCGCAGCCGCTACTGGGTCAGCGTGGCGCCGGCCTGACCGTGGCGCGCGGATTTTTGGCCCCTTTTTTCGCTTCGTCCGACAAGTCCATATAGCACCTTCGCTCGTACTTCGTCGGGATCAGCATGCTTTCAAGCAAGAACAACGCGGCCAGGCCAGCTTGCCGCACGAACCGCCGCGCCGCCGCTGGCGCGCTCTGCGCGGCACTGGTGGCAGTGGCGCCGGCCATCCACGCGCAGCCGGCTGCGAATACGTCCGGCGCAGCCGTCCAGGCACGGTTCGACATTCCGGCGGGCCCGCTGGGACCGGCGCTGTCGGCCTTCGCCGGGGTGGCTCGCATCAATCTTTCGTTCGACCCGGCGCTGGCCGAAGGCTTGCGCACGGCCGGGCTGCAAGGCGCATGGACGGTCGAGGCGGGGCTGGCCAAATTGCTGGCGGGCACGCCGTTGGCGGCGCGGCGCGATGGCGCCAATGTCTACACGCTGAGGCGCGTGCCCAACGAGCCGGCGGCAGTGCTGCCGGCGGTGCGGGTGGAGGGCACGGACGAGTCGGCCTACGGACCCGTAGCCGGCATCGTGGCGCAGCGCAGCGCCAGCGGCACCAAGACCGACACGCCCATCCTGGAGATCCCGCAGACGGTGAACGTGGTCACGCGCGACGAGATAACGATGCGAGGCGCGCGCAGCATCGTCGAGGCGCTGGCCTACACGCCGGGCGCCTATTCGCCGGGCGGCAGCGCCGATCTGCGCTACGACAACATCTACCTGCGCGGCGGCCACGCCGCGCGCAACAACCTGGACGGCGCCCGGCTGCCATTTGGCGCATACAGCTTTGGCATGCTGCAGATCGAGCCCTACGGGCTGGAGCGGGTGGAGGTGCTGAAAGGGCCGTCCTCGGTGCTGTACGGCCAGAATACGCCCGGCGGCCTCATCAATATGGTCAGCAAGCTGCCGACGCCGGCGCCCCAGCGCGAGATCGAGTTGCAGACCGGGAGCTATGGCCGGATCCAGGCTGCCGCCGATTTGAGCGGCCCGATGGACCAGGACGGACAGTGGAGCTATCGCCTGGTCGCATTGCAGCGCGATGCGGCCCAGTCCGCCCATTACTCGGAAGAGGACCGGACCTTCGTCGCTCCGGCATTGACGTGGCGGCCGTCGGCGGCCACCTCGCTGACCTTGCTGGGCTTCTATCAAAAGGACCACCAGGTGCCCATGTACGGCAATCTGCCGGCGGCAGGCACGCTTTACTCCAATCCCAACGGCCGCATTCCCCGCGACCGCTATACCGGCGAACCCGGCTGGGATACCTATGACCGGGAGCAGTACTCGGCGGGCTATCTGTTTTCGCACCAGTTCAACGACACCTGGACCGTCAGGCAGCAACTGCGCTACAGCCACATGCGGGGCGAGGCGCGCACCACCGTGGGCTATATGCTCAATCCGGTGGACATGCGCACCTGGTCGCGTTCGATGTCGCAGGGCAAGGGCACCGGGGCGACGCTGAACGTGGATACCCAGGCCGTCGCGCGCTTCAACACCGGCCAGGTCGGGCACGAGTTCCTGGCTGGCTTCGACTATCTGGACATGCGCGACACCTACCAGTTCGCCAACGTCATCGCCGGCGTGCCGCCGCTGGACCTCTACGATCCGGTGTATGGGCGGCCCCGGCCGGGCATCTCGGACCTGATTCCCCGCATCGATTCGCGCCAGCGCACCGAACAGTCCGGCGTCTACGCGCAGGACCAGATCTCGTACGGCAACTGGCTGCTGACACTGGGCGGCCGCTACGACATGGCGCGCGGCACGACCCGCAATCTGCTGACGTCCGGCAAGGTCGCGCAGAACGATTCGGCCTTTACCGGCAGGGCGGGCCTGACCTACATGCTGGAAAGCGGCCTGGCGCCTTATGTGGCGTACTCGACGTCCTTCGCGCCCACGGGAGGCACCGACTACGAGAGCAACCCATTCCAGCCGACCAAGGGCCGGCAGATCGAGGCGGGATTGAAGTACCAGCCGCCGGGCAGCGACAGCATGGTGACGCTGTCGGCCTATCAATTGACGCAAACCAACGTGCTGACCAGCGATACCACGCCGGGCCGTCCTCCGGGCTTCCAGCTGCAGGCGGGCGAGGTCCGCTCGCGCGGGATCGAACTGGAAGGCAAGGCCAGCCTCGCGCGCGGCTGGGACGTGATCGCCTCGTACTCCTACGTCGACGCCGTGGTGACCAAGAGTTCCAACGTCGACATCGTCGATGGCGCGCCGCAGTCGCGGCAGGGCAAGAAGCAGTACTACGCGCCGGCGCACCAGGCCGCGGCATGGCTGGCATACAAGGTGCAGGAGGGGCCGCTGCAGGGTCTGGGACTGGGAGCGGGCGTGCGCTACATCGGCGCCGACTGGGGCGATGCGGCCAACACCTTGCGCATTCCGGCGGTGACGCTGGTCGATGCCGCCCTGTCCTACGACCTGGGCCGGATGCAGCCCGCGATGCGGGGCATGACGCTGTCGCTGAACGCCAGCAACCTGTTCGACCGCACGTATGTGGGCACTTGCGTGACCACCACGTCGTGCACCTACGGCGCCGGGCGGCTGGTGTTGGCCACGCTGCGGTACGCATGGTGAGGCCGCACGGCAATTGGCGCGGCGTGACGGCGCGTGCGGGCGCGGCCACGCTGGGCGCCTATGCGCTGGTTTGGGCCGCTGTGGCAGCGGCGGCGCGACTGCCGCTGGCGCCTGCCGACGCCATCCTCTATCCGGCCTTGGCCGCCATTCCCGCGCACGTGGGCCTCGCGATATGGGCTTTCGCGGCCCGCAGCGTGGGTCGCGTGTGGCTGATCATTGCCGCAGGCTGCGCGGGCTGCTGGGCCATGGCGTGGGGAGCGGCGGCATGAACGCCTATCCGGAAGGAAGCCTGCGCCAGCGCATGGCCTGGCTGCATACCTGGGTCGGCCTGTTGTTCGGCTGGCTGGCGTTTGCAGTGTTCCTGACGGGCGCGCTCAGTGTCTACGCGCCTGAAATCAGCCTCTGGATGAAGCCGGAGAGTTCCGCGGCTGGTCGAGCGGACCAGCCGTCAACCCTGGAGCGCGCGCAAGACTGGCTGGCGCGCAATGCCGCGGCGGCGGCTTCCTGGCGCATCGAGCTGCCGGATGCGCGCCGTTCCCTGCTGGGGCTGTCATGGGAGGATGAAAAGGGCGGCGGCGCCGTGCTGCTCGATCCGGCCAGCGGGCGCGAGATCGTGCCGCGTGACACCGAGGGCGGCGACTTCCTGGTCGAGTTCCACTACAGCCTGCATGCTGGCCAGGCCGGCATCTGGGTGGTCGGCGCCTGTACCCTGGCGCTGCTGGCGGCGCTGGTTTCCGGCGTCATCGTGCACCGGCGCTTCTTCGCGGATTTCTTCCTGTTCAGGCCGCGTGCTTCGCCCGGCCGCGCGTGGCTCGATGCGCACAACGTCCTGTCGGTGCTGCCGCTGCCGTTTCATTGCATGATCCTGCTCACCGCCTTGAGCACGCTGTTGCTGGGCTATCTGCCCGCAGGCGTGCAAAGCCGCTATGGCGGCGACGTGGCGGCGATGGTGGCGGACGTGTTTCCGCAGCCGCCGGCCAGTTCGCCGCGCAGCGGTGCGAGCGCAATGCTGCCGCTGGCCGCCCTGGCGCAGCGCGCCGAGGCGGAACTGGGCGCGGGCAAGATCGCCGCGATCACGGTCAGGCAGCCTGGCACTCAAGGCGCGCTTGCGGATGTCTGGCGCCGGTACGATGACCGCCTGCTGGCCTTTCCCGACCGCGTCAGCCTGGATGCGGCGACGGGCCGGGTCGTCGATGCGCAAACCGCCTATCCTGGATCCTTGCAACTGATCCGGACGCTCGGAGGGCTGCACTATGGCTACTACGCCGCGCCGCTGCTGCGCGCGCTGTACTTCCTGCTGGCCCTGTCAGGCGCCGCCATGATCGCGACGGGACTGGTCCTGTACGCGGCGCGGCCGGCGGCGGCCGCCTCCCGCTTCGGCCGCGCTGCCCACCGGTTGAATGTGGCGATGATCTGCGGCCCGACGTGCGCCTGCGCCGCGTACCTGCTGGCCAATCGCCTGGCGTGGCCACATGCGGCGGGGTTGCATGAACGCGAGGTGACGGCTTTCTTTCTGGCATGGATGGTTTGCGGCGTGCATGCCTTGGTGCGAGGCGAGCGCCGCTTGTGGACGGAGCAATGGCGGGCGGCGGCGCTGCTATGGCTGGCCGTGGCTTCTGCCGATATGCTGGCGATGGCGTTCGACGAGAGCCTGAGGTCGGCTTGGGCACGGCCGCTGCATCTTGCGGTCTGGGTGGCAAGCATCGCCGCCGCCTGCGTCTTCGGCTACATGGCGCATCGCGCCAGCAAGTGCCGGGAGTAAGATCGGCCGCATGGCTTGCAAGCGGACCTGAACCGCTTTGCGCTATAAGCCGTGAAGTCGACGATGAAATCCGGGGATGTCCATGTTTATCCGTCAGCTCTCCTATCTCCTGGCCCTGGACAAATACCGGCATTTTGGACGGGCGGCGGAAAGCTGTCATGTCTCGCAACCCGCGCTGTCCAACGGCATCCGCGAACTGGAGCGCGAACTCGGAATCACGATCGTCAAGCGCAACCGGACCTTCGAAGGCATTACGCCCGAAGGCGAGCGGGTGATCCAATGGGTGCGGCAGGTGATGGCTTCGCTGGAGGGGCTGCGGCAGGAGGCCGATCTCGTGCGCAGCGTGCCGCAAGGCCACCTGGCGATAGGCGCCATTCCCACTGCCAACCATGCGGCGACGCTGCTCAGCGCCCAGTATCGGGAGATCCTTCCCCAACTGACGCTGGAAGTCACCTCGCTCAGCACTCCGGAAATCCTGCGCCGGCTGAAGGCCCAGGAAATCCAGTTGGGCATCCTCTATGAGCGGTCCGTGCTCGACAGCGCCGACTTTGACGTGATGCCGCTGTACGCCGAGCGCTACGTGCTGGTGGCGAACGAGCAGGCCTCCTTGCCGCGCCAATTGGATTGGTCGGAAGTGGGCGAACTTCCGCTCTGCCTGCTCAGCCCGGACATGCAAAACCGCCAGACCTTGAACAAATGTTTCGAGAGCGTGGAAGCCAAGCCGCGCGTGGTGCTGCAAAGCAACGACATCCGCGTGCTGCTGACGGAATGCCAGAGCGGGCGGGCATTCTCCATCATGCCCCTGAGCGCCTTGCCCGCCCAGTATGAAGGGGCCGGGCTGCTGGCGCATCCCATCATTCCCGAACACGCCGAGGACGTCTGCCTGGTCAGGCTGCGGCGCGACAAGCCGCCTGCCTTATCGGACGCCGCCTGGCAGATCGCCGGCCAAATGGACCTGGAGGCCGTCCTCAACCACTCGCTGGCGGCCAAACCTTGATAACCATGGATTATCAAAAGGTTCACAGGAAAAATTAGATCATTTCTTGTCGTTGCCGCATGCTGGCGGGAATTGGGCGCTTGAAGGAGACCAGCCATGAAACAACGACGTGAAGTACCCGGCATCCGCCCCTATGACGGTCCGGCGGGCGGCTGGGGGGCATTGAAGGCCACGGCCCAGGCCGTGCGGCAACAGATGGAAGTGGTGGAGGCCCCCGTCGTCCTGCTGCGTACCAACCAGCCGGCGGGTTTCGATTGTCCAGGCTGTGCGTGGCCGGACAAGGAGCACCGCTCCACGTTCCAGTTTTGCGAGAACGGCGCCAAGGCGGTTACCTGGGAAGCGACGAGCAAGCGCGTGACGCCGGATTTCTTCGCCCAGCACACGGTGTCTTCATTGCTGGCGCTGTCGGACTACGAGCTGGAGGACTTCGGCCGCCTGACTCACCCGATGGCCTACGACGCGGCCACGGACAAATTCGTTCCCGTATCGTGGGATGCCGCGTTCGAACGCATCGGCGAGGCGCTGCGCAGCCTGGACGCGCCTGACCAGGCCGAGTTCTATACCTCGGGGCGGGCCTCCAACGAGGCGGCCTATCTGTTTCAGCTGTTCGCGCGGGAATTCGGCACCAATAATTTCCCCGACTGTTCGAACATGTGCCATGAGGCGACCAGCGTGGGCTTGCCGCAGTCCATCGGCATAGGCAAGGGCACGGTCTCGCTGGAGGACTTCGACCATGCGGAGCTCATCCTTTCCATTGGCCATAACCCTGGCACCAATCATCCGCGCATGATGGGCACGCTGCACGAATTGGCGCGCCGCAAGGTTCCCATCATCGTCTTCAACCCCTTGCGCGAACGCGCTTTGGAACGCTTCGCCGATCCGCAGCGCATCGTGGAAATGGCGACCTTCAGCTCGACCAATATCGCCTCGACCTACTATCAGGTCCGGGCGGGTGGCGACGCAGCCGCGCTCAAGGGCATCATGAAGGCGCTGCTGGCGCTCGAAGCGCAGCGCGGCAACGTCCTGGATCGCCCGTTCATCGCGGAACACACGCTGGGCTTTGACGCGCTGGCCGCGGACCTGCACGCAACCTCCTGGGCCGACATCGAAACCGAAAGCGGCCTGCAGCGCGCCGACCTGGAGCATGTGGCCGAGGCCTACGCCAAGTCCAACGCCACCATCGTCACCTACGGCATGGGGATCACCCAGCACAACACGGGCACGGCCAATGTCAAGCTGATCGCCGACCTGCTGCTCATGCGCGGCAACTTCGGCAAGCCCGGCGCCGGCATCTGCCCCCTGCGCGGCCATTCCAACGTGCAGGGCAACCGCACTGTCGGCATCACGGAAAAGCCCAGCCCGGAGTTCCTGGCAAAGCTGCAAGCGGAGTTCGGCTTCACGCCGCCGCAGGGCCATGGCCATGACGCGGTGCAGGCCATGGAAGCGATGGTCGACGGCACCGCCCGAGCGCTCATCTGCCTGGGCGGGAACTTCGCCGTGGCCTTGCCCGATCCCGAACTCTGTTTCGCGGCCATGAAGGAACTGACGCTCAGCGTGCATCTGGGCACCAAGCTCAACCGCTCGCATCTGCTGGTGGGGCGCGAGACCTTCCTGCTGCCGGTGCTGGGACGCACCGAACTCGACGTCCAGGCCGACGGCCCACAATCGGTGACGGTGGAGGACTCGATGTCCATGGTCCACGCCTCGGCGGGCAAGCTCAAGCCGGCGTCCGCCGAGCTGCGCTCGGAACCGGCCATCGTCGCCGCCATGGCCCGGTCGACCTTGCCCCACAGCAAGGTCGACTGGCTGGGGCTGGTGCAAAACTACGATCGCATCCGCGACCTGATCGAGCGCACGGTTCCGGGTTTCGACGACTACAACGCGCGCATCCGCGTGCCCGGCGGCTTTCGCATGCCCTTGCCGCCGACCGAGCGCAAGTGGAACACGCCCACCGGCAAGGCCATGTTCTCGGTGTTCCCCGGCGTGCGCGAGCGTTATGAACCCTGGCCGGACGAGGTGCTGCGGCTGGTGACCATACGCAGCCACGACCAGTACAACACCACGATCTACGGATTGGACGACCGCTACCGCGGCGTCTTCGGCCGCCGCGACGTGCTTTTCATGAATCCGGAAGACCTGGCCGCGCAGGGCCTGGAGCACGGTGATCTGGTGGACATAGAAACCGTGTCGCGGAATCGGACGCTGCGGCTGGCAGGCATCACCGCGATTGAATACAGCATCGCGCGGGGCTCGGTCGCGGCCTACTATCCCGAGGCCAATGTCCTGGTTCCGCTGGACTATATCGATAAGGAATGCGGCACGCCTTCCTACAAGTCGATACCGGTGCGCATCCGCAAAGCCGCGCAGGGAGGCGCCCAAGCGTAAGCCGTCATGATCGTCCGCCCCGCATCCCGCTCTCCCTGGCTGCTGCTGTTCACGTTGAAGGGATCGATTGTTTCCATCATCTGGAAGCGCGTCGTCGCCATGATGCTGCTGGCCACCGCCGTGGTGCTGGCGGAGCATCGGCTGCCCTTGAGCGGGGTGGGGCTGGGCGCGGTGCCGTTGACGCTGGTCGGACTGACCCTGGCCATCTTCCTGGGGTTCCGCAACAGCGTGGCCTACGAACGCTGGTGGGAGGCGCGCAAGCTCTGGGGCGAGCTGCTCATCGTCATCCGCAACCTGACGCGGCAGACGCTGAGCCTTCCCGACGGCCTGCCCGCCGTGCGCCAGCGTGAACTGGCGCACGGCCTCATCGCCTATGCCCATGCCTTGCGGCACATGCTGAGGCAGAGCGATCCCAAGGAAGGCCTGCAGCCCTGGCTGCCCGCCGCTACTGCGACCCGCATCATGCAGGCGGAGAATCCGCCCAGTGTGCTTCTGGGCGACTTGAGCCAAGCCTATGCCCAGTTGCGGCGGGAAGGGCGGCTGGACAGCATCCTGCTCGCGGACATCGATGCCCAGATCACGCGGCTGTCATACATAGGCGGCGGCTGCGAGCGGATACGCAGCACGCCGATTCCCTTTGCCTACATCCTGCTGCTGCACCGGACCGTCTACATCTATTGCCTGCTGCTGCCGTTCTGTCTGGTTGGCAGCATAGGCTGGGTGACGCCGTTCATGGTAGGCGTGCTGTCCTACACGTTCTTCGGGCTGGACGCCCTGGGCGAGCAGATCGAGGAACCCTTCGACCGCCTGCCCAACAACCTGCCCCTGGATGCCTTGTGCCGCGGCATCGAGATCAACGTCGGGGAATTGCTGGGCGACAAGAATTTGCCGCCGCCGTTGTCGCCGCAGGACGGCGTGCTGTTCTAGCTGGCATCTTTTCCGATCGGGTACGGCGCGCGATGTTGGCCACGCAAGAATCCAGCGTTGCAGTGTTACCGCTTATCGCTTATTGTGCGGATCTGTAAAAATTTGCATACAAAAGCGACGTTGGCTCCAGCCGCGTCCAATGCGGCGTCACGACGGGCGGAACGGCCCTTCCAATCCTTGCAATCTCACTCGTAGACCAGGGCCATGCACCCCTGGGAGGTGCCATGAACCGAATTTACCGCGTGGTGTTCAACGCAGCCGTAGGCGTGTGGCAGGCTGTCAGCGAAATCGCTGGAGGCCCGGGCAAAGGCCGCCAACGCCCGCGGCGCGCGCGCCGGGCCGGCTTGCCCACGCTGACCGCCGCGACCACGCTGCTGGCCGCCGCGCTTGGCAACAGCGCGGCCTACGCCGCCTGTACGCCTGTGGCGCCTGCGGACGGCACTACGCTCACCTGTAGCGGCACGGTCCAGGACTACTTCGTCACCGGCAACGACCTCCTCTTTGATATTCAGAACGGTGCTACGGTCAGTTCCAGCGTCATCGGCCTGCCCTCGATGCACCTGCTCGGCCGCGGGATTACGGTGAACAACAGCGGCGTCTTCGATCCGACCGGCGGGGGCACTTTCAACCAGTCCACCACGGCGCTGAAAATGGAGGGAGGCGTCGCATCCAACCTGACCATCACCAACAGCAGCGGCGCCGCCATATACGGCGTGTCAGGCAATTTGCCGCCGAGCCTGTCCACGTTCGACGGCATGGCGATCGAGGTGAAAAATGCCGGCGGCGGGCTGACCGCCATCGACAACAATGGCACCATCGGCTCCAGGGCGCTAAGCGGCGCCATCGAGGCTGCCGATGCCAGGCCGGTGATCGCCGTCTATGGCGGCGGCCGGGTCCACCTGAATAATCGCGCCACCATCCATGGCCGGGTTGCGTTCGAAACGTCAGGCCAGGGCAATGTCTTCACCAATAGCGGCACGATATATGGCAGCGTGTCGCTGGGGGCGGGCAGTACCAACCAGTTCATCGCGGTCACCGGCAGCAGCGTCTCGGGCAGCGGCTCCAGCGGCGTCCTGGGCAACAATCTGGGCGTCAACCTGGCATTCGCGCCGGTCGGCATCGTCGATGGCGGCGCCAATGGCAACAACACGCTGACCCTGCGCAACGGGTTTGATTCGAGCGCCGCCGGGAGCGGTGCGATTTTCTCGTCGGTGTACACCAACTTCAGCAACCTGCAAGTCGAAGGCGGGACCTGGGCCGTCAACGGCGCGCTGTTGAGCGGCGCGGCCACCAGCACCAGCCTGACGGGCGGCGAGTTGGTGGTGGACAACGGCGGTTTCGCTGGCAGCGGCGTAATTACGGCCGCGGGGGGGACCCTGCGCAGCTCGGCCAGCCAGCTGACCGTGAACAATCCCATCTCCCTGGCATTGAACGTGCCTGCGGGGACCAATGGCCTGACCGTGACGGGTTCCAACGCCATCACCCTCAATGGCGCGATCTCCGGCTCTGCGGGCGCCACCCTCACCAAGACGGGCAGCGGCAAGCTGACCCTGGGCGGCATCAACACCTTCAGCGGTTTCACCACGATAGACGGCGGACGCCTGGACCTCGCTGCCGGCGCAAGCCTGGCCAGCGGCATGGTCAACGTCCGCAGCGGCGGCACGCTTGGCGGCAGCGGCGCCCTGAGCGGCGCCGTGACCGTCGCCGGCGGCGGCCGCCTCGCCCTGAGCAGCGGCAATACCCTGACCACGGGTTCCTTGACTCTGAGCAACGGCGCCACACTCGATCTCGCCTTGGGCGCGCCGAGCCTTACGCCGATGGTCAACATCCAGGGCAACTTGTCGATCACCAGCAGCACCTTCAACATCATCGACGCGGGCAACCTGGCCAATGGCAACTACCGTCTGTTCAATTACACCGGTAGCCTGACCGGCACCAACCTCGTTGCCGCCAGTACGCCCAGCGATCTGAGCACCGTCGATGTGGGGCGGGTCTTCGACATCGCAGGCAAGACGCTGACCCTCGTCATCAATTCGCCTACCCTCGGCACGCAGTATTGGGATGGCGGCAATACTGTCGCCAACGGCGTCGTGGAGGGCGGCAGCGGGATATGGAATAGCGTCAACAGCAACTGGACCAAGTCTTCCGGCAATGACAACGGCGTCTGGAAAGGCACCAACGCGGTGTTCCTGGGGCAGAACGGCCTGGTAATGGTGAACGGCGCCCAGGATGTCCGCGCCATGCAGTTCAAAACCGACGGCTACATCGTCGGCCAGCTTGACGCGTCCGGTGCGCTGAACCTTATAAACGGCTCAAACGGCATCGCGCAGGTAATCACAGATACCGACGTCAGCGCGCTGATCGGCGCGCCAATCCAGGGCGCCGGCAAGCTCACCAAGACAGGCGCGGGTTCCTTGATCTTGAGCGGAAACAACAGCTGGACGGGAGGCACTGTGCTCAGCGCCGGCACCGTGGTCGTGCGCCACGACCGGGCATTGGGCACAGGCAGCGTGGCGCTGGGGAGCGGCACGACCTTGGCGACCGATATCATCGATGTCGCACTGGCCAACAGCCAGGTGCTCAATGGCGTGTCCACGGTGCAGACGGGTGTGGGAACCAATCTGACCCTGAACGGAAACGTCAGTGGTGTCGGCGGCCTGATCAAAGCGGGCAGCGGCACCCTGACGCTCAACGGCGTCAACAACATGCTCGGCAACCTCAATCTGACCGGCGGGAGGCTGGTCATCGGCAATCCGTTGGCGCTCGGTACGGGGATCCTCAACGCCATCAATGGCACGTCGATCGAGGCGGGCGTTGCGGGCATGAATGTCGGCACCAATGTGTGGGTCAGCGGGACCGTGGCCCTCGTCGGCGATCGAGACTTGACCCTCTCTGGCACGTTGTCTGGCACTGGCGACCTGGTCAAGCAGGGCAACAGTACGCTAAGCCTGACAGGCGCCAATGCGCTGGACGGCCAGACTACCCTGAACGGCGGCGGCCTGCGCCTGGGGCAGGACACATCGCTGGGAAACACGCTTCTGAACGTGAGTTCGGCCTCTACCTTGCAGGCTGCCAACAGCATCACCGTGGCCAACGAGGTGCACCTGGGCGCGGCATTGACCGTGGATGGCGCCAATAGCCTGGCCCTGACGGGCGAGATGAGGAGCGGCGGCGATCTGATCAAGAACGGCAACGGCACGCTGATCCTTGGCGGCAGCAACCTGAGCCGCAGCGGCGTCACCACGCTCAACGCCGGCACCCTGGCTCTGGGCCATGACAAGGCGCTGGGCAGCGGCCGTCTGGACGTGGCTGGCACTGCGAGGCTGGACAGCACCGCTTTCGTGACGCTGGCCAACGCGGTAGACATCAGCGGTTCGCTGACCTTCGCCGGCACCCAGGGCCTGGCGCTGACGGGCACGCTCAGCGGCAACGGCGGCCTGACCAAGTCCGGGGCCAGCACGCTGACCCTGAGCGGCGTGAATACCTTTGGCGGCGTCTACAACATCGATGCCGGCCGCTTGATCGGCAGCGCCGCCAGTGGCCTGGGCAGCCCAAGCCAGGTCAACGTCGCGTCCGGCGCCACCCTGCAGTTGAACCAGGGCGGCAGCGCGGGGCAACTCAATGGCGCGGGCAGCGTGGACCTCCGGGCCGGATCCTTCAATGTGCAGGCAGGCAGCTTCAGCGGCGCGCTGAACGGCAACGGCGGCCTGAACAAGACCGGAAACGGCTCCTTGGTTCTCAGCGGCAATAGCATCCTGGCCGGCGCCACGGCGGTGGATGCGGGTACGCTGCGCGTGGACGGCACGCTGGGATCTGGCAGCGTTGCCGTGGCCAGCGGCGCCACGCTGACGGGCTCAGGCACGCTGAGCGGAGCCGTCAGCATTGCCGATGGCGGCCGCCTGGGGCTGGCCAGCGGCACCACGTTGCGCCTGGGGGCGCTGGCGCTCAATGACGACTCCCAGATCGATGTGGCCTTGGGCGTCGCCTCGCCCAATGCGCCAGCCCTGGCCCAAGTTGCCGGCAACCTGCGTCTGGATGGCAAGCTCAACATCATCGACACCGGTGGCTTCGGGATCGGCGTGTATCGCCTGTTCGACTACGTCGGCACGCTGACCGATCGCGGACTGGCGTTCGGGACACTGCCCTCAGGCGTGCGCGCCAACGACCTGGAAGTACAGACCAGCGTTGCCAGTCAGGTCAATCTGGTGGTGGGGGGAACGTCCAACGTCCGCTTCTGGGACGGCAGCGGGCCCGCCGGCAACGGTAACGTCGAGGGCGGCAGCGGTGTCTGGAATAGCAGCAACACCAACTGGACCATCGCCAGCGGCGGGTTCAATGCGGGATGGAATGACAGCTTTGCGGTGTTCGCGGGCAGCCCCGGCGCGGTTACCGTGGAAGGAACCCAGCGCACCACCGGGATGCAGTTCACCAGTGACGGCTATCTGCTGACGGCGGGAGCGGCCGGGAAGCTGGAACTGGTGGACGGATCCGCCGGTTATGCCGCCATCCGCGTAGACGCCGGCAAGACGGCCACGCTGAATGTCGACCTGGGCGGCAACGCCACGCTGGCCAAGCTGGACGCTGGCACCTTGGCGCTCAATGGCAACAACAGCTACACCGGCGGCACCCGCCTGGCGGGAGGCAAACTGTTGCTGGGCACTGGCAGCGCGCTGGGCAGTGGCAGCCTGCGCGTCACGGGGGCGGCTGCGTTGGACAGCAGCGCTGCAATCGCGCTGTCCAACGCCATTGCCCTGGACGCGGATCTGACCTTGGCGGGAAGCAACAACCTTGCGCTGAACGGCGACATTGCCGGCGCAGGGGGGCTGGTCAAGCTGGGCAGCGGTACGCTCGAACTCAACGGTAATAACCAATACTCAGGGAACACGCAGCTCAATGCCGGTACCTTGATACTGGGGCAGCAAGCGGCCCTCGGAAGCGGTAGGTTGCACGTCACCGGCGCTGCCCATCTGGATACCGCCAGCAGCATGGCGGTGGGCAACCGCATGCAGCTCGATCAGGCGTTGACGGTGGACGGCAGCCACGATCTGCTCCTGAGCGGCGCAATCGGCGGCAATGGCGACCTCATCAAGCAAGGCAACGCGACGCTGACCTTGACGGGGCCGAACAGCGCCACCGGCGACACCATCATCAACGCCGGGCGTCTGGTGGCGTCGGCGACCAGCATCGGCAGCGGCGCCATCATCAACAATGCGGCGCTGGAACTCAACCAGGCCAGCGATGCCATTCTGGCCCAAACCATCAGCGGTAGCGGCAGCCTGATCAAGACGGGCGACGCCACGTTGGTTCTTACGGGCGCGAACACGTCAACCGGCGGCACCGCCATCAACGCAGGCAGGCTGGTGGCCTCCGCCGCCAGCCTGGGCAGCGGCGCCATCGCCAACCATGCGGCGCTGGAGTTGAACCAGGCCGTGGACGCCACCCTGAACCAAGCCATCAGCGGCGGCGGCAGCCTGACCAAAACCGGAGCGGGCACACTGACCCTGACCGGCGCCAACACCTCCACCGGCGGCACCCTCATCAATGCAGGACGCCTCATTGCGTCTTCGAACAACCTGGGCAGCGGCGCCATCATCAACAATGCGGCGCTGGAGCTGAACCAGGCCGTGGACGGCGCGCTGGCCCAGGCCATCAGCGGCGGCGGCAGTCTGAGCAAGACCGGCGCCGGCACGCTGACCTTGACGGGAACCAACACCTACACCGGCGCCACGCTCATCAACGCCGGCCGCCTGGTGGCATCGGCGGCCAGCCTGGGCAGCGGCGCCATCATCAACAACGCGGCGCTGGAACTGAACCAGGCCGTGGATGCCAGCATGGCGCAAGCCTTCAGCGGCAGCGGCAGCCTGAGCAAGACCGGCGCAGGCGCACTGACCCTGACGGGCGCCAACACATCCACGGGCGCCACGTTCATCAGGGCGGGCCGCCTGGTGGCATCGGCGGCCAACCTGGGCAGCGGCGTCATCACCAACAATGCCGCTCTGGAACTGCGCCAGACGCTGGACGCCAGCATGGGCCAAACCCTGCTCGGCAACGGCAGCTTGACCAAGACAGGCGCGGGCACGCTGACGTTGACAGGCGACAGCAGCGGCTTTGCCGGCAGCACGACTGTGCAGCAGAGCTATCTGGTCGTGGACGGCAACCTGGGCGGCGCGCTCACCGTAGCCGGCGGCGGCAAGCTGGCGGGCACGGGCTCGGTAGGATCCTCTGGCGCGAAGACCATCATCCAGAGCGGCGGAGCCTTGGCAGCGGGCTTGAGCCCCGATGCGGCAACGCCCTATGGGACGTTGCGCGTACAGGGCGATCTGGAACTGCAGGCGGGCTCTACCTACGAGGTGCGGGCCGACCCCGACAGCAGCGCCAGCACGCTGACCCAGGTGGCAGGCACGGCTACGCTGGCCGGAGGCGTGGTTCATATGGGTGCGCCGGGCAGTTTCGAGGTCGCCAAAACCTACTCCATCCTGTCGGCGAACAGCCTGATCGGCCGATTCGATACCGTGGCTTCGGACTACGCCTACCTGGCCCCGACGCTGAACTACACCAGCACCGACGTGACGCTGCAGTTGCGGCGCAAATCCAACGACAGCTCGGGCAGCATGACCTTTGCCGATCTGGCCGAGACCCGCAATCAGGCCGCCGTGGCCAACGGGGTGGAGAGCCTGGCGCCTGCAAGCGCCCTGTACCGCTACGTTGAAACGCTGCCTGCGGGAACGCCCCAGGCCGTGTTCGACAGCCTGTCCGGCGAAAGCCACGCCACGGCCAAAGGCAGCATGCGCGCCGGCGCCGCCATGTTCGGCGCCAGTGCGCTCAATCACCTGCACGGCAATCTCACTGCCACGCTGCGCCCTGGCGCGCCGACCGCGCAGTCGGGCGGCCCGATTGCGGCCTCCGCCTGGCCCGCGTCCAGCGCCTTGCCCATGTGGGCCGAGGTCGTGGGCCACTGGCAAAACTACGCGGGCGACGGCAATGCCGCCAGCTGGAAACAAAACACCGGCGGCCTGTTCTTGGGGGGCGACGCCGAAGTGGCTGCCAGCGGCTGGCGGTTGGGCGGATCGTTGGGCTACACGCGCGCCGATGGCCAGGTGTCCGACCGCAGCTCCAAGGCCACGGTGGACAGCTACAGCGCCGCCATCTATGGCGGCAAATCCTTTGGCCTGGGGGCGGGCCGCCTGAACGTCATGGGCGGCCTGGCTTACACCTGGCACGACATCGCGTCGCAACGCCAGGTGACGTCCTTGAGCCAGACCCTCAAGGCCGACTATCACGCCAGCACCACGCAGGTGTTTGCCGAAGTGGGCTACGCCATGGGCCAGGACGACAAGGCAGGCATCGAGCCCTTCGCCGGCGTCAGCCTGGGCCAGCAACGTACGCGCGGTTTCCAGGAAAGCGGCGGCTTTGCGGCCCTGCGCGGCAACAATAGCAGCGACGACCTGGCCAGCACGACGCTGGGCGTGCGCGCCCATAGCGACTTCGCGGCAGGCGGCAGGGACGGGCGTCTGCGCGCCACGCTGGGCTGGCGTCATGCGTTTGGCGACTTGGCCACCCAGTCCACCATGGCTTTCGAAGGCGGGCAGGACTTCACTGTGGCTGGCGTGCCGCTGGCGCGCAACGCGGCGGTAGTCGGCCTGGAGGCCGAGGTGGACCTGAGCAATCGCGCCGCCCTGGCGCTGGGCTACAACGGCGAATTCGGAGGAGGCAACCGCGACCAATCGGCGCAGGTGCGTGTGCGCTGGGCGTTCTGAGGGCGAGCTCCAACCCGCGTATGCAATCCCGCGCTTTTGGTGAAAATACCTATTAAGAAAGCCAGGTTGCATGCCGTACCGACAGGAGATCTCGTCTACTCAGAAAGGATTGTTCATGGTCGCCAGGAATTGCTCGCGCACGGGATGGCTGAAGTCGGCTGCCCTCGTTGTCTACGCGGCGAACTTCGCCAGTCCCGCAAATGCCCAATCGGTCTCCGTCACTGGCCAGGTCTTGCCGGGGCCCGTCCAGACGCCGCATTGGAATGTCGGGGGCGATCTGACGGTCGGAGATACCCTGGCCGGGGAGCTGGTCATCGATGCGGGCGGTTCCGTAGAAAATGACTGGGCCAACGTTGGAATTTTTAATGGCGCTCCAGGCGCCGTGACGGTGAAGGGCCGCGACGGCAATGGGACGGCGTCCACCTGGACCAGCGCCAGCCCGGTGCTGATCGGGGGCGAGGCCGGCAGCATCGGCACGCTGAGTATCCTGGACGGCGGCGTGGCGCAAAGCGACTCGGCCAGAATCGGCGTCGACAATGGCAGCGTCGGGAACGTTCTTGTTTCCGGGGCGGGGTCCACCTGGAATCTCAACACCATCGGCGCGTTCGAGATCGGCACGGGCGGCAAGGGCACGCTGCAGATCGACAACGGCGTCGTGCACAGCGGTCAGGCGATCATCGGCTGGAACGTCGGCGGCGAAGGGAGCGTTACGGTATCGGGCCCGAAGGCGGTCTGGGACCCGCTGAACAATATATACGTGGGTTTCGAAGGAACTGGCGACTTGCGCGTCCTGGATGGAGCCAGCGTCAGCACCGTCGGCTCGGGCGGGCCAGGCGCCGCGGCAGCGGTTTACATCGGCAAGAGCGCGGGCAGCGTCGGCACGGTGACCGTATCGAGCGCGACGGCCGATATCTCCACGCTCACCGCCAGCGACCGCATCGAAATAGGTGCGGAAGGCACGGGCACGCTGACCATCGCCAAGGGCGGGGTTGCGGTCGCCGCCCGCAACACGTGGCTTGCCCCTGCCGGCACTTCCACCGGCACGCTGAACCTGACCGGCGATGCCAGCGGCCGCGGCGTGTTGGAGACCGGCTCCGTCATCAAGGGCGCGGGCGACGGCACCTTCAACCTGGACGGCGGCATCCTGCGGGCCAATCGTGACGAGGATAATTTCCTGAACGGTTTCGCCACGCAGGCCGTGGGCAGTGGTGGCGCCTGGTTTGATACGAACGGCCACGACGTGGGCGTTTCTACCGCGTTCTCGGGGACGTCGCGCTTGAACAAGCAGGGCGCCGGTACGCTGACTCTGTCAGGCAATAGCGCGGCGTTCACGGGAACCACTGACATTCAAGCTGGGACGCTGCAGGTGGATGGCGTCCTGGGCGGCCCGGTGAATGTGCTTGTGGCAGCACGGCTGACCGGCACGGGACGCGTAGGCGCAACGGTCAACCAGGGCACGATCGCACCGGGTCCGCGCAGTGGCTTCGGCACCCTCACGATCGCGGGCGACTATGCGGCGCAGGGCGGCAATCTGGAAATTCGCACGCAGCTTGGCGCCGATGATTCGCCGACGGACAAGCTGGTGATCACGGGCGACAGCGCTGGCACCACACCGGTCACGGTGAAGAACATGGGAGGCGCCGGCGCGCAGACCCAACGGGGCATCCAGGTGGTACAGGTCCATGGCCTGTCGGCGGGAAGATTCGATCTGGCCAACGGCGACTACGTCATCGGGGGGCGTCCGGCCTTGGTGGCCGGCGCCTATGGCTATGTGCTGCAACAGGATTCGGCCGACGGCGGCTGGTACTTGCGGTCGTCCCTGACCAATCCCGGCACCACTCCCACGGATCCCGGCACTACCCCGACGGATCCAGGCACTACCCCGACGGACCCGGGCACTACGCCGACCGATCCTGGCACACCCTCGCCCGGCGGCGGTACGCCGGGCGCCGAGCCGCCCTTGCTCTATCAGCCCGGCGTGCCGGTCTATGAGGCCTATGCCAATACGCTGCTACACCTGAGCCAGCTGCCTACCCTGCGCCAGCGGGTCGGCAATCGCCTCTATGATCCGGCGGACGCCGGCCGCAACGGCGTATGGAGCCGCGTGGAGGGCTCGACGGGCCGGCTCGATCCCGCGGCGTCGACTACGGGCGCGCGCCAGGACATCGATAGCTGGAAAGCGCAATTCGGCGTTGACCGTATCCTGGCGGGCCAGGAAGAGGGCTCCCGTCTGGTGGGCGGCCTGGCCTTTTACTACGGCAAGGCCGACACGCGTGTGTCGTCGGTGTATGGCGACGGCACCATCGACACCACTGCCTATGGCCTGACGCCAACTTTGACCTGGTATGGCAAGAATGGCGTCTATATCGATGCCCAGGCTCAGGCGACCTGGTTCGACAGCGACCTCAATTCACGGCTGGCAGGAAAACTGAAAGGCGGCCAGAAGGCCCAGAGCTATGGGCTGGGTATCGAGGCAGGCAAGGCGTTCGGTCTGAGCGAGGGGTTCGCCCTGATTCCGCAGGCGCAGCTGACATACGTATCGACCCGCTTCGACCGCTTCAACGACAGATTCGGCGCGCGCGTCGAAAGCGACAAGGGCGACAGCCTGCTGGGCCGCCTTGGCATTGCGCTGGATTACAAGAGCAATTGGCAAACGGCCGGTGTAAAGCGTGAGTCCAGCGTCTATGGCGTCGTCAACGTGAAACATGAATTCCTGGACGGAACGCGTGTACGCGTGGCCGACACGCAGGTCGCCAGTCGCATGGCTCGAACCTGGGGCAGCGTGGGGGCGGGCGTGAATTACGGCTGGGGGGAACGCTATGCGATCTACGGCCAGATCGACGCGGACTCGGATTTCTCCGGCAGCCATGTCGTCACCGCGACCGCGGGTTTCAGGATGACTTTCTAAGGTGGATGATGGCGCCGGCAGAACCTCCTTCTGCCGGCGCCAGGTCTTTCATGGGAATACGCAGTCAACAGCAATCGCAAAGCAAAACATCGTTGACTACGTTGCGCGGCCGCGACCCCATGCGGCCGAATCCAAAGGCCGCCATCACGTCGTGACAGATCTCCATTGCTTCTTGCTCGTCTTCGGCGCCGGCGACCCGTGGCCAGGTTACCAGTACGCGCCTGGCCTTCATCTGTTCCACGAACTGCGGTGGCACTGCATCGCTGCCCACCACGGTCACGGACTGAATCCGCTCCGGCAGCCCTGTTTGCAGCGATGAGAGGCTTGCACCGCCGACGATCAGCGCGGCCGTGTCGGCGGGAAGCTCATCGGCGCGGCTGCAGTACTCGACGGAAAAGAAATCGTCCAGCCGCTGGTGGGCGGTATGCGCCAGCGGCAGCAGGCTGACACAGCGATGACGTTGCAATGAAAGCCGCATCAGCGCGCCTCCTCCAGTATCCAGTCCGAGGCGCGCTCCGCCAGCATGAGTACGGGCGCGTTGATGTTGCCCGAGGTCAGGTCCGGCATGATCGAGGCATCGACGATGCGCAGGCCTGGAACGCCGATGCAGCGCATACGGCTGTCGACGACTGCCATCGGGTCGCTTTCGGCTCCCATTCTGCACGTGCCGCCGGGGTGGTGAACCGTGATGGCAGTCTTTCGGACGAATGCGTCGATAGCGGCGTCATCGATTACGCCGCCGCCCGGCGCAAGCTCGGTGGCGACGTAATCGCCAAGCGCGGGCTGGTCCAGCAAGGTCCGCGCGATACGCACCGACTCGCGTACCCTGACCCGGTCTGCGTCGCTCGCCAGAAAGTTCTGGTTGATCCGGGGTGGCGCCAACGGGTCCGCACTGGCGACGGTGATCTTGCCGCGGCTATGGGGGTGCAGCAACACCGTTCGGACGGCAAAGCCGTCGGCGAAAGGCTTGCGCACCGGATTGAACCAGGGATGAGCGTTGAACGGCGCGGCAGTCAGGAGAAACTGCAGGTCCGGCGTATCCCCGCCGTCTGGCTGCACAAATCCCACTATGCCGCCTGGAACGTCGCCGGCAAAGCCCCCGCCGCCCAGATAGGCGCGCGCCATGGAGACGCCGATGCGGTCCAGGCGCATGCCATGCACGAATGGGCCCGGTTCGCGGCGGCGTGCGGTGACGATGACGGAGATATGGTCCTGCAGGTTTTCACCTACCCCGGCGCGTTCCTGCCTGATGCGTATGCCGGCATCGCGCAATGTCTGAGCGGGGCCGATCCCTGAATGCATCAGGATCGCGGGCGTGTTGATGGCGCCTGCGGCAAGAATCACCTCATGGCGCGCCCTGACGGCCGTGGTGCGGCCCTGTCTGGTAAAACGCAAGCCGACTGCGCGGCTGCCGTCGAAGTCCAGGCCAAGAACATGCGCCGACGTGACCACGGTCAGGTTGGGACGCCGCAGCGCGGGGCGCAAGTAGGCCGTCGCGGCGCTGCATCGGCGTCCGCGCCGGATCGACATCTGCAGGCGCGAGAAGCCGCCTGCCGGCGAGGCGTTGTAGTCGTCGAGCCAGGGGTGCCCGGCCTGGCGGGCGGCCGTGGAGAAGGCGTCGAGCAGCGGGTCCTGGTAGCGGCAGCGCTGCACCCGCAAGGGGCCGCCCGCGCCACGGTCGCCGGAGTGTCCGTCCTCCCAGTCCTCCAGGCGGCGGAAGTAGGGCAGGACTTCCTCGAAGCGCCACTCGGGCAGATCGTAATGCCGCGCCCAGCGCGCGTAATCCTTGGGATGGCCGCGCACGAACGCCATCGCATTGGTCGACGAACTTCCGCCTACAACCTTGCCGCGCGCGCATTCGATAGCCCGGCCATCGGCGTGCGGGGCAGGCTCGGCGTCGTAACCCCAGTCATGCAGGCGTTGCTGCAGGATCTTGCCCCATCCCAGCGGGATGTGGATGAGCGGGTCTCGGTCCCAGGGGCCCGCTTCGATGACCAGCACCGAGACTGCCGGGTCCTTGCTCAAACGATTGGCCAGCACGCAGCCTGCGGAGCCTGCGCCAACGATGATGTAGTCGTATTCCGCCTTCATGTCGGGCTCACTGGCCTGAAGTTGATGTGGACATTCTTTTCCCGGGTAAACGAGATCATCTCGCCGATGCACTCATCGCGGCCGATGCCTGATTGCTTGACCCCGCCATACGGTGCGCCAAGAAAGTGCTTGCCGACTTCGTTGATCCAGATGAATCCCGCATCGATTTCGCGGGCGAGCCTGTGGGCGCGCGCAAGGTCCGCCGTCCAGATAGCGGCGGTCAGGCCGACGTCCAGGCTGTGCACCGCTGCCAGCATCTCTTGCTCGTCGTCCCACGGAATGAGCGCCAGCACGGGACCGAAGAACTCCTCGGTGGCCAATGGCGAGGTGGCGGCCACGTCCGCAAAGACGGTCGGTTCCAGATAGAAGCCGCCTGCGGGGACGCCGGCGCGCGGAATGCCGCCGCCCGCGATCAGGCGGGCGCCTTGCGCCACGGCGGCGTCGATCGCCTGCTTGACGCGGTCGCGGTGTTCGCGGCTGATCATTGCGCCCATGGTGGTGGCGGGGTCGGTCGGGTCTCCCGGCACGAACGCGGCGCAAGCCAGCGCCACTTTGGCGCAGACTTCGTCATAGATGGAACGGTGCACGAAGGCCCGGCTGGTGGACCCGCAAGATTGCCCGCACCACGTGAAGTTCATGCCATCGACGATCGCGCGCGCCGCCAGCGCGGGGTCGACGTCCGGGCAGGCGATAAACGGGTTCTTGCCGCCCAGTTCCAGCGCCACGGGCTTGAGCCGCGACGCCGCGGCCTGCATCACCCTGCGCCCGGTGGGAATGCTGCCCACCAGGCCGATCATGTCGACGTCGGGGCTGGCGGCCAGCGCGGCCCCGGCGTCGGCGCCGCCCGGGATCAGCGAAAAGACGCCCGGAGGCAAGAGATCTCCGATCAGTTCCGCACAACGCAAGGCAGACAAGGGCGCCTGCACCGGCGGCTTGATGATCACTGCATTTCCCGCAGCCAGCGGGGCGGCCAGCTTGCCCATGGCGAACAGCAGCGGATGGTTGTACGCAACGATGCGCGCCACGACGCCGACGGGCTCCCGCTCGGTGTAGTCCAGCGCGTCGTGTCCCATCGGGATGGTGTCGCCCTTGAGTTCCGTCACGAGGCCTGCGAAGAAATCCAGCAGCGCCGCGGCAACCATGACATCGGAACCCATCTCGGATACCGGATTGCCGCAGTCCAACGCATCCAGGAGCGCCAGCTCCCTTGCGTTGTCCCGCAAGCGCTGGGCCATCTTGCGCAAGATGGCGGCCCGGGCCAGCGGGGCCGTACGGCGCCATGCAAGGGCTCCGGCGCGCGCCGCGCCGGCCGCGCGCGCCACGTCTTCGGCGCCAGCATCAGCCACGGCCATCAGCCGTTCGCCCGTTCCGGGCGCCGCGATGTCGATCCAGCGTTCGCTGAGGGGGGCGTGCCAGCCGCCGCCATAGTAGACGCCGTTGTTGGCGGGCAGCTGGACATCGCCCGAGGCGGTCTTATGAGTTTTTCCTGCCATGTTGTCGCCTCACTGCTTCAGAGCTTGCGCTTTTTCAAGGAAGCGCGTGTCGAAGCCCTGGGTGTCGTCGAAGGAAGGCGACAGCGCGCCTTGCTCCTTGAAGAGCGTCGCGGATGAGCGCCACAGGGCCGGATCGATCCAGCCGATGCCGTGCGTCCGGGTGTGGTCGCTGAAGAACGTAAAGTCCAGATCTGCGCGCAACTGTGCCACCAGCATGTCTTTCTTGCCCTTGTACTCGGGGTTGTTCTTGATCAGCGTGTCGGCGGCCGCTTCCGGGTTCTGGATCACGTCGGCAAAGGCCTTGGCGTAGGCCGTCACGAACCTCTGCACGAGATCCGGGCGCTGAGCAATATTCTTGTCCGACGTGAAGACGCCCGAGCCGTAGCTCTGGATGCCCAGATCCTCGCCGTGCAGGATGGACAGGGAGCCCGGCCCTCCTGCCTTGTGTTCCAGTTCGGGAACCTCGGCGTCGATATAGCCCGGTACCACGTTCACGCGGTTCAGCAGCAACAGGTTTTCGTAGGGCGGCGACACCGTCGACTGCTTGATGTCGGCGAGCGCCAGGCCGTTCTTGGCCAGCGCGGCCTTCAGGAAGATGTAGGTCGAACCGCTGGGATGCACGCCAATGTTGGCGTCCTTCAGTTGCTTGGCGTTCTGCAGGTCGAAGTTTTTCTTCAGCGATATGATTGCCAGCGGCGTCTTCTGGTTGACCGCCAGCAGCGCCGAGTTGGCCACGCCCTGCGATCTCCCGACCATCAGGGTAGGCAGGTCGGAGAAGCCGAAGTCGGCGTTCCCGTTGGCCACCAGCCGCAGCGCGTCGGTGGAGCCGGTTCCCTTGCGGATCGCCGTCACATCGATGCCCTGGTCTGCGAAATAGCCTTTCTCCTTGGCGACGAAGAAGGGCGCATGATTGCCGCGCACGACCCAGTCCAGTTGCACGGTGACTGCGTCCTTGGCGTGGACGGCGCCGCTGAACAGTGCCAGCACTCCGAAGAGCGCGCTGAATCTCCAACTCGATCTCATGTTTTTCCCCTTGTTGATTCGATTTAGTGAGTGGCCCAACCCAAAAACCTGTATTCGATCAATTCGATGACGTAGTAGAAAAAGACGCCGAGCACCGAAATCTGGACCAGGGCGGCGAATACCAACGCTGTTTCCATCTGGCTGGATGCGAACTGGATCATGTAGCCCAGTCCGGCCGAAGCGCCTACGAATTCCCCTACGATCGCCCCGATGACGCTCAGCGTGATGGCCACTTTCATCCCCGCCATCAGAGCGGGTAGCGAAGCGGGGATCTTCACCTGGCGCAGTATCTGGTTGGGCGTCGCGCCGATGGACCTGAGCAGCGCGACCAGGTTGGCATCCGCCGACCGCAGGCCGACCAACATGTTGAGCGTGACCGGGAAGAAGGCCATGATCACGATCAGGGCGATCTTCGGGAGCAGGTCGTACCCGAACCAGAGAATCAGCAGCGGCGCCAGGGCGATCTTCGGCACGTTCTGGAACAGCACGATCAGCGGATAGCTCGCGCGGCCGAACCAGGCATAGCGGTCGACCAGGAGCGCAATCGCGATGCCCACGACGCACGAATACAGGAAGCCGTACAGGATCTCTGCGCCCGTGACGAGCGAGGCCTGGAAGAGTTCCGCCTGCCGTTCCGCCAGAACGGCCGCGATGTCCGTCGGCGCGGGCACGACAAACGCGGGCACTTGCAGAATGCGGACACAGGCCTCCCAGGCGGCCAGGATGATCAGCACGAGCACGATGCTGGGCGTGGCCGAGCCGAGCGCGTGACGGATCTTTCCCGGCAACCGGGGAACGACAGGGACTTGCGACTGCGCTTTGGCTTTCATGGTGCTACCCGCCGTCATGATGTGCTCCCCTGGGCGTGGCCGGTCTTGAGCAGTTGGCGAAGCTGATACGACTTCTCGTGAAACTCGGGCTTGGCGAACGTGGCCTCGCTGCGCGGGCCCGGCAGCGCGACCGGCAGGCAGTCGACGATGCGAGCGGGGTTGGTGGCCATGACATAGACCCGGTCCGAGAGGTAAACGGCTTCGTCGATGGAATGGGTGACGAAGACAATGGTCTTGCCGGTGCGCTCCCAGATGTCCAGCAGGAAGTCGCTCATGGTTTCGCGAGTGATGGCGTCCAGCGCGCCGAACGGTTCGTCCATCATCAGTACCTCGGGATCCAGGGCCAAGGCCCGCGCGATGGAAACCCGTTGGCGCATGCCGCCGGACAGCTGCTTGGGATAGCGGTCGGCCGCATACTCCAGCCCGACCAGCCGCAGCATTTCGCGGCCGCGCTGGAGAATTTCCTGCCTGGGCCGGGCATGCACCAGGTGCATCAGCGAGCAGACATTCTCGAGCGCCGTGCGCCAGGGCATGAGCGCGGCTTCCTGGAAGACCATGCCCACGCGGCGCTGGCGCACAGCTTCCGTGGGGGGCACGCCGGCCACGCGGACGTCGCCGCCGGTGGGCGGCACCAATCCGGCAAAGACTTTCAACAGGGTGCTCTTGCCGCAGCCGGACGGGCCGATGATGGAGGTGAAGGATCCCTTCGCGATGTCCACGTCAATGTCGTTGAGCACCCGCACGCGTCCGGCGCGGGTGTCGAAGTCGACAGTCAGTCCGCGCGCGCGGATCTGGGAGTCGTCTGGCGGTTTGTGCATGCCGGTCTCCATGGCCGACCTCAACCGGCCGCGACGGCCGTGACAAAGGCCGGCCTGTCCTCGATCCGTTTCATCCATGCCTTCAGGTTGGGCAATTCGGGTTTGGCGTGCGGGAACTTCAGGCAGCGCCGGACCAGCGGAGCCAGGCAGATATCGGCCAGGGAAATCTTGTCGCCCGCCACCCAGGTCTTGCCTGCGAGGTGGCCATCGAGCAGTGATAGCTCCGCGCCCAGCAGTTTCGTCGCAGCCTCGGTCAGCTCTTCGGGAGGAAGCTTGGCTTCCTTGAAACCCGCCAGGTATGCGACGTTCAGCGATGCCAAAGTCCAGTCCATCCAGCGCTCGACCTGGCTGCGGGCCGCCGGATTGGCGGGATACAGGGTTTCGGCTTCGTGCGTGTTGGCGATGTAACGCAGGATCGTGTGCGATTCCCAGATATGGAGGTCGCCGTCGCGCAGCGTCGGCACCTTCTGCGTGGGGTTGATGGCCTTGTATTCCCCGGTGAGCGTCGTTCCTTCGAACGTCTTGCCGTAGTCCTTGCGCAGGTAAGGGACCTTCAGCTCCTCGAGCAGGAACAGCACTTTCTGAACATTGCCGGACGTGGCGCGGCCAAGAACTTCCAACATGATGCAACTCCCTTGAGTGTGTTTGTCGTGTGTTTGTGGTCAAAGCGGCTTGTAGGCCATGCATTCGATCTCGATCTTGGTGTCGATGACGGCGCGCGCCTCCACCGTGGTGCGCGCCAGCATGCCGTCCGGGAAGTACTCCTTGAAGACGCCGTTGTAGCGGCCGAAGTCGCGCGCGTCTTCCAGGTAAGTCGTGACCTTGACGACGTCCGCCAGGTCGCAGCCCGCGCTTTGCAAGGCGCGGCGCATGGCTTCGATAGTGCTGCGTGTCAGCTGTTCGATGGTCCCTTCCTGCATGACGCCGTTCTCGTCCTTGGCGACCTGCCCGGACACGAAGACGAAGTCGCCCGCACGCACGGCCGGATGGAAGGGAAGGTTGGGATTCTTCTTGCCGAAGGCTTGTTGTAGATATGCCATTTCAGTTTCCGTAGACAGAGCTTTCGATGATGTCCAGCCCGCGCTGCCTGTCCAGCAGATAGAGCAGGCCGCGCGAGTCGGTCGTGACGTCGTTCGATGAGACCCGCTCGAAGCCGGCCGGCGTGTCGGGCTCGTAGTAGCCGACCTCTCTGGGCCTGAAAGGGTCGCTGATGTCGACCAGGCGCAAGCCGCGCGCGAACCAGGCAAAGGGCAGGACGCTGCCCGTGAAGCGCTCTGCGGGCTGGTGACAGCCTGACATAGGCTCTTTGGGAGTGCCGTCCGGGTCGACGCCATCGACCTGGAACGTCGAGACGGGAATGGGCTGGCGTTCATCGGTGATGTCGAACAGCCAGGTAAAGGCCGGTGGGGAAGGACGCAGCTTGGCGACGTCTTCATCGGCGACGACCAGGATCTGCCGGCCTTTCAGCAGCATGGGTATCGGCAGGGCCGTGTGTGTCGGATGGGGATGCGCCGGCCCCGTGTTGAATTGCGATACCAGCTTGGGGCGAGACAGGTCCTCGATGTCCAGGATGAACATGCCGTGGTGCCAGTAGGACACGTACAGCCGATTTCCCATGCGTAGCGGGTGATGGCAGCGAGGCGGAACATAGTTGTCCCACGGATAGTGTTCGCCGGCCTGCATGTTCTGGCCTGGAATCCACCAGCTTCCCACCTCTTCGGGACGCGACGGTTCCTGCAGGTCCAGGATCTTCACGATGTTGCCGACGAAGCCGGGGGCCGTGGGCGAAATGTAGGCATAGCGGCCATCGAAGTCGTAGCGATGCACGCCTCCGCCCTCCGTCCCCGTCTTCCAGTGCTTGATGAGGCGGGGCCGGTCCGGACGGCTCACATCGTAGATGCCCAGTCCGCCGCCGAAGTCGTCCGCGCCAACACGGAACTTTTCGTAGTTGACGATCATCAGGCCGTCCTTCGCGCGCACCTTGTGCGAATGCCATCCCATCGGCACCTCGAGCGAGGCCAGCAGCCGAGGCCGCCGGGGATCCGCCACGTCATAGATGGAGGTGCCATAGGGCGGCCGCATATGGGACACGAACATCGTGTTCCCTTCCACCCAGACCTGCCCGCCGCCCTCGCAGTCCACATGAGCCACCAACGAGGTATTCCAAGCTTTAGCCAAGACCGGTCTCCTCAGACCAACTCAATGAGATCGCCCTGCGCGGTGCGGCCCCACTGATGGAAAAGCCCCATTGCGCGCAGTGCCGGCTCGTCGCTGGCGATGAAGAGGATCAATGGTTCGGTGTGGTCATTGCGGTATTGGACCCAGGTGTCGCTGGGCACGGCCACGGTATCGAAGGGCTCGAGCGGGAAGCTCTCTTCGCCGATCGTCATCGCGCCTCGTCCGGAAAACGGAGCGACCAGGAGATTGGCCGTCTGCTTCAGCGGCAGAGTCCGCTCTCCGGGGCGGACCATCTGCATGAAAAAGGTCATCGTGCGGTACACCGGGCCGCCCCGCAACGGATGCGTATATTCAACGAGCAAGCCTTCGTGCGGAGATTCGTCCCAATCCCGAAAGCGGTAGAGCAGCTCTCGCATGGCGTCGTAGCGATACACGAACATGGGCGATGAGTCGCCGCCGCCGCGCCGATGGTCGACAAATCGGGGTGTCAGGCCTCCCACGCCATAGACTGTGCGCGAATACTCGGTCTGGAAGCGGGCGCTCTGCTTGCGCACGATTTCGCCGTTCTCCTGGTAGTCGTGTTTGAAGCTCAGCGCGTTGAGGTTTTCGACCAGCGGGTAGTCAAGCACTGATAGGTTGATGGCGGGCTCGTTGCCGAGATTGCCATGGTTGTGCCAGGTGTCGCGCGGCGTGAGCACCATGTCGCCAGGCAGGAAAGTGATGTCTTCACCCTCCACGCCGGTAAAGTTCTGCTGGCCCGTCAGGCCAAAGCGGATGGCGCTCGCGGTGTGCGAGTGCGGAGGCATGATCTCGTTCGGATCGTTCTGACGGTACGCGGTGTAGAGGGTCGACACCGTCGCGCGGCGAGGGGCCAGGCCCGGATTGACCAGGATCAACGAGCGCCGGTCGGTGTTTTCGGTCGAGATCAGCCGCGCCGATTCGGCAAGCAGGGGCTGGATGTCCTCTTTGTACGACCAGCGGAAGGGCACGGCCTTGGGGCCGCTGACGAGCTGTTTGATGTCGTCGTGCGCCTCGTTCTCGCGGGCCCAGAACGGAAACATGGATCTCCGCTCGATCTGCTCATACATGGCCAACAAATCCGCTTCGCGAGTGCCGCTGACGGGACGGGTTCCGTGCATACATGTTCCCCTTGAAAGTTATTGATTAACCACATGGCGGAACAAATCTAATAACAACCAATGGTTGTGTAAACGGTATTTGTGGTTCGATATGGAAAACCCCTAAGTGCTCGGATTGTTGGGCTTTTGAATAATAAAAAACACATATAAAACAATGGATTATGGAAAATAATCCGTTTATCAAAATTCTCAACCGGTTGTTTATTTTTATTGCGAATCAACCATTTTCAAATCTAAGATGGTTGCGAAAACATGACGCGAGGGAACAATGGCACGCACCCGCCAACCCGAGGTTTCCAATGACATACGCAGGCTGATTACGCAGATCCGAGCGCTGTTGGGCAAAGGAGAAGAACTACCTTCCGAGCGGGTTCTCGCCGGGCAACTGGACGTCAACCGTCATCGTTTGCGCCTTGCCCTGGACAAGATGCGCGAGGCATCGGAGTTGCCGCGGCCCGTCATCCGCCGCAACGATCCGCCCATTCTCAAAGGCGATGTCGTGGTCCAGGAGACGAATGCGCTCGAGGTGATCGAACTGCGTATGGTGCTGGAGCCGGCAATCGCGCGATTGGCCGCAATCCGGGCCTCGCCGGTGCAGATCGCCAAAATCCTGGAAGCCGCCACAACGCCGTCAGGGGTAGCGCGCTCGACCGGGGATATCGCATTCCACAAATTGCTGGCGGACAGCTCCGGGAACCAACTGGCTGCAAGTCTCTATGCGTTCTTGCGCCACGTCGGCGCGGACCAGCGCCTGCATATTCCCGCCACGACGCAAACCACGCGAGAGCGCATACAGATGCGTGACCAGGAACACCGCGCAATCGCGGAAGCCATTGCGAGTCGATCGCCGGATGCGGCCGAGCAAAGCATGCGCGTCCATCTGTGGCGTGTGCAGCGCGAGATTGCGGATCGTTTGAACCCGGTCGGAACCGGGGGGCAGAGCCCGCTGGCGTCGCGCTCCTAACCCGGATCCGTCTGCCGCAAGGTGTCCAGGAAGCGTTGCGCCGCCGCCGACAGGGATCGTTGGCGCTTGAGCAAGATGCCGATGTTCCGTGACGCGGCGGGCGAGTGCAGCGCCACGCTGCACAGGCGCGTGGTATCCATCAGGCGCAGGGCCAGTTGCGGCACTGCCGCTATGCCCACGCCGGCAGCCACCATTGCGCCTACTACCGAAATATTGTCGGACACGTAGTTCATTTCCGGCAGCCGGCCGGAGGCTGCCAGGATCTGGTCGGTGACCTGGCGGATGCTGCTGGTGGGCCCGCTCGCAACGTAAGGCCGGTCGGCAAAAACGCTCCAATCCACGCGCTTGCGTTGCGCCAGCGGGTCGCCGATAGGGCAGATCAGCACGAAGTTCTCTTTCAGCAGTTGCGTGAATTGCACGCTGGCCGGCTGGTCGGGGATCTCGATGGAGATGCCGATGTCGGCATTGCCTTCCGATACGGCCTGCGTGATCTGGCGCGCGGAAACCGCGTGGATGTTCAGGCGTACCTGCGGGTGCGACTTCTGGAAAGTGCGCGTCGCCGCGGGCAGCAGTGCGGAGGCGACGGAGGGAAGGGCCCAGATGTTGATGCTGCCGCGACGGCCCGCGATGAATTCGGACAGATCGCTAAGCGAGTCGCGGAACTCCGACAGCATCCGCATCGCAATAGGCACCAGTTCCGCGCCAGCGGAGGTCAGCGCCACGCCATGCTTGTCACGGTCGAACAGCCTGGCGCCGAGCTTCTGTTCCGCCGCCTGTACGCGCCGGCTGAGCGCCGGCTGCGAAATCGGCACGCGTTCGGCGGCCATGCGGAAGTTGAGCGTTTCCGCCACCAACAGCACCGCCTCCAATTCGGAAATGGTCAGGGTCATGGCCTGCGTGATGCGTTTGGGTTATTACGAAGATATAAATATATCAATTTTCAGATCAGGCTGGCCGCAGCATACTAGGCCGCAAAGTAGCAATACGGACGGAGACAGACATGAATGAACCGCGCAAGCGGCTGCGCATCGGCGTAGGGGCCGGCATGGCGGACGACCGCATCGGTCCGGCCATGCCGCTGCTGGAAGACTGCGATATCGATTACCTGGTGTGCGAATGCCTGGCCGAACGGACCATTGCGCGCGAAACGCTGTCACGCAAGCATGACGGCGCTCACGGCTACAACCCGATGCTGGAGGAGCGCATGCGTGCCTTCCTGCCGGCGTGCCGGGAGAAAGGTGTACGGCTGGTGTCCAACATGGGCGCGGCCAATCCGGCCGGCGCCGCGCAGGCCGCGCTGGACATAGGACACGCCTTGGGATGGCGGGAGCTCAAGTGCGCCGCCGTAGTCGGCGACGACGTGGCCGAGCGCGTGCGCCTGCATCCTGAACTGCGCCTGCTGGATCGCGATCTGCCGCTGGAGGCGATCCTGCCCCAGCTGGCCTCGGCAAATGCCTACCTGGGCGCCGATGTGGTCCGCGATGCGCTGGCCACCGGCGCGCACGTGGTGTTGACGGGCCGGGTCGCCGATCCCTCGCTGTTTCTGGGCGTTGCCCTGCATCATCACGGCTGGAGCTACGAGGACCTGCCCAAGCTGGCGGCGGGCACCATCATGGGCCACCTGCTGGAGTGTTCCGCGCAGATCACCGGCGGCTATTTCGCCGACCCGGGAAAGAAAGACGTGCCCCGCCTGGCCGAACTGGCTTATCCCTATGCCGATCTTTACAGCGACGGCGAACTGTACATAGGCAAGCCCGCCGGCTCGGGCGGCCGCCTCGACCGCATGACCTGTACCGAGCAGGCGCTATACGAAATCCATGATCCCTCGGCCTACATCACGCCAGATTGCGTGTTGAGCCTGGAAGGCCTGCATTTTGAAGAGCAGCACGCAGACCGCGTGGCCGTGCGCGGCATACGCGCCGCGCCGCGCACCGATAGCTACAAGGTCGTGGTCGGCTACTTCGATGGCTGGATAGGCACTGGCGAGGTCGCCTATGCAGGCGTGAACGCGATCGCGCGGGCGCGGCTGGCGGCCGACACGGTGAAAGAGCGGTTCCGGCTCGACGGCGGCGCGGCCAGCGAGATCCAGGTCGATCTGATCGGCGTGAGCAGCCTGCATGGCGATCATCCGCAGGCCGTCGCCGGCCACCCCTACGAAGTCCGGCTGCGCGTGTCGGCCCGCTGTCCCGACAAAAAGAGCGCGCACTTGTTGGGGGATCACGTGCGGCAACTGAACATGCAGGGACCTTATGGCGCAGGCGGTCCCGTCAACCTGGGCGCCAAGGAAGTCATAGCCGTGGACGCCCTGTTGATTCCGCGCGACTGGGTCACGCCCGAAGTCATTACGGTGGGAGCCTGACCATGAGCATTCTGGTTCATGACCTTGCGCATGCGCGCGCTGGCGACAAGGGCAATACCTCGAGCATCGCCGTCATTGCCTACGACGAGGACGCCTGGCGCCTGCTGCGCCAGGCGCTTACCGCCGAGCGGGTCGAGCAGGCTTTTGCCCATCTGGGAGCAGGAAAGGTGAGGCGCTACGAGGTCGAAAGCCTGAGGGCGCTGAACTTTGTCATCCCGGACGTACTGTCCGGCGGCGTCACGCGCTCGCTGCGCCTGGATCCCCATGGCAAGTCGCTCAGTTCGTTGATGCTGGGAATCGAGCTTCCGGCCAGCCCATCGCAATCCTGAAAGGAACAGCAATGTACCCTCCCGCTGAACCCATGGGCACCGAGGTCTACGCCCGGCTGCCCGAATCCCTGCACCTGACCGATCAAGCCTCGACCTGGCTCGCCGCGCGCCATGTGAAGATGCACTCCTTTCTGGAGGGGCCCGCCTTCGATCGCTTGGGCAATCTCTGGTGCGTCGACCTGGCGCATGGACGCATCCTGCGCGTGGATCCGGCAGGCAATTTCGAGGTCATCGTCAGCTACGAAGGCGAACCCAACGGCCTGAAGATCCATCGCGACGGCCGCATCTTCGTTGCCGACCATCTGCATGGCCTGATGCTTCTGGATCCCGAGACCCGCAGCATCCGGCCCTACCTGCAGCACGTGCGGCGGGAAGGCTTGAAGGGACTGAACGATCTGTTCTTCGCTTCCAACGGCGACCTGTACTTCACCGATCAGGGTGAAAGCGCCTTGGAAAACCCCACCGGCCGCGTGTTCCGCCTGCGCGCCGACGGCGAGACGGTGGACCTCATCATGGATGGCCTGGCGGGCCCCAACGGCCTGGTCATGAACAAGGCCGAGAACGTGCTCTACGTGGCCATCACGCACGACAACGCCATCTACGCCCTGCGGCTGGAGCCGGATGGCCAGATGAAGAAGGCCAGCCGTTTCATCCAGCTATCGGGCAGCACGGCCGGGCCGGATGGCATGGCCCTGGATGAGGCCGGCAACCTGGCCATCGTCCACGCGCAGGCGGGCACCGTATGGCTGTTCAGCCCGCTGGGCGAACCCCTCTACCGCATCCGTTCCTGCGCGGGCCTGCGCACCACCAACGTCGCTTTCGGCGGCGAGGACGGGCGCTCCTTGTTCATCACCGAAGCGGAGCAGGGCGTCATCCTGCGCGCCCGGCTGCCGCATCCCGGCAAGCGGATGTACTCGCACCGGGACTGAGCCGCGCGCCGCGAACACGATCCGCAAAAAAACCACTATCCATGGGAGACAACATCATGATTGCTTTTCGATTGATCGCCGGCCTGGCCCTGAGCCTGGCCGCCGTCACAGGCGCGCAGGCCGCCGATGCGTACCCTGCGCGCCCCATACGCCTGATCGCCACCTTCGGCCCCGGCAGTTCCATCGACATCATTGCGCGCCTGGTGGCCAAGCCCCTGGCCGAGCAACTCGGCCAGCCGGTGATCGTAGAGAACAAGCCCGGCGCCGGCGGCGACCTGGCCACCGACATCGTCGCCAAGTCCGGCAAGGACGGCTACACCATCGGCTTCGCCTCGGCCGGGCCGATCACGGTCAATCCCAATGCCCGCAGCAAGATGCCCTATGACCCGCTCAAGGATCTGGCGCCGGTTGCCCTGGTGGCGACGGGACCGAACGTCATCCTGGTCAACCCGTCGATTCCGGTGACCAACCTGAAGGAGCTGATTGCCTACATCAAGGTCAATCCGAACAAGGTCAACTACGCCTCGGCTGGCGTCGGCACCAGCGGTCATATCGCCGGCGAGCTGTTCCAGCACTTGTCCAAGACCGAAATCCTGCACGTGCCCTACAAGGGCAACAGCGATGCGATTACGGACACCCTGGGCGGGCGCACCCAGATGGTCATCAGCGGCGTGCCGCCCATCCTGTCGTTCGTGAAGTCCGGCCAGCTGCGCGCCCTGGCCGTGGCCGATACCAAGCGTTCGCCCTTGCTGCCGGACGTCCCCACTGTTGCCGAAGCCGGACTGCCCGGTGCGGAGAGCGTCGCCTGGTATGGCATCGTCGCGCCTGCCGGCACGCCGCAGGCGATCCTGGACCGTCTCCACGACGAAATCGTCAAGGCCGTGAACAACCCGGAAACCCAGGAGAAATTCGCCGGCCTCGGTATCGTTCCTTCAGCGGACAGCCGGGCGGACTTCGGCAAGCGCATGGCGGACGAGTACGTCCGTTTCAAGGAATTGTTCAAGCAGATCAACCTGGTCATGGATTGACGGAATCATGTCACGCACCGTAATCGTTACTGGCGCCAGCGGGCTGGTCGGCTCCGCTGCCGTCGATTCATTCCTCAACGCGGGCTGGGAAGTCATCGCGGTTTCCCGCCGGCGTCCGGAGATCATCAGCCAACGGCCGTACACCCATCTGCCGGTCGATCTGCAGGACGCGGAGGCTTGCCGCCGCGCCTTCGGGGATATGCCTGAAGCCACGCACGTTTTCTATGCGGCCGTCTATGAGAAGCCAGGGCTCATCGCCGGCTGGCAGGATCCCGAGCAGATGGCCACCAACCTGGGCATGATGAGGAACGTCATCGAGCCGTTGGCCGCCAGCGGCAGGCTGCAGCATGTCAGCGTGCTGCAGGGTACCAAGGCCTATGGCGTACACCTGCATCCCATCCGCACGCCGGCGCGCGAACGCCAGCCGCGGGACGATCATCCGAACTCGTACTGGTTCCAGGAAGACTACATCCGGGAAAAGGCCGCGCAGTCCGGCTTTGGCTGGACGATATTCCGTCCCACCATCGTGCTGGGCCCCAATGTGGGCGTGGCCATGAACACGGTGCCGGTCATAGGCGTCTACGCGGCAGTGTGCCGCGCCGAAGGCAAGCCGTTCTGCTATCCCGGCCACATTTCCTATCCGCGTGAAGCCGTGGACGCGCGCCTGATCGGCGATGCAGGCGTCTGGGCGGCGGAGAATCCGGCGTCCTGGAACGAGCACTACAACCTTACCAACGGCGAAGTGTTCAGCTGGCATGACCTATGGCCGTCCCTGGCGGAGTTCCTGGACGTCGAAGCGGGTCCGGACCAGCCCCTGCGCCTGGCCGAGTACCTGCCCGGCCGGGCGGACCTGTGGAACGAGATCGTCAAGCAGCATGGCTTGCGGCCGCTGAGTATGGCGCAGATCCTTGGCGAATCCCATTACTCCGCCGACGCCCGTTTCGGCTATGGCCTGAAGACCCCGCCCGCGCCCGCATTTGTCAGCACGGTCAAGATCAAGCAGGCGGGCTTCACGCAAACCTACGACACCGAGGCGTGCGTGAAGCACTGGCTGAGGGTGCTGATGGAGCGCAAGATCATTCCGTTCTCCCAAACGAGTGTCGCAGGCCGCGTTTGAGCGTTGATCGCGGCGAGCCGGAGTTGCGCTTGCGGTGCGCGAATTGCGGAAGAATCGCGAGGCCCGCGTTGCAAATCGAAGCTTCCCTGACTTGCCAACTGACCTATCCTGATCTTTCTGGCCCGCTGGGGCCGCTTTCCGAAGGGTCAGCGCATGCTGGATCATGTCGAAATTCACGTGAGCGACTTCGAGCGCAGCCGGATGTTCTACCGCAGCGCGCTCGCGGCGCTAGGCTACATACCGCGCAAAGTGCTCGCGACCGGGATGGGCTTCGGAGTAGGCCAGCCTCACGAGTCTGAAGACCCGGGCGGCGAATTCTGGATCCATCAGGGCACGCCCAGCACCCCGCGCGTGCATCTGGCTTTTCGCGCCCGCAGCCGTGCCGAGGTCGATTCCTTTCACCAGGCGGCGCTGGCGGCTGGAGGGCGCGATAACGGCGGGCCTGGCTTGCGTCCGCAATACCACCCGCATTATTACGGCGCGTTCATCCTGGACCCGGATGGCTACAACATAGAAGCGGTGTGTCACCGCCCGGTCTGATCCGCGTACTTCCCAGTATTGGCACCGCAGCGTCAGCATGACGCTGCGTCTCCATGCGCAGAGACGAGCGCAAGATGCGTGCGCAATGCCGGGCCTCGCGCGCCAAAGCCAAAAGGCGAACTTCAAAGGCGAACTATATTCCTGCGGCCCAGGGTTTTCCCTAAACTCATTTTCCTTGCGGAAAATCAATCTCCTATAGGACACTTCGTGTCATGATGGTGCCGATAGGCGGCGCCCGTAGGGGGATGACATGAAGATTTCGGGAATCGCCGGCGCGCTGGCGTTGGTTGCGGCAATGGCGGGCAATGGGGCCCAGGCGGCCTATCCGGACCGGCCGATCCGGCTGGTGGTGCCTTTCGGCGCGGGGGGGATCACGGACATCGTGGCGCGTCAGGTCGGCAAGGGCATGGGCGACGCGCTGGGGCAGAGCATCGTGATCGAGAACCGGCCGGGCGCGGGCGGAGTGATCGCGGCGCAGGTGGCCGCCACCTCGCCGGCCGATGGCTATACGATCTTCATGGGTACGGTGGGCACGCAGGTGGTCAACCCGCTGATCTACAGCAAGCTCAGCTATGACGCGGACAAGTTCGCGCCGGTGGGTATGGTGTCGGGATCGCCGTATTTGCTGGCCGTGCGTGCGGGCGTGCCGGCCAAGACTTTTGGCGAGTTCGTGGCCTATGCCAAGGCCAATCCGGCCAAGCTGAACTTCGGTTCGGCGGGCAATGCGAGTTCGCCGCACCTGGGCCTGGAGCTGCTGAAGCTGACGGCCGGGCTGGACATCGTGCACGTGCCGTTCAAGAGCGGTAGCGAAGCCGTCAATGCCGCCATCGGCGAGCAGGTCGACGTGGTGATGGACGCCAGCCCGGTGATCATGCCACATGCGGCGTCTGGCAAGCTGCGCGCGCTGGCGGTGGCCGCCGACAAGCGCCTGCCGTCCGCGCCGGACGTGCCCGCCAGCAGCGAGGTGGGCGACGCGGCCCTGCAGATCAGCTCGTGGAACGCGTTCTTCGCGCCCGCAGGCACGCCGCCCGACGTGATGGAAAAGCTGAACGCGGCGCTGCAGAAGACGCTGGCGTCGCCGGAATTGAAGGACCGGCTGGCGTCGCAGGGGACGCAGCTGTACACGGGCAAGCCGGACGAGTACCAACGCTTCATCGCCGGGGAGAAGGCCAAGTGGACCGAGATCGTGAAGCGCGCCAACATCAAGATGGACTGACGATGAACCAGATACCGCATCCCTTGGCGGGCAAGCCGCTGGAACTGGCCGATACGCTGCGTTCGGGCAATGCCTGGAAGATCCGGCTGGCCTGCGGCTACATGGGGCTGCCGATCAAGCGGCGCACCTTCGACATCGTGCAGGGCGACCTAGAGACCGAGGCGTTCGCGCGCATCAATCCGTGGCGCCAGGTGCCGGCCTTGCTGACGCCGGAGGGCGAGTGGCTGGCCGAGTCGCAGGCGATACTCTGGTATCTGGCGATGGGCACGCCCTGGCTGCCCGCCGGCCGCCTGGAGCAGTCGCAGGTCAGCAGCTGGCTCAGTTTCGAGCAGACCCAGCACATGCACGCCTTTGCGCAGCCGCGCCTGCTGATCCATCTGCGCAACACCGCGCAGGTGGACGACCCGGCGATGCGGGCGTGGCGCGAGATCGGCATGAAGGCGGCCGCGTTGATGGACGCGCATCTGGCCGGCCGCGATTATCTGGTGGGTACCGCGCCGACCATTGCCGACGTTGCGCTGTATCCCTATACGAGCATGGCGGCCGAGGGCGGTTACGACCTGTCCGGCTTTACCCATATCGATGCCTGGCTGGCGCGCATGCGCGCCTTGCCAGGGTTTACGCCGCTGATCGAAGCGGCATGACAGAGACACTATCTTAGGAGTGACGACGATGGCCGATACGATGCACCTGGGCAAGGACGAACTGATCGCGCGGGCGAAAGCCGAAATGCAGCGCCAGTTCGAGACGCCCGACTGGAGCCTGCGCGAGCGCCTGGCGCTGACCTGCCGCATCCTGTTCGACGGCGGGCATGACTCCGGCCTGGCCGGACAGATCACGGCGCGCGCGCCGGAGCCGAACCGCTATTTCACGCAACGCCTGGGCCTGGGCTTTGACGAGATCACCGCCAGCAATCTGCTGCTGGTGGACGAAGACCTGCGCGTGCAGGAAGGCGGCGGCATGCCCAATCCGGCCAACCGTTTTCACTCCTGGATCTACCGCGCGCGTCCGGACGTGAACTGCATCATCCACACGCATCCGCTGCACGCGGCTTCGTTGTCGATGCTGGAGGTGCCGCTGGAAATCTCGCATATGGACAACTGCCCGCTGTACGACGACGTGGCCTTCCTGAAGGATTGGCCCGGCGTGCCGGTGGGCAACGAGGAAGGGGAGATCATCTCGGCCGCGCTGGGTTCGAAACGCGCCATCCTGCTGTCGCACCACGGCATGCTGATTGCGGCGGGTTCGGTGGAAGAGGCCTGCGTGCTGGCGCTGCAGTTCGAGCGCGCCGCCCGCATGCAGTTGCTGGCCATGGCCGCCGGCAAGATCCAGCCCATTCCGCCGGCGCTGGGCCGCGAGGCCCATGACTGGATCCTGACGCCCAAGCGTTCGCAGGTCGGCTTTTCGTACTATGCGCGGCGCGCGCTGCGGGCGCATCCCGACGTGCTGGCCTGATGGCGGCGGCGGGCGGGGCCGGCTCGACGGCAGGGCCGGATTAGGGCATGCTTACCGGTCGTATTCCGCGACCGTATTTTTGCAACCCCGTCCATGATAGACCTGCCGCACCGCCTGCGCGCCCTGCGTCGCCAGCAAACCCTGTCCCTGGAACAGCTGGCGCAGCGCACCGGATTGACCAAGAGCTACCTCTCCAAACTGGAGCGGGGCCTGAGCGAACCCTCCATTTCCACCGTGTTGCGGCTGGCGGAAGCCTATGGCCTGGGCGTGTCGGAGCTGGTGGGCACGGACGATGCTGCGCAGGAAGAAGTGGTCAGCGTGGTGCGGGTGGCGGACCGCGAAGCCTTGCAGCGCCGGGGGCTGGGCACCGAGTATCACTACGAGTCGCTGGCCGGTCGCCGCAAGGTCAAGGCGATGGAGCCTTTTGTGGTGCATCCGCCCCGCGATTTTCCCGATGCGACCGCGGTGTTTCCGCACCCCGGCGAGGAATTCCTGCTGGTGCTCAAGGGCGCCATCGAGGTCCATGTGGGCGAACGCCAGTTCCGCCTGGAGACCGGGGATTCCGTCTATTTCGACTCCGAACTGCCGCACCGCATGCGCACCGTCAGCCGGGCCATGGCCGAGGTGCTGGTGGTGGCCTCGCACTGAGCAGGCCTTCGGACTCATCATCTATCCGCATACAGGAGTGCCATGAAGAACGATCAATCGCGGCTCGTCCGCATCGATGCCGGCCCCATGAAGAATCCGGTGCCTGGAAAGCCCCGCCGCCCGATCTCGGGCGACGCGGCGTTCCGCACCGTGACTGCCTTCGAAGGCAACGGCGGCAAGGCTGAAGCCGGCGTCTGGGAAAGCACCGCGGGCGTGTTCCAGTCCAACACCACGGGCTATATCGAGTTCGGCTACATCGTCGAAGGCGCGGCGCGCCTGGTCGATCCGGACGGCACCGTGCATGAACTGACCGTGGGCGAGGCTTTCGTCATGCCCGAAGGCTATACCGGCCGCTGGGAAGTGGACCAGTTCGTCAAGAAGATCTATTTCATCACCCGCATGTAGCGCCGCGTAGACCGCGGCAGCCCAGGAGCCAGCCCCATGAGCGCAATCCCCGCCGTTACCGCGCAGGTGGATATCGTTTCCGTCCAATCCCAGGTCGTGTACGGCTGCGTCGGCAACAACGCCGCCATGCCCGTCTTCCGCAAGGCCGGCCTGCACGCGATCGCGGTGCCTACCGTGATCCTGAGCAACACGCCGCACTATCCGACCCTGCATGGCGGCGCGGTGCCGTTGGACTGGTTCGAGGGCCTGTTGCAGGGCCTGGACGAGCGCGGCGTCACCCGGACTGCGCGCGCGGTGGTCTGCGGATACCTGGGCCAACCCGGGCAGGCCGGGCTTCTGGCCGGCTGGCTGCCTGCGCTGCGCGCATCCCGGCCTGATCTGAAGGTGCACATCGACCCCGTCATGGGCGACCGTAACGACGGGCTGTACGTGAACGAAGGCCTGGTCGAACAATACCGGGACCTGCTGGTGCCGCTGGCCGACGGCATGACGCCGAACCACTTCGAGCTGGAGTTGCTGGTGGGGCGCGCCCTGTCGTCGATCGACGAGGTCGTGGCGGCGGCGCGCGAACTGATCGCGCGCGGTCCGGACTGGATAGTCGTGACCAGCGCCGCGCCCATGGCCGCCGCGGCCGGCACCTTGCAGCTGGCGGTGGTGACGCGGGATCAGGCCACGGTCGTGACGCATCCGGAGATTGCGATACCGCCTTCGGTGCACGGCACTGGCGACGTGTTCATGGCCGGCGTTACGGCGCAACTGCTGAACGGGCAGGTGCTGGTCGAGGCGGTGCGCTCGGCCGCCGCCCAGGTCACGGTGGCGCTGGAGCGCACCCGCGAACTGGGCTGGGAAGAGCTGGCGGTGGAAGGCTAGGACGCCTACGCGAGTCTGGCGGCGCGCCTTACGGCACCAGCGACAGGCCGATGCGGAACTGCGATTCGTTGCGCTGGTTGTAGCCCAGCAGCGTTTCGCCGTAGCCGTTGAAGTACTGCAGATGCAGGTAGCCGTTCATGTTCAGCCAGGTGCGCTGCAGCGGCCAGGCGAAATCGAGCTGGGTGGTTCGGCGCTTCTGGTCGCCCTGGCGGTACATGGCGGAGATGACTGCGCCATTGTCCTGGGCCCAGCGCAATTGCCAGTCGACGTGGCCGGCGTAGTCGGCATAGTCGCTGTTCTCGCTGGCGACGCCGAAGTAGGCCTTGACTCGCGGCGCAAAGGTGAGCGTGCTGCCGCCGTCGAAGCGGTAATGGAAGCGCGGCTCGATATAGCCGTCGTTGAGCGAGCGCGAATCCTCGCCGTCCTTGCCGTTGGAGTTGTGCTCGACGCCGGTATTCATGCCGAAGCGCCAGTTCTGGCTGGCGGACTGCCAGATGTTGTCGGACAGCCAGAAGGCGCTGGGATTGAAGGTGGTGTCGATGAAGGGCATGGAATCGCCTTCCAGGTCCCACAGCGAGGTCTGCGTGTACGCCAGGTAGAAATTCTCGTCCCAGGTCGCGGGACGGTCGCCCGCGGGGCTGAAGAGTCGGTACTTGGCGCTGATCTGAAAGCGCGCGGTGGTCTGCCCGCGGGTGCCGACGTCGAAGTACACCGGCTTGTATTCGGAAATGGAACTGCGGAAGCGGTCGAACGCGGTCTGCTGCTGTACCGTCGGCACGGCGGACGCGTCGGGCGAGGGGCCGCCTTCGGGCGATGCGCCGACCGCGGCCACGGCGGCGGCGGGCACGGGTTCTCCGCTGCTGGCGTCCACCACCGGGCCGCGCGCGGGCGTGCTGGCCAGGGTGCCGCTGTCGCGGCCGGTGGCGTCCAGCGCCATCATCGCGGGCTGGCCTTCGATGGATACGGCCTGCAGGCCCTGGGCCGTGGCGGGCACGACGGCGGTCCAGGCCATGCGCGCGAAGTTGTTGACGGGCACGCTGAAGCTGGCCGTGCCGCCGCGCAGCTTGGCCAGGCTGCGCACGATCTGGCCGTCCTGGCCGCGCCATTGCAGCACCAGTTCCGGTGGCGCTTCCCAGGTGGAGCGGGAAGTGCCTTCGTTGAAGTACACCGCCTCGATGGTGACGGTCTCTCCGGGGGCGGCCGAGGGGCGATCCAGCCGGTACGACACGCCCGCGGTGGCTGCGCCCGCCAGGCCCATGGCCAGGGCGGCGGCCAGGGTGCGCAGGGGGAGGGCGGATCGTGCAGGACGGCTGATGGTCATCTGGTCATAACGTAGTTTTGTGACCAGGAAATGTAGCATCGACCCCCGCTACAGTTTGTAAGGCAGGCTAATCGTATGTAGAAAGCGTAAGCCCCCGCGCATGGCGGGGGCTTGTGGGGACAGCGTTGCGCGCGGGCTTATTCGCCGAACTTGATGCCCTGGGCCAACGGCAGCTGGCGCGAATAGTTGATCGTGTTGGTGGCGCGGCGCATGTAGTTGCGCCAGGCGTCCGAACCCGATTCGCGGCCGCCGCCGGTTTCCTTTTCGCCGCCGAACGCGCCGCCGATCTCGGCGCCCGAGGTGCCGATATTGACGTTGGCGATGCCGCAGTCCGAGCCGGCCGCCGACAGGAAGGTCTCGGCTTCGCGCAGGTCATTGGTGAAGATGGCCGACGACAGGCCCTGCGGCACGCCATTCTGCAAGGCCAGCGCCTGGTTGAAGTCGGCGTAGCGCATCACGTAGAGGATAGGCGCGAAGGTCTCGTGGCAGACCACGTCGGTCTGGCCCGGCATTTCGGCGATGGCGGGACGCACGTACCAGGCGTCGGGATATTGCTCGGCCAGCACGCGCTCGCCTCCCGTGACCTTGCCGCCTTGTTCGCGCGCCGCCGTCAGCGCCGCCTGCATGGCGTCATAGGACACGCGGTCGATCAGCGGACCGACCAGCGTGCCGCTTTCCAGCGGGTTGCCGATGGTGGCGCTGGCATAGGCCTTGTGCAGGCGTTGCACCAGATCTTCGGCCACGCTCTCGTGCACGATCAGACGGCGCGTGGTGGTGCAGCGCTGGCCGGCCGTGCCGATGGCGCCGAACACGATGCCGCGCGCGGCCATGTCCAGGTCGGCCGTGGGGCCGACGATGATGGCGTTGTTGCCGCCCAGCTCCAGCAGCACGCGGCCAAAGCGCTGCGCCACGCGCGGCCCCACCTGGCGGCCCATGCGGGTCGAACCGGTGGCCGAGACCAGGGCCACGGCGTGCGAATCCACCAGCGCTTCGCCGATGTCGCGTCCGCCGATCAGCACTTCGGACAGGCCGGGGGGCGCGTCGCCGAAGCGTTGCGCGGCCTGTGCGAAGAGCGCCTGGCAGGCCAGCGCGGTCAGCGGGGTTTTTTCCGACGGCTTCCAGACCACGGCGTTGCCGCAGACCAGCGCCAGCGCGGCGTTCCAGGACCACACGGCGACGGGGAAGTTGAACGCGCTGATCACGCCGACCACGCCCAGCGGATGCCAGGTTTCCATCATGCGGTGGCCGGGGCGTTCAGAAGCGATGGTCAGACCGTACAGCTGGCGTGACAGGCCCACGGCGAAGTCGCAGATGTCGATCATCTCCTGCACTTCGCCTTCGCCTTCGGCCACGATCTTGCCGGCTTCCAGGCTCACCAGGCGGCCCAGCTCGCGCTTGTGCTGACGCAGCGTTTCGCCGAACAGGCGCAGCAGCTCGCCGCGGCGCGGCGCCGGCACGTCGCGCCACGCCAGGCTGGCCTGGCGCGCGCGGGTGATGGCGGAATGGGCCTGGGCCACCGTGTGCTCATGCACCTGAGCCAGCTCGACGCCGTCTATCGGGCTGCGCGCGCGCAGCGTGCCGCCAGTGAGCGATTCCGGGTTCAGCCCGAGCGCGCGCAGGATGTCTTGGGGAGTGTCCATGCCGGTTCCTTGGGTTGCCTGCGAAGAGCCTGTCTTCGCTTAAGGGTTATGCCTAAGTGGCGATTCTGGAAAAAAATTTACTATACGAAACTCCAGCGTGAATTGCGAAACCTTTTTAACCAGGGCAGCACTCATACGAAGGTGGATCCGTGGCGGAACCTCTGCTGGTAGTCCAGGCAGTCAGCAAGACCTATCAACGCGACGGGCAGGCCCCGCATCTGGCGTTGGACGGCATCGACTGCCAGCTCGGCCGCGGCGAGGTCATGGTGGTGGTCGGCCCCTCCGGATCCGGCAAGAGCACCTTGCTGCGCACGCTCAACGGACTGGAGAGCATCGACAGCGGCGCCATCCGCGTGGACGGCGTGTCGCTCACCGACCCGGCCACCGACGTCAACCGCTGGCGCACCGAAGTCGGCATGGTGTTCCAGCACTTCAATCTGTTCCAACACCGTACTGCGCTGGACAACGTCGCGCTACCCCAACGCGTGGTGCGCGGGCGCGCCCGCGCCGACGCCGAGCGCTACGCGCGCGAACTGCTGGGCCGCGTGGGCATGGGCGACTACGGTGCGCGCTATCCCAGCCAGCTCTCCGGCGGCCAGCAGCAGCGCGTGGCGATCGCGCGGGCGCTGGCCATGGACCCCAAGCTGATGTTGTTCGACGAGGCCACGTCGGCGCTCGACCCCGAAACCGTGGGCGGCATTCTTGAACTGATGCGCGCGCTGGCGCGCGACGGCATGACCATGGCCGTGGTGACCCATGAGATGGGCTTCGCCCGCGACGTGGGCGACCGCGCGCTCTTCATGGACGCGGGCCGCATCGTGGAAATGGGCACGCCGGACGAGGTGTTCGGCCACCCCAGGGAAGCGCGCACCCGCGCTTTCCTGGAAAAGATTCTGTAGTTCCTAGCAGCAAGGAAGCAACGGGTCGTCCGCATGTGCGGCGCCCGGCGGTAACCAGGGCCGGTCCGGCTGATCCGGGCGCTGCCGGCGCTCTGTGCTTTGCCCGGAATGATGTGAGTCCATTCACCACAAGGGGTAGGAAATGCTGAAAATCAAACAATGGCTGGGCATGGCCGGCATCGCCCTGGCGGCCGCCACTGTCGCCTTGCCCGCGCAAGCGGACGAGCTGGCCGACATCCTCAAGCGCGGCGAGTTGCGCGTCGCGGTGCAGACCTCCGGGCCGCTGATGAGCTTCATGGACAAGAGCGGCAAGCGCACCGGCCTGGCCGTGGAAGTGGCCAAGCGCATGGCCGACGACCTGGGCGTGAAGCTGGTGCTGCAGGACTACGAGTGGAAGGGCCTGATTCCCGCGCTCTTGTCCGGCAAGGCCGACATGGTGGCCGCCGACATGACGCCGACCCCGCAGCGCGCGGCCCAGGTACTGTTCTCCACGCCGATGTTCTACGCCGATACCGTGGCCGTGGTGCCCAAGGATTCGCCCTACAAATCGTACGAGGAACTCAACAAGGACGGCGTGACCGTGGGCGTGCTGGGCGCCAGCACCTATGCGGAAGTGGGCAAGAAGATGCTGCCCAAGGCCACCATGAAGGAGTTTTCGGGCGGTAGCGCACCCGTGGGGCAAGCCCTGTCCAGCGGCCGCCTGGACGCCGGCATCATGTCGTTGTCCACCGCCAACCAGTTCCTGGTCGACTTCGGCAACCTGCGCGTGCTGGACGGCATCATGGTGCGCGAGCCGCTGGCCTTCGCCGTCGGTCCCAACGCCTTCCGCCTGAAGTTCTGGCTGGACAACTGGCAGACGCTGAAGACGGCCGACAACACGCTGCCAGAACAGGTGAAGTACTGGTACTCCACGGACTGGAAGAAAGACCACTGAGCCCATGGACTGGCTGCTCGACTTCTATAACTGGCGCATCGTCAGCCAGTACACGGGCCAGTTCGCCACCGGCCTGGCCAACACCCTGATCGCGGCGGGCGCAAGCCTGGTGCTGTCGGTGCTGGCCGGCATCCCGCTGGCGCTTGCCCATATGTCGCCCCGCGCCGCCATCTGGCGGCCGGTGGCGGCGTATGTGCAATTCATCCGTTCAACCCCCTTGCTGGTGCAGATCTACCTGGTCTATTACGCGGTGCCCATGCTGGTGCCGGGCGCCAAGGGCTGGAGCGAGATGCTGCTGGGCATCCTCGCCATGACGCTGCATCATGCGGCCTACATGAGCGAAATCATCCGCGTGGGCATCGAATCCGTGCCGCGCGGCCAGATCGAAGGCGCCAAGGCCTGCGGCATGAATTACCACCAGCGCCTGCGCTACGTGGTGCTGCCGCAGGCTTTCGCCAATACGCTGCCGCCGCTCCTGGGCCAGACCGCCGTGCTGATCAAGGACACCTCGCTGCTGTCACTGATCACGGTGTTCGAACTGGTCGCGGCCGGCGTGCAGATGAACAGCGACCGCATCGTGCCCAACGAAAGCTTCCTGACCATCGCGGCCGGCTATCTGCTGATCTATGCCTGCATGCTGCTGCTGTCGCGCGGCGTGAGCATCTGGCTGGCGGGGCCCGCCTGGAACGCGAGGTAAGCATGCTGGATTCCTATCTCTCCACCGCGGGCGTCGTGCTGCCCTTCCTGCTGAAAGGCTTCTGGGAGACCCTGAAGATCTCCTTCGTGGCCATCATCGCGGGATCCCTGCTGGGCTTCGTGATCGGCGTGATCCGCAGCTACCGCATCCGCGGCGTGCACCAGCTGCTGGGCCTGTACATCCACATCCTGCGCGGCACGCCGTTCCTGGTGCAGCTCTACATCTTCTATTTCGTGCTGCCCAGCTCGGGCATCGAGATGCTGCATTGGGATTCCGGCACGGCCGCCTTCGTATCGTTGTCGGTCTACACGTCCTGCTATGTCGCGGAAATCGTCATGGGCGCGATCCAGGCCGTGCCGCGCGGCCAGACCGAAGGCGCGATGACGTTGGGCCTGCGGCCGTTCCAGATCCTGCGCCTGGTCATCCTGCCACAGGCCATGCGCCTGATCGTGCAGCCCATGAGCGGCGTCTACGTCATGCTGATCAAAAGCACGGCCATTCTGTCGGTGGTGGGCATCACCGAGCTGACGCGGCAGGGCGAGGTCTTCATCATCACCTTCCCGGCCAAGTCGCTGTTCATCTACGGCATGATCGCCGCCATCTACTTCATTTACTGCTACCCGCTGCTGCGACTGGCCAACTGGCTGGAAAAGCGCCTGACGGGCGGCTTGCAGGGCGCGGGCCTGAACTGATGCCGACCACCATGGCTTCCGAGTACATCGACACCTATTACAAGCGCACGCTGGCCGACGGCGACACCCGTTATGCGCCGCTGTCCGGCGCGGCCAGCACCGACGTCTGCGTGGTCGGGGCAGGGATGGCGGGCTTGTCCGCCGCGCTGGAACTGGCCCGGCGCGGCCGCGACGTCACCTTGCTGGAAGGGCGGCGCATCGCCTGGGGCGCATCCGGGCGCAACGGCGGTTCCGTCTCGCCGGCCTACTCGGCCGGCGCCGACGCCATCAGAAAGCACGTCGACGAAGATCACTACCGCAAGCTCTACCGCCTGTCGATGGAAGGCGTGGAGATCATCCGCAACAACATCCGCGACCTGGACATCACCGACGCCCGCAAGGTTGACGGCCGGCTGCGCGTGGTGCGCTACGAGGCGACCGACGCCCTGCGTCAGTGGTGCGACAGCCAGCAACGCGACTTCGGCCGCGACGTGCGCCTTTTGAGCCGCAGCCAGGTCCGCGAACGGCTGCTGTCCGACGTCTACTTCCAGGGCGTCGAGGACCCCACGTCCTTCCACTTCCACCCGCTGAACTACGCCCGCGCGTTGGCCCGGGAATGCGCGCGCCTGGGCGTACGCATCCACGAGGACTCGCCTGTCGTGCAGGCGTCGCTGGACGGCGCGGTAAAGCGCCTGAAAACAGAGCGAGGCGAGATCGATGCCCGCACCGTGGTGCTGGCCACCGGCGGCTACACCGAGGACGTGGTGCCCGCGCTGCGCCGCGCGATGCTGCCCATCGCCACCTACATCATGCTGACCGAGCCGCTGGGCGACCGGGTGCTGGAAGCCATACGCACCACCGCCGCCATCGGCGACGACCGGCGCGCCGGCAACTATTACCGCGTGCTCGATGGCGGGCGTATCGGCTGGGGCAGTAGAATCACCACCCGTGTCGACGACCCGCCCGATCTGGCGGAGTCGCTGCGCCGCGAGCTCCTTTCCGTCTACCCCCAATTGCAGGGGCTGCGCGTGGAGACGGCGTGGTCGGGACGCATGGCCTACGCGCGGCATCTGATGCCGCAGATCGGCCAGCTGACGCCGGACGTCTGGTACTGCACGGCGTTCGGCGGACACGGCATGAACACCGCGTCGATCGGCGGCCGGGTCGTCGCCGAAGGGATCGCGGGCGACACCCAGCGCTACAAGCTGTACGCGCCGTTCGGGCTGGCCTGGAACGGCGGCGGTCTGGGCACGGCAGCGGTGCAACTTACTTATTGGTCTTACCAGGCGCGCGACTGGTGGCGGGAGCGGCGGTCGCGGGCATGACAGGGTGCATAGATGGAAGGCAACAAACAAAGCGTGTTGGCACAGCGGCTGCGAGCCTTGCGCCAGGCGCGGGCGTGGACCTTGAAGCAGGCGGCCGCGGCCACCGGCGTGTCCGCGTCCACGTTGTCCAAGATCGAAAACAGCCTGCTGTCGCCCACCTATGACAACCTGATCAAGATCGCGGCAGGCCTGGAGCTGGACGTGGCCGAACTCTTCACCGCGTCCGACGCCCACATGGGCACCGGCCGCCGCAGCCTCAGCCGCCAAGGGGAAGGGCGCCAGTACGAAACCCCGTACTACGACCACCGCCTGCTCTGCACCGCGCTGTCGCACAAGCGCATGATGCCCTTCCACACCCGGGTCAAGGCCCGCTCCTTCGACGAATTCCACGACTGGAGCCGCCACCGCGGCGAGGAATTCGTCTACGTCCTGGAAGGCGAGGTCGAGCTTTACACCGAGTTCTACGAACCCGCCCGGCTGAAGACCGGGGAAAGCTTCTATATAGACAGCCGCATGGGCCACCGGGTGATCAGCCTGAGCCCCGAAGACGCCCTGGTGCTGTGGGTGTCGACCCATGCGGATATAGGCGAAGAGTAGGGTTCAAACCCCGGTATTGCGGGCCGGCCGCCCAAGCCGCCCGCAACAAGGTAAAATGCGGCGCCCGGATCTTTTCCGGGCCATCACCACACCGCGCGGCAGTAGCTCAGCTGGATAGAGCACGGGCCTTCTAAGCCTGAGGTCGGGGGTTCGAGCCCCTCCTGCCGCGCCAAAATCTCCCGAAAGATCAATCGCTTATTAGCGGTTTCGATTCGCTAACATGGCAAGCATTAGAACTAAATAGCCAGCGTTAGAATTTTACTCAGTCGCGGAGGCGCGTTTTACGCGTCGTCGGTCGTAGTGCCGGTGAGTGGTCGCAGGGTTTGCGTGTGCGGCAAAATCGTATGCATCTGCCTCGCGTTTTTGCAGCTTCGAAGTGATTGCGGTGGGTCGAATGTCCTGGAGATTGAAGTACATCGCGTGCGCAGTGAGGCTCTTCTCGCTAACCGCCGGATCGTAGGTCTGAATCCAAGCCAGCATGGCATCTTTCCAGGTTGAAGCCCATCCCCATCGTGTATAGGAACCGCTTCGTTTCGTTGGCGCGAACAGGTACGGGCTGTCTTGGTCCTGACGGTCGAGAGAACGGGCCACGACACAGCGCAACCGCGTGGACCAAGTCCGCTCCTTTTCGGTGATGACTTCGCCCTTCCGGCGCTTCGTCGCAATGACGCGTACGGCATCCTTCTGAATTCCAGACTTCAAGAATGGCCGTGCTTCGGACGAGCGAAAGCCCGTGAGATAGGTGAACATGGCAGCGCATCCCATCGTGCGGAAGTTCTGCCGTTGCTTTAGGCCCCACAGGTAGAACCGAAGGATCAGCCTGCGCGGCACGGCCTTGGCTTCCGCCGTTCCCCTGTTCTTCATCATATTGATGAACGGGTTGGCTGCGAGCAGGCCCCACCGCACCCCGTAGTGGCAGATGACGGAGAACTGGCTTATTTCCTTATTGGCTTTGATGGGGGCGCCGCCCGCGGCACGGTCCTCCAGGTATTGATAGCCGTGTTGGGTGGTCAACTGTGCCGGCCCCATCTTCCCGAAGAACTTGACGAGATTTTCGTACATCGCTTTTCGGATCTTGCGGCCGTCCTTTGATTGGTCTGCGTAGTATTCCGGATCTACCTGAAGTTCGAATCGCTCGATCATGTCGGCGACCGAGCCCGCAACCACTGCGCCTTCCTGAATCTCAATGGCGGTTCGGCTCGCCTTTCGTTCAGCAGCAAAGCGTGCTTCTCGGTCCCCGACATCACATGACGCCAACGTTTGGGACCGGCCATCCATGTGTTTGTAGATCCAGCTAATGCGCTGCTTACCGACGCGCTTGTACAGCCGGGGTACTGCGGTTTTTTCCCATGCGGGCGAACGCTTCTCGGTTTGGCGCGCCGGTGAGGCTGGCTTTTTGCGGGCCATCTGATACTCCAAGTTTCTTATCTCGATAGGACCGCAGAACCCGCGGGACACCATTCTTGTCGATGGCATAGCGCCATCCATGTCGGTCGAGCCAGCGCGCCATCATTGCTCGTTGATTCGGCCTGCACCCGACCAGTTCGGCCAGGTCAGACGCCGATAGATACTCGTTCATCTGAATCTCCAAAGCGAAGCCCGCACTAGGCGGGCCTGTCGAAAATATGGTCGGGCACCATCGTTCACCCCCTTTTACCGCGCTGGGCGGCAATGGCGGCGTCGATGGCGGCATCCCATTCCGCGCCGGTCGGCGGTCGCGTGTCTCCTACGTCGCAGGGAAGGGCAGCGGCGACGGCCTGCCGGAGCTCGGTGTCCTCGGCCATCATCGCGTCGCGCCAGCCGCGATACCGCCGCGCATCCTGCGCATCGCCAGCAGCAGGAGCGGCGGTATAGCCCGCCGCCGCGAGGGCGGCGCGCATGCGGATACGGAAATGCTCCTGCTGATCCCGGCTGTCCGGCAGGGTGCTGAACCAGCCATTGATGGCGGCGTCCACGACTTCAGCGGGGATGGATATCTCGGGGGCGCTCATGCTGTGACTTCCTCTTGTTCAAGGTCCATAGGTGCCTGTGTATCGGGGGCGGCTTGCTGTGCCTCCTTGGCGGCTTTCTCGGCGCGTTTGGCGCGGACGGTTTCGACGGCTCCGTGGGCTTCGAACAGGTCCAGCAGATCTTGGGTCTTGACCGTGATGGTGTCTGCGGCTACGCGGCCCTCCTGGATGTCGATGAGGATTGCGCGCTGGTTCGCGTCCAGCCCCTTGATGAAGGAGTCCACACCGCTGATGAGCGGGGAGACGACTTTGCGGGGGAGGGCGCGGCCGTGGATGGTGCTGGCGGTCACCTTGGACTTGCCGGCGGCCTTGGCCTGGTCCACCTTGCGGGTGAGGAAGTCGCCGGCCTTGGCGCCCAGCCTGCGCACGGCGTCGATAGCGACCTCGGCGGACACCTTGCAGCTGCGGACCAGTTCTTGCACCTCGCGTTCGGCGTCGGCCAGGACAAGGTAGTTTTCGACATGGGTACGGCTGCAATGGACGAGGGCGGCAATCTCCGCGCTGTCCAGGCCGGCGCCGCGGAAGCGCTTGAAGCCGCGCGCTGCTTCCAGGGGGCGCAGGGGAGAATTCTTGTTGCTGGTGTATACGCGCGCCAGGCGATCAATCTTGTTGCCCTGGAAGGCCACGATGGAAACCCAATCGATGGGAAATCCTTGGGCGATGGCGCGCCCCATGGCATCGAAGCGCCGATGCCCGTCGACAAGCTCAACGCCGGACCCGTCAGCTATCGCGATGACCTCCAGCGGCGGCAGCGTACCGCCGGCCAAGATGTGGGCAAGTAGTTCCTGAATGTCGGTTTCGTAGAAGTCGTCCAAGTCGCGCGGGTTGAAGTCGGGGGCCACGTGAATCCGGTGGTACTGGATCTTCATCGCGTCGGCGCGCTTGATCGTCTTGTCCAGAATCATCGTCTTGAACGATGCGGGGGGAGTATTCATTTTTTACCCGGGGATGATGCGGCATTACTATGTCCAAAGGCTTCTCTGGGAGACAGTCATGCCGAACCTTAGAATTGACTGGAAATCGGCACCGCCAAGCGCGTCTTGGTGGGCAATGGATGCAGATGGGAAGGCGCACTGGCATTTCAAACCGACGCTTGAGCTAGGATTGCAGTATTGGTTCTCATTACCTATCCGTGCGCCGTCCTTTGGATATGACGGTGATTTTCGAGAGTCATTGCGAGTGCGTCCCGTAAAGAGATCTTGAATTGCTGCTGTCAGATCCGCTTTTCGCCACCTAGGACATAGACCAGCTCGGCCATCATCTTGGCCAGTTCGCCCGTCATCAACATCATGTCGCAATCGAATTTCTCGTCGTCGTTGGCGGCCACGCCTTCATTGCCTTCCTTCAGCACGTCGAGGGGAGACACGCGCTTGATGTCCAGTCCTTCGGTGAGGACGAAGGAAATGCGGTCAGCCCAGGTCATGGCGAGACGGGCGCATTGCTTGCCGGACTGGATGTGGCGGCGCACGTCGTCGGCGTCGATGGAATGCTTGATGTAGCGGATAGCTGCGCCGCTTTCGCCGGATGAGCGTAGCTCGGTGTCCTGGTCGATGCTGAAGTTGGCCGGGGCCTCGTCCTCGGCGAGCCAGCCGGTCATGGCGGAGGCGGGCGACTGGGCGACATAGAGGTTTTCCAGCGGGAACGGGTCGATGCACTTCGCCAGGATGCCGATCACCTCATCGGCCTTGCTGGAGGTTGCCGCGTCGATCACCAGCCAGCGGTTGAGCGGATCAATCCACACACGGGTATCGCGGTAGACGCTGAAGGCGCGGGGCAGGAGTTCATCCATCACGCGCTCCTTGATTTCCTTCATCAGCTTGCGGCCGACCTTGTTGCCTTGCTGCTCTTCGATTTCCTGGGCGCGGAACTTGGCCGCCTGGTTGATGACGGTTCCGGGGAGCAGCTTCGTTTCCGCGCGCAGGGTCAGCAGGATCTGACCGCCGACAACGTGGGCGAGTCCTCCGTTCTCGCGGGGCGGAACCCAACCGATGGACTGCATTTCCAAATTGTTGCCCGGATGGAATGCCTGGCGAGCCAGAGCGTATTCAAGGTCATCGCCGAACGGCAACCAGGCGGCGGATAGGCGGTAAATCTTCAGGTTCTTGAACCACATGAGAGGGGTCTCCGGTTTATCCCTTGGCGGCGTAAGCGGTATTGCCGCAGTCCTGGGCTGTGATGGTGGATTCGTCGGCTTGCTGTCGCTCGCCATAGCCAAGCAGGGCTACGGCGATGGCGATAACGCAGAAGGTGATGTTCATGAGCAGTTCGCCATAGACGCGCAGAATTCGGCGGATCATTAGGGGCTCCAGGGATCGGCCGCGACATAGCGGCGAGTGAAGTAGTTGCCGATGGGGACCAGGACTACCGCCACCAGGGCGAGCAGCGCCAAGCCCCACCAGATGGCGGGGATAGTTGAGGGCATGGAGATTTGCGCGGTGTGCGCGGTGGTGGGTGGGCTTCGGGGAGCGGGCCGGTAGCCCGGTGAATTCCTGAAAGTCACTTTCAGCGCCGGTGACGTCGCAGCGCCGGCCGCTCTCTGAAGCCACGAAGAATGGGATTCAGGGAGTGTGTTAATTCGTAACAGCTATATCTTTGTTGCGGCTAATCATTGATAGTGGCCGCGGGAACATTTTCCCTGCAAATCTAGGACTTACATTGAAGATTGAAACTGGTATCGTGAAGTGGTTTAACAACGACAAGGGCTTCGGCTTTATCATGCCGGAGCTGGGTGGCAAAGACCTCTTCGCCCATTTCTCTGAAATTCAGGGTGATGGCCACAAATCTCTGGAAGAGAACCAGCGTGTCTCCTTCGTGGCCGGTCAAGGGCAAAAAGGCCCCACGGCGACGATGATCAAAGCGATTTAATCGGCAGCTTGCCCTAAGGCGAGCTGCTTGCGGTACAGGGGCTGGATCCATTGAAACAGTGGATCCGGCCCTTTGGTTTTGTGGGCAACAGGTTGCATTGGGCCGATGCCCCGTTGCCCGCTTTTGAATCGAAGCGGCTTGCTGAAAGGTTGAAGGGGCTTTCTGCTCCAGCACTTCTTGGTGGAGGTCGCTTTTTTTCATTCTCATCGACATCCGTCTGGAGATTCGATGGTGGTTCAGCGAAGCTTGACCCACCGTTCTCGCTTCCATGTAAGACGTTGTCTTCTGCCGCCAAGTTTGTATTCATGGCCAAGTCACGTAAGGTAGCCTACTTATCTTGACATGGAGAAGAAATGCCAAATAGGTACGGAAAACTCGCTTCCTGGATCTACCACCTAGATAAGCCCATTGGCCACTCATTCGGCGACCTGGAATATTATCGGCAGCGCTTGACCGGGTGTGATGGCCCGATCTTGGAACCTGCGGTCGGCAATGGCCGGATCTTCATACCGATGCTTGAGATGGGGCTAGCGATGGAAGGTTTCGACGCGTCGCAAGACATGCTCGACTACTGTAGGCAGGAGTGCCTAAGTAGAGGTCTTGCTCCAGCGCTGACCTGTCAGACATTCGAACAATTTAGCTACGATCGACGCTTCGCGTGCATTGTCATGCCGGCGGGGTCGCTGCAGTTGATTACAGAGACCGCTTCGGCAATGGCCGTGCTCAAGCGGTTTTGGGATCATCTACTGCCCGGTGGCAGGCTGATCGTAGATATTGATCCCATCAAGAGCCTCATTGGAGAGGCGAGCTCCGTGCGCAGTTGGGCGGTGGATGGCAGCGATTTGCTGACGCTGACCAGTCATCGGGCCGAGATTGATTACATCAAACAAACAACCCTTGATCATCTGCGCTACGAACACTGGCGGGATGGAGCGTTGCTGTCGGCAGAACTTGACCTATTCCATTTGCGCTGGTGGGGTGTCGAGGAGTTGGCTCTCGCATTGCGGGAAACTGGATTTGTAGATGTGGTGGTGTCGGGTGACTACCAGCATGGACGCCATCCCCGCAACGGCGCTCGGATCATCAGCTTTGAGGCGAGTCGCCCGAGTCGTATTTGACCTAACAGAGCAATGCAATCGTAGTCCGCTTCTGGTCGGCAGTTGATCCTCTACATCTGCTCATTTGCATGTGGATCTGCGCGGTGTGTGCGGTGGTGGGATTCGGAGAGCAGGCCGGAGGCCCGATCATCGCTTCACGTTGGAAAGTAACTTTTGCGCCGGTGACGTTGCTGCGCCGGCCTGCTCTCCGAGGCCGCCCCGATGATCGGGGCAGGTTGGGTAGGTCTTTCAGGTCGCCGTTGCGGTCCTGCACGTTGAGAATGGGCGCGAGGATGTCGAGCAGGGCTTCAAGAAACTCTTGATTAGGCAACAGCGCCTGCCGATACCGTGGATGCCATAGACAGGCATGAGACTTGCTGCTATCGAGCGACGGCGTAACAGGCCAAGAAGAGCGCCAGTTCGCCCTTCGGCGGTGCCAACAAACAAGAAATCCCGCCACGCGTGCGAGCGGGGCGACTGCAGCTGGAATCTTCGCCCGCTGCAAACCGGATTACGACACATGACAGACGCCAAACCTTGCGCAAAGCAGAAGGTTGTACTCGTCGTGGATGACGACTCTACCGCCCGGTGGATTCTCGCGGAGATCTTGGCGGGAGAAGGTTATGTCGTCGTCGAGGCAAGTAATGCTGATGATGCGCTGGTCTGCCTTGGCGCGCGCGCCGACATTCGCGCGGTCGTCACGGATATCGAGATGCCTGGCTCTATGGATGGTCTGGAGATGGCGGAGCTAATACGCGGTCAATCCCCAACAATTGCTGTGCTTTTGACGTCTGGGCGTCGTTACCCGGCCACCGATGCGCTTCCACCGGGGACGAAGTTCATCCAGAAGCCTTGGGCCGCGGATGATCTGATTCGTTTGCTGGAAACAGTGCTGTGTTGCAGCTACTGAGGGGGGCAGACCTTCGGAAAGTAGAGGGTGAACGTCGTTCCCCCTTCGGAAGAGCTGACCACATTGACATGTCCTCCCGTTTGCGAAACGTACCCGAAAACTTGGCTCAGCCCTAACCCCGTTCCTTTCCCTTCCGGTTTGGTGGTAAAGAAAGGTTCGAAGATGTGATGCAGAACCTCCTGGGGAATACCTTCGCCGTCGTCTGCAACGCTCACAACTACAAATTGGCCTGTGACTATGGGGCCATCCCCATCCGGGCGCGAGTCGGCACAATTGACGGTAATTTTTACATTGCCGCCGAAAGGCATTGCGTCTCCAGCGTTGACCACCAAATTTAGCAGTGCGTTTTCTAGCTGGCTGACGTCGGCGCATATTAGGCATGGTTCGCTAGGTAGATGGTATTGCACCCGAACCGCAGACCCCAGTGTGGCTTGGAAAATCGGTTTCATTCCTTCGACACATAAGCCCACGTCCACGTTGGACGGCTCAAGAGGCTGACGGCGCGCATATGCGAGCATCTGTTGCGTTAGATGAGTTGCGCGCTGCACCGTATCCGCAATTGCATTGAGGTACTTGAGGCGCTTTTCGGGAGCGAGTTCGGTATTGCGCAGCAATTCCGTAGCGCCACCGATGACTGAAATGAAATTGTTGAAATCGTGAGCCAACCCACCAGTCACGCGCCCAAGCGCTTCCAGGCGTTGAGCTCGATGCAGGGCCAGCTGCGTAGCCTGTAGCTCCTGCTGGCTTCGTTGCTTTTCTGTGATATCCCGTGTGACCTTGGCGAAACCGATGAGGTGGCCCGAGCTATCCCGTATGGGGTCTATTACTACGCTGGCCCAGAATCGCGAGCCGTCCTTGCGCACTCGCCAACCTTCGGCCTCAAATCTACCTTCGTTCGATGCGATCGCCAAAGCCTGCTCTGGCACGCCTGCAGCCCGTTCTTCATCTGTGTAGAAGCGGGAGAAGTGTTGTCCGATGATTTCGGCTGCTTCGTAGCCTTTGAAGCGCTGGGCGCCAGCATTCCAGCTTGCGACGAAGCCATTGGCGTCGAGCAGAAAAATCGCATAGTCGAGAACGGCCTCTACCAGAAGCTTGTAGCGGTACGGTTCATCCTGTAGGACCAAGCTGCTAAGGTGAACAGTATTCCCTTGTTCCGGGGGCTCAACGGTGCTCATCATTGCTCCGATTCGCGATGCTGGGGTGATCAATTATTAAACGGCGAATGCTGTCTTGCAACGGTGTTTCGCTGACACCGTCCCTTCTCAAAAATAGGAACCAAAGTAGCGGGAAACTTATCTGTCTGCGTCCTGTTGCGGCGCAGGTGAATGGTGGGGATGATCGTTGCCAGCCCGGCTGGGTGTGACCACGCTTAAGAAGCCCAGGCACACAGGTTCCGGGGGGCTTACGCCTAGTTGTCCTGTTTCGTCCTTCCTTCTTTACTGGAGCGAGGGCCGGGGTAGGCCCGCTCTCCGAATTCCCCCGACCGCCTGAGGCGCAGGGGGAGGCTATTTAGCTGGCCAGGCGGTCTTTGAACTTTCCCATCGAGCACTGCATCGTCTTGCCGCCGCTTCGATACTCGACGGTATAGCCGAGGCCGCGACGCTTGATCGCTGTGACGTTGGCGCCGAGGGGCTTCCCGCGCGGGGTCGAGGGTTTCAGGGTGTAGGTTTGGCCGACGGTAATTTCGGACATAGATTCCTCTGGGATGATCGGCGCCGACCGGGCGCCACGGGTTGAAAATCTGGCTGCTGCGCGCGTTACCAGTGATTCGCCTTGGCGATCACGTGCAGGACGTTGAACAGGGCCGCGCCGAACTGGCGCAGCGAGTGCGTGAGCATTGCGAACATGATGGATGTCCTCGGGGGGGAGGTGGAGGGAAAAGGCCACTCAGGCCGGCGCACCTCGTCGCCAGGGGCGCGCCTTTCGTACAAAGTTGGCCCCCCCGGTCGGCGAACTGCCGAGGGGGATGCGCCGGCCTGAATGGCGGGAAGGGGGATGGGCCGGCCGTCGCCGCGCTCCTAAGAGCGAGCGCCCGAAGGCGCTTCACCATCATCGGGTCGGGCTGGATTCGAACCAGCGAGGCATGCCTGCCTTCGGATGCGTCTGGGGCGCGACCCCTTGGCATTGCCGAACCTCCGGGACGCCGGGCGCTCTGTCCACTGAGCTACCGACCCGATGATGGTCCCCGTCTTTCCGGGGTGTCTGGCGCCGCGTACCACCACGACACTTCGCGCAAGCTTCTGCGCGCTGCGGGGGCTGGTGACACAGCGACCCGCTACCGATTGCTGCGATGGGCTATCGGCGTTGACCTACCGTTGCCACCCATTTACCCGTGGGCGGTCAGCCGCAACTTGCTGAGTTGGCCGGGTCCGTTCAAAGTCAGGCAACAGCGCCTGCCGATACCCCGCACGCGGGGCATGAGCCGGAGGTGTCAGGATCTCCGGGAAGTGAAGTCTTCTCGGATTTCTATGTAGCGGATTCTCTATGTGCAAATGATTGAAAGGCTGGCTACGATATTCGGCGACTCCGGGGGGGCAATATGGAAGATTGGAATCGTCGTTTTGGAGCAGCCATTCGCCGTGGGTTAGAGCGAGTGAGCGCAGAGCATGAGAGCTGTCGCGCCGCATTCTCGCGGATCGGACTCGCGTCCAGTGGCGCGGCTGCGATCCGGGCTGAGGATATTTGGGTTCTGGAATGCTGGCGATTTGCGAGTCTATCCGCCTCGGCGCAGTGCATAGATGTGCATGAGCTTCTGTTAAGACTTGGCGCAGGGTCCGAACGCGAGTTAACTGAACTACTCAACCACTTTCAGGAAGGCTCCAATTCTGGCAACAGATACGACGCCTATGTTTTGGGTCGGATCGTTGAGGAATAAGTAGATAAGCGCCGGGACTGTCAGTCGTCGTACTGCTCGGAAGCGGCCGATTCCACGTCATCCGGATCCATGTCGAACTCGAGGCGGGTGCGACCAACGTACAGGGCGAGTAGCGTGGCCTGGAAGCCGCCGACCGCGTTCGGCAGGGACGAGGGGGTCACCTGATTGCCGTTCAAGCGCAGCGAATAGCATTCGCCTTCGGAGGTGAATGCAAGCTGGTAATCGGCGCCGAATCTGTCTATGGGTGCATCCCCGTAGCCGCGCGACTTGCGTGTCTGACTGTCGAGAGAGAGGTGCTTGTATCCGTACGACGATTCTTCAAGGTGAGCAAAGAATTCGGCGTGCCCATCGACGTGCAGACCCTCGCGTACACCCTTCATCAGGTCAGACAGCTTGACTGTGGCCGGCACGTCCGGCAGCACACTAGCGGCTGCTTCGGCCAGGGCGGCGTTTATGGTCGCTGCATTCTGGCCGTGGACCGCCGCGCGTAGGGCTTCGTTCAAGACGTGCTGGAACTTCGCCACGTCTGCCACGTGAAGGCCATGGGGCATTGCGCCAGCAAGTTGCTCCTTCAGTGCGGTGCGGAAAGTGCTGCGATAGCCTGTGGCGTCATCAATGGCGCTGGTGATGGCTCCAATGATGTGCTTGTCCAAAATGGGCTGGAGCTTCTCGGGGGCGAGTGCCTGGGCCAGCGCTGCTTCCAGGTCGATAGTGACTTTCAGTTCCATGGGATTCCTTTGCGTGGGCATGCGCAGGGGTGGGAAGGCTTCGGTAAGCGCCGCACGCGGCGCTGGCCGAAACCCGCTTTTCAGCGGAATCGGAAAGAGGCCGGGGTTATCGTCGCCACGCCCGGCTGGGCGTTGCCTGGCCGCGGTGGGCCATGCACACAGGGCCCCGGGGCGCTGGCCCCTGGGGTGGTCCTGTTTCGCCCGTTCTCCCTCGCGGGGGCGGGCGGCCTCGGTTGTTAAAGAGCGGTACTGCTGGTGCTGCTTCCAATGCCCATCCGACTTTGTGGCGGTAACGTCCTCTCGCTGGGAGACGAGGCCGAGGGCTTGTTGCTGCGCCGTGTCTGCAGCGCATGGATGTAATGTGCCACAAGAAAAACTAGTACACAAGAAAAACTAGCAAACAAAGTTGTAACGGCTACGCCGAGACGCAGAAAAACCCGCTCAAGGCGGGCTGTGGGGAAGGGTGGCCTAGTAGGCTGGCTGGCCCCAGAGGGCCAGTACCAGCACTACCACCACCCAGATGATGAACTTCATCATGCTGGCTCCTGCATCTGGGCTTTATTGCCCAGGTACATGGAAAGTCATGATCAAGTGTAGGTGACCTGCTCCCCGTGGTTAGTACGAAATCGATGTAGAGTCCGTTCACAAAGGAACGGCAATGAAGAAACGATTTACGGAAGAACAGATCATCGGGGTGCTGAAGGAGGCCGAGGCAGGGGCCAAGG
>NZ_JACVAF010000011.1:0-62949 GCF_014851745.1 Achromobacter sp. ACM01
CGCCGATGATAGTGGACGGACGTCTGTGAAAGTAGGTCATCGTCAAGCTTTTATTCCGCAGAACCCCACAGGTAACCCCTGTGGGGTTTTGTCTTTGTGGCGACCGAATGTATTGCGCTCGGGATCTCTCGCGCGATACCGCCAGCCGCAGTCCAATGAAAAACCCCTCGCAGGAATATCCTGCGAGGGGTTTTGTTTTACTGCCGGCAATCTGGGCGCTGAACGGCCTACTGCTGCGTGTATTGCTGGCGGTCTATGCCGTGGCGCTGCAGCTTGTCATAGAAGGTCTTGCGCGGAATGCCCAGGGACTCCAGGGTGGCCTTGATGTCGCCTTGGTGCGCCTGGAGCGCCTCGCGGATGAGCTGCGCTTCGAAGCGCTCCATCCGTTCCGGCAGGCTTGACGCGGCGTCTTGGGCCACGGCGGTTGGCGGGGCAGGGATATTCAACACGCCAAGCACGACCCGCTCGGCGAAATGCGCAAGTTCACGCACGTTGCCGGGCCAGTCGTGCGTCATGAGATGTTGTTTGATGGACGCCGGCATTTCCGGGATGTCGCGCTGGAAGCGGCGCGATGCGTGGCCGAGGTAGTGGGCGAACAGCAGCGGAATGTCCTCGCGGCGTTCACGCAGCGGCGGAATCCGGATGGTGACCACATTGAGGCGGTAGAACAGGTCTTCGCGAAACTTGGCGCGTATGGCTGGACTGCCCAGGTCTTCCTTGGTGGCGGCGACCACGCGCAGGTCCAGATTGCGCACTTCGTTGCTGCCCAGAGGAGTGATCTGGCGAGATTCGAGCACGCGCAGCAGCTTGACCTGCACCGCCAGCGGCATGCTCTCGATCTCGTCCAGGAATAGCGTACCGCCGCTGGCATGCTCGATCCGGCCGATACGCTTCTTTTGGGCGCCGGTGAAGGCGCCGGGCTCGTGGCCGAAGAGCTCGCTTTCGATGACGCTTTCAGGCAGGGCGCCGCAGTTGATCGCGACCAGCGCGCGGTGCCTGCGGCGGCTCAGGCGATGCAAGGCGGTGGCAACGACTTCCTTGCCGGTTCCGGTCTCGCCTTCGACCAGTACGTCCACGTCGGCATCCGCGATATGCCGCAGCGTTTGCTTGATGCGCTGCATGGCCGGCGTCGTGCCGATGAAAGGCACCTCGTCGGCCTGGACGGCGAACGCGGCTTCGCGCAGCCGGCGGTTTTCCAGCACGAGATGGCGCTTTTCCGCGGCGTGCATGATGGCGGTGATCAGCCTGTCGGCGGCATAGGGTTTGGCCAGGAAGTCATAGGCGCCGTCGCGCATGCATTGCACGGCCGTGGCGATGTCGCCATGGCCGGTGATCAGAATGACGGGGATGTCGGGGTCTATGTCCCGCAAGCGCTGGAAGAGTTGCAGGCCGTCCATGTCGGGCATGCGTATATCGCTGACGACCACGCCGTCGAAATCGCGCGTTAGTGTGGGCAGGGCAGAGCGTGCGCTGGCATGCGCGTCCACGGCGATGCCGTGCAGCTTCAGCGTCTGCGTATTGGCGCGCAGCAGTTCGTCGTCGTCGTCGATGAATACCGCACGCGGCAAAAACGGCTGGCGCTGGCTGTCGTCAATGGATGCCGGCGCGGCTGGCGGAAATTCAGGAGCGCGGTTCATGGTGTAGCTCGGTAGCGTGTTGCTGGCCAGACGCCTTGCGCAACGTCAGGATGAACATGGCTCCGCAGCCCGGGGCATGCGGAGCGGGAAAGACGGGATCGGCCGGGCCGGCGGCGATCAGGTCGCCACCGAATTCGGTGACGATGTCGCGGCAGATGACCAGCCCCAGTCCGAGTCCTTCGGCCTTGGTCGTATAGAAGGGAGTAAACAGGTGCGCCCGCGCCTCGGCCGACAGGCCGGGACCGTTGTCGCTGACGTAGACCTGCACGGTCGCGCCCAGGTCCTGCAGCGCCACGACGATGCGGCCGTCGGGCCGGCCTTCCAGCGCTTCCATCGCGTTTTGCAGCAGATTCACCAGCACCTGTTCCAGCCGTATGCGATTGGCCAGCACCCGGTAATTCTGACCCGCGGGCGGACGTTGCAGGACGATGCCCTGGCGCCGCGCGCGCGGCGCAACCAGCAACAGCGCGCCCTCCAGACAATCCTTCAGGTTCGCGGGACCGATGGACGTGTCGGCCTTGCGCGAAAAGGCGCGCAATTCTCCGGTGATGTGGCCGATCCGCTCCGTCAACGCGGCGATGGTACCCAGGTTTTCCTGCGCCGAGCCTTCATCTTGCCTGCGCAGGAACTCGGCGGCGTTGTCCGCATAGGCGCGTATGGCCGCGACAGGCTGGTTGATCTCGTGCGCCACGCCGGCTGCCACCTGTCCCAGCAGGGCGAGCTTGCTGGCCTGGACCAGTTCCTCTTGCATGGTGTGCAAACGGGCGGCGGTGCGTTGGCGCTCGTCCATCTCATCGACCAGTTGTTCGTTGACTTGCAGCAGCTGAGCCGTGCGTTCATCGACCAGGGAGGCCAGCTGTTCGTGGATGGCGGCCTGCTGCTCGGCGCGCTCACGGTCGCGGTGGCGGCGAAAGAGAACGATGCCGACCAAGGCGGCTAGCGCGCACTGCGCAAGCAGCGCGCCCAGCTGGGCGTTGGCGGTAGCCTGGTTGATGGCCGTCTGCACGGGCGACAACAGATGCAGTGTCCAACCTGGGGACTCGACAATGGGTAACGTCGTGTGCACCAGCGGCGCGCCTGCGGGGATCTGTGGCAGGGTTACGTCGGCGCGCACCAGCTGGCCGTGGCTGATGGCTTGTAGCTGCGGCCGCAAGGGTAGCGGGAAAAAGGGCGCGTCGCCGAATTGCAGGCTGCTGCGCAAGGCCCGGGCCAAGTCTGGGGTGAGCGGAGCCAGCACATCGAAACGCCAGTCGGAGATACTGCCCAATAGCACTACGCCATGCTCGTCCGTGACGAAAATGGGCGAAACCGATTGGCGCCAGTCGGCCTCCAGGTCCCGGAAATCCACTTTCAGCACGACCACGCCCAGCATGGCGCCGTTGACGTCATCCACGCGTCGCGACAAGTACAGCCCGGCTTCGTGGCTGATCGTGCCCAAAGCGAAGTGTTCGGCCGAGCCATGGGCTACCGATCCCTGGAAATAGGGCCGAAACTGGTAGTCCACGCCGACAAACGTGGCGGGTTCACGCCAGTTGCTGGCAGCGATCGCAAGGCCCTTCTTGTCCAGCACATAGATGGCGGATGCGCCGACGCCGCGGCTCAACGTATCGAGCTTGTCGTCCAGGGATTCGATCTGCACGTGCGAGCCTCCCTGCAGCGCCGCGCGCACGTCGACATCGCGCGTCAGGACAAAGGGCAGCGCCCTGAATTTGTCCAGGTTGTTGCGCAGCAATGCCGCGTTGAGCTGGGCTGCCACGCGTGCCTGCTCCCCGGCATTCTTCAGCGCGCCGTCGCGCGCCCAGAGCGTGGCGGCGTGCAGTACGCCATAGACGACCGCGACACCCAGCAGGATGGCGATGGCCTTCCAGGGCCAAGGCCAGACAGGCGTGTTCCGTGGGCGCCGCGGCTTTCTGGCCTGGTCCACGCCGGGTCGGGCATCGCGGGGAGAGGAGTGGGTCGACATGGGTTGTGCGGTTTTTCGCACATTCTATCTCTTTTTTGTGTGAAATTCCGCCAGTGAAAGTCGGGGCAGTGCGCTGAGAGAAGAAAAATTCCTTTTTTGATCAAGGGCTTGGAGCGCAAGAGGAAGGTCTGCCGATGTTGGCACGCCTCTTGCATTAGTAAAGCCAAGCCCGGCGGCGTTGCCTGCGGGGTGAAATCGGCTTGCGGCGATACGCGCTTGCCAGAAAACAGATAACGCCCCAACGCCCGCGCTGAACCGCCCGGAGCAAGGGGCCTTGGTGGGGACAATCCCAATGATCGACGTGGATCAAGTCGCGCCCGCGCGCAAGCTCAAGTTCTATCAAATCCTCTATGTGCAGGTGATTTTCGCCATCGTGGTGGGCGTGCTGCTGGGCGCATTCAAACCCGAGCTCGGCCAGCAGATGCAACCGCTGGGCGACGCCTTCATCAAGCTGGTGAAGATGATCATCGCGCCGGTGATCTTCCTGACCGTGGCCACCGGCATCGCGGCGATGAGCGACCTGAAGAAGGTCGGCCGCGTGGCGGGCAAGGCCATGCTGTACTTCCTGGTGTTCTCCACGCTTGCGTTGATCGTAGGCATGATCGTCAGCCATATCGTCCAGCCGGGCGCTGGCATGCACATCGACCCCAAGACGCTGGACGAGAAGGCGGTCTCGGGCTACGTGGCCAAGGCGCATGACTCGACCATCACGGGCTTCCTGATGAACGTGATCCCGACCACGATCTTCAGTCCGTTCGTGGGCGGCGACATTCTCCAGGTGCTGTTCGTGGCGGTGTTGTTCGGCATTTCGCTGGCCATGGTGGGTGAACGCGGCCAGCCGATACTGAACTTCATGACTGCCCTGGCACAGCCCGTCTTCAAGCTGGTCGCCATCCTGATGAAGGCCGCGCCCATCGGCGCGTTTGGCGCGATGGCCTTCACCATCGGCAAGTACGGCATCAAGTCCGTCATCAACCTGGCGATGCTGGTGGGTACGTTTTACGCAACCTCGGTGCTGTTCGTGGTCGTGGTGCTGGGCCTGGTGGCGCGCTACAACGGCTTTTCGATCCTGAAGCTGGTGCGCTACATCCGCGAAGAGCTGCTGCTGGTGCTGGGCACCAGTTCGTCCGAAGCCGCGTTGCCCACGCTGATGCAGAAGATGGAACGCGCTGGCTGCTCGAAGTCGGTGGTCGGGTTGGTCGTGCCCACCGGCTACTCGTTCAACCTGGATGGCACCAACATCTACATGACGATGGCGGCGCTGTTCATCGCGCAGGCTTGCGATATTCCGCTGTCGCTGGGCGACCAGATCCTGCTGCTGCTGGTGGCGATGCTGAGCTCCAAGGGCGCGGCGGGCGTGACCGGGGCAGGCTTCATCACCCTGGCCGCAACCCTGTCGGTGGTGCCTTCCGTTCCGGTCGCCGGCATGGCGCTGATCCTGGGCGTGGACCGCTTCATGTCGGAATGCCGCGCGCTGACCAACCTGGTCGGCAACGCGACTGCCGCCGTGGTCGTGGCGCGCTGGGAAGGGGAGCTGGATAAGGAGCAGCTGCATGCCGCGCTCGAGGGCGAGCTTCAGCCCGCGCCCGTGCCTGCCGCGGCTCCGGTTCAGGAAGCGCCGAGGGCTGGCGGCGTACCCATGGGCCAGCCGCTGCAGCATGGCTGAAACAGCGTAGATCCGCGGCTGCCTGCAGGCGGCCGCAACTATTGATGCAGCTGTAAACCGCGGCTAGAAGGACTGCCCGCCGGAAAAAAAATCCCCCGGACCTCGACGGTCTCGGGGGATTTTTTTCGACCGGAGGCCGCGGTTTTCAGGGCACCTGTATCCCTGCCGCGCGCAACAGGTTTGCAGTTTCGAACAAGGGCAGGCCCATCACGCCGGTATAGCTGCCGGCGATATGCGAAACGAACGTGCCCGCCAGGCCCTGGATGCCATAGGCGCCGGCCTTGCCGTAGGGTTCGCCGCTGTCGCAGTAGCGGCCGAGTTCCTCATCCGTCAGCGCGCGCATGCGGACCTCGGTGATGGACACGGCCTCCAGCAACTGGTTTCCAGTCCAGACGGCGACGGCGGTGTGCACTTCGTGGGCGGAGCCGGACAGCGCGCGCAGAATGCGCATGGCGTCGTCGCGGTCGGCCGGTTTGCCCAGTACTGCGCCCGCCAGGATGACCGTGGTGTCGGCGGCCAGCAGCGGCAGTTGCGGCAGGTCCTGGCTGAGCATCCAGTCGCGTCCGCGCAGGGCCTTGTCGCGCGCAGTGCGCTGGACATAGTCGGCGGCGCTTTCGCCGGGATGTTGGGGTTCGTCCTCGCCCGGCGGGGCGGGTACGAGCAGGACTTCGTGGGCCAGGCCGACCTGGGTCAGCAGCTCGCGCCGCCGGGGACTGGCGGAGGCAAGGTAGAGGCGCGCGGAGGTTGCGGTGTCGGTCATGCGTCAGCAGGATGGGCGCCGGCCCGGCCAGCGGTCAGGCGCGGTGGTAGGGATGATTGGTCATGATGGCCCAGGCCCGGTAGAGCTGTTCGGCCAGCACCACGCGCACCATGGGGTGCGGAAGCGTCAGCGACGACAGGCGCAATTGGCCGGAACAGGATGCCTTCAGGTCGGCATCCAGCCCGTCCGGGCCGCCGACGAGAAAAGCAACATCCTGACCGCCGGCGCGCCATTGTTCCAGCTTCTGCGACAACGCCATGGTGGTGAGGTCGCGTCCGCGTTCGTCCAGCGCCAGGCGCAAGACGCTGGCGGGCAGGGCGGCGTCGATCCGCTTGGCTTCCGCCGCCATCATCTGGGCGGGAGTCTTGCCGGTGGTGCGGGGTTCAGGCTTGATTTCGCGCAGTTCCAGCGCGCAGTCGGCCGGCAGGCGCTTGGCGTAGTCGTCCCAGGCGGTTTGCACCCAGTCCGGCATGCGCGTGCCCACGGCCACGACGATCAGCTTCACGGCGCGCTCAGTACTCGGCGTCGTGCGCGCCGTCGTTGGCGACCGGCGCGGGGCGGGTGGACTCGGGCAGGAGCTTCACGCGCACCGGCTTGCCGCCCCAGATCTCTTCCAGGTTGTAGTACTGGCGGATGGCGGGCTGCATGATGTGCACGACCACGTCGCCCAGGTCGACCACGACCCATTCGCCCGTGTCTTCGCCTTCGATGGTGATGCCGGAGAGATCGAGCGCACGGCCGCGATCCGCCACGCTGGAAGCGAGGGCGCGGGTCTGGCGGTTGGAGGTGGCGCTTGCAATCACGACGCGATCGAACAGGCTGGTCAGATGCGTGGTGTTGTAGACCTTGATGTCTTGCGCCTTGACGTCTTCGAGGGCGTCGATGACGGCGCGTTGGAGTTTTTGTATATCCATAGTCAGTAAATATAACCCGCGGGCGGACAGCGGATGCTGGCCCCGTGGCGCTTTCAGCGCACCGCGGGTGTAGGTTTATCGGTAAAGATGGTGCGCCGCAATATACGCGGCCACCGGAGCGGCAAGCAGGCCTTCGGTGGATTCGCCTTGCGCCAGGCGCTGGCGGATCTGCGAGGCCGAAACCGGCATGGGAGCAAAAGGCAGTTCCTGCAGTTCGCGTCCCTGACCGCGCAGGTGTTCGGCCAGCGCCGGCGGGGCGCTGAGCGCCGTGCCCGGGCGGGTGGCCACGGCCAGGTCCACCAGGGTGGCGATGTCCTGCCAGTCGCGCCAGGTGCAGAAATTCGCCAACTGGTCGGTGCCCAGCAGCCAGACGTAGCGCGCGTCCTGGGGCAGGGCGCGCAGCGTGTCGATGGTGTAGGTCGCGCCGCCGCGGTCGATTTCGATGGGATTGACCACCAGACCCGCATGGCCGGCGATGGCCAGTTGCAGCATGTCGCGGCGTTGTTCGGCCGTGGCGTGCAACGCTGCGCGTTGCCAGGGATTGGCCGCGGGGATGAGCTGCACCTCGGCCAGGCCCAACGTCTGCAAGGCATTCTGCGCCAGGGCGATGTGCGCGACGTGGACGGGGTCGAAACTGCCGCCCAGCAGGCCGATGCGCTTCAAACCCAGTCCCGCGGTTTGAGGTAGGCGGCCAATTCGGCCTCGGGCGTGCCTGCCTCGGGCTGCCAGTCGTAGCGCCACTGCGCCAGCGGCGGCATGGACAGCAGGATCGACTCGGTGCGTCCGCCGGACTGCAGGCCGAACAGCGTGCCGCGGTCGAAGACCAGGTTGAATTCCACATAGCGGCCGCGGCGGTAGGCCTGGAAATCGCGCTCGCGCTCGCCGTAGGCCTGGTCGCGGCGGCGTTCCACGATCGGCATGTAGGCCGGCAGGAAGGCGTCGCCCACCGATCGGGTCAGCGCGAACGAGGCGTCAAAGCCGGAAGCGTTCAGGTCGTCATAGAAGATGCCGCCCACGCCGCGCGTTTCATTGCGGTGTTTTAGGAAGAAGTACTCGTCGCACCAGCGCTTGTAGCGCGGGTAGTAGTCGGCGCCATGGCCGGCCAGGGCATCGCGGCAGGTGGCGTGGAAATGGCGGGCGTCTTCCTCGTAGGGATAGTAGGGCGTCAGGTCGATGCCGCCGCCGAACCAGAAGACGTCGGCCTCGTCGTGGCCGGGCCGGGCTGCCGCCAGGAACATGCGCACGTTCATGTGCGTGGTGGGCACGTAGGGATTGCGCGGGTGCAGCACCATGGACACGCCCATGGCTTCCCAGGACCGGCCGGCCAGTTCCGGGCGGTGCGCGCTGGCCGAGGGCGGCAGCTTGCTGCCCTGGACATGGCTGAACAGCACGCCGGCCCGTTCGAACAGCGAGCCGCCTTCCAGCAGGCGCGACAGCCCGCCGCCGCCCTCGGGGCGGACCCATTCGTCGGTACGGAAGGCCGCGCCCTCGGCGGCTTCCAGGGCGCCGACGATGCGGGCCTGCAAGCCGGTGAGGTAGTCCCGGACGGAAGAGACGGGCAAGGCGTTCATCGACGGTTCCGGCTAGGCGTTGGGCTTGGACTTCTGCTGCGAAGGCTTGAGCGCGCGCCAGCCGATGTCGCTGCGATACTGGCGGCCGTCGAAGTGGATGCCGTCGATCGCTTCGTAGACGCGGTCGCGGGCCATCTTGACGGAGTCGCCCAGCGCCGTGACGCACAGCACGCGGCCGCCGGTGGTCTTGACTTCGTCGCCGTCGAGCTTGGTGGCGGCGTGGAACACCATGCAGTCCTCGGCGTCGGCGGGCAGGCCGCGGATGACGTCGCCGGTGCGCGGCGTGTTGGGGTAGTTGTGCGCGGCCAGCACGGCGCCCAGGGCGGTGCGGCGGTCCCAGGTGATGTCGGCCTGGTCGAGCGTGCCGTCGACGGCATGCTCCAGGGCGTCCAGCAGGTCGCTCTTGACGCGCATCATGATGGGCTGGGTTTCAGGATCGCCCATGCGGCAGTTGAATTCCAGGGTCTTGATCTCGCGGTCGGGGTCGTCGCCCGGGGCGATCATCAGGCCGGCGTACAGGAAGCCCGTGTACGGGATGCCATCGCGCGTCATGCCCTGCACGGTCGGCAGGATGATTTCGCGCATGATGCGGTGGTGCAGTTCCGGGGTGACGATGGGCGCGGGCGAATACGCGCCCATGCCGCCGGTATTGGGACCCTGGTCGCCGTCCTGCAGGCGCTTGTGGTCCTGGCTGGTGGCCAGGGCCAGCACATTGCGGCCGTCGCACATGACGATGAAGCTGGCTTCTTCGCCCACCAGGCATTCCTCGATGACGACGCGCGCGCCGGCGGCGCCCATGGAGCCGTCGCCCAGCATGGCGTCCACGGCGGCATGCGCCTCTTCCAGCGTGGCGGCGACCACCACGCCCTTGCCGGCGGCCAGGCCATCGGCCTTGATCACGATGGGAGCGCCTTCCTGGTCGATGTAGGCGTGCGCCTTGGCCGGATCGGTGAAGGTTTCGTAGCGGGCGGTCGGGATGTTGTGCCGGACCATGAAGGCCTTGGCGTAGTCCTTCGAGCTTTCCAGCTGCGCTGCGGCCTTGGTGGGGCCGAAGATCTTCAGGCCGCGGGCGCGGAACACGTCGACGACGCCAGCGGCCAGGGGGGCTTCAGGGCCGACGACGGTCAGGGCGACGCCTTCGCGTTGCACGAAATCGGCCAATTCCTCGGCATTGGTGAACGGGACGTTCTCGATCTGTTCGGCGCGTTGCGTGCCGCCGTTGCCGGGAGCGACGTATACCTTGTGGACGCGCGGGGAGCGGGCCAGCCGCCAGGCGAGGGCGTGTTCTCGGCCGCCAGAGCCAATTACCAGGAGTTTCATGTTGCGAGGTTCTTTAGGTTGCCAGTCGAGCGCCGCAAGGCGCCAGCCCGTGGAGTAGGCCAGGATCCAGGCGGACCCGGATCCGGTGACAGCGTGGCGCCGGGCAGGCAAGGCCCGCCCGGCGCCGGGGTAATGGAGTTACTGCGCTTCGTCGAAAACGACGTTCGTATAGACTTCCTGCACGTCGTCCAGGCCTTCCAGGGCGTCGAGCAGTTTCTGCATCTTGATGGCGTCTTCCCCGGCGAGTTCGGTCTCGTTCAGGGCTTTCATGACGATGCCGTCCACTTCGGCCTTCAGGCCGGCGGCGTCGAAGGCGCCGCGCACGGCGGCGTAGTCAGCCGGGGCGCAGACCACTTCGATCACGCCTTCCTCGTCGGTCGTCACGTCTTCCGCGCCGGCTTCGAGGGCGGTTTCCATGACCTTGTCTTCCGAGGTTCCGGGGGCGAAGACGAATTGGCCGCAATGCTTGAACATGAAGGCGACAGAGCCTTCCTGGCCCAGGTTGCCGCCGTTCTTGGCGAAGGCGTGGCGCACTTCGGCGACGGTGCGGGTGCGGTTGTCTGTCATGCAGTCGACGATGACGGCTGCGCCGCCGATGCCATAGCCTTCGTAGCGGACTTCTTCGTAGGCCTCGCCGTCGGCGCCGCCCGCGCCGCGTTGGATGGCGCGCTGGATGTTGTCCTTGGGCATGTTGGCGTCGGTGGCCTTGTCCCAGGCCATGCGCAGGCGCGGGTTGCTGTCCGGGTCAGGGCCGCCGGCACGCGCCGCCACGGTGATTTCACGAATGATCTTGGTCCAGAGCTTTCCGCGCTTGGCGTCTTGGCGCCCTTTGCGGTGCTGAATATTGGCCCATTTGCTGTGTCCGGCCATGGCTTCCCAGGGTAATTTGTCTGCAAAAATGGCATTTTACCGTGCCAGCGCCCGGCGCGCCCGGGGGCGGACCGCATGTGTCCATATTGCCACGCGCACAAGCGGCGCGGCAGGCTCTACACTTGGGCATCCATCTGATTCCCTGGTCCGGAGAGCTGCACATGCCCAACCCCATCGTCATCGCCAAGAATGCACAGACCGAATTGGCGCTGCTACCCGCCTTGGCAAACCGCCACGGCTGCATTACGGGGGCCACGGGCACCGGCAAGACCGTCACCTTGCAGGTTTTGGCCGAATCCTTCTCCCGTATCGGCACGCCGGTGTTCATGGCCGACGTCAAGGGCGACCTGACCGGCATTTCCCAGGCCGGCGCCGCGACTCCCAAGCTGCTGGAACGCCTGAAGAACCTGGGCCTGAACGAACCGGCCTGGGCGGCCAGCCCCGTCACCCTGTGGGACGTGTTCGGCGAGCAGGGGTTGCCGGTGCGCGCCACGGTGTCGGACATGGGGCCGCTGCTGCTGTCCCGCATCCTGGAATTGAACGACACGCAGGAAGGCGTGCTGACGCTGGTCTTCAAGGTCGCCGACGACGAAGGCCAGTTGCTGCTGGACCTGAAGGATCTGCGCGCCATGCTGCAGAACGTCGCCGACCGCGCTTCGGAGCTGAAGACACGTTACGGGAATGTGTCTTCCGCCAGCATCGGCGCCATTCAGCGCGGCTTGCTGGCGCTGGAATCGCAGGGTGCGGAGAAATTCTTCGGCGAACCCATGCTCGACGTGGCCGACCTGATGCGCACGGATGCGCAGGGCCGCGGCATGGTCAACGTGCTGGCCGCGGACAAGCTGATGCAGGCGCCGCGCCTGTATGCAATTTTCCTGTTGTGGCTGCTGGCGGACCTGTACGAGAAGCTGCCCGAAGTCGGCGACATGGACCAGCCCAAGCTGGTGTTTTTCTTCGATGAGGCCCACCTGCTGTTCAACGATGCGCCCGCCGCTCTGCTGAACAAGATCGAGCAGGTGGTGCGCCTGGTCCGCTCCAAGGGCGTGGGCGTCTATTTCGTGACACAGAACCCGCTGGACATCCCCGACACCGTACTGGGCCAATTGGGCAATCGCGTCCAGCACGCCTTGCGGGCATTCACGCCGCGTGACCAGAAGGCCGTGAAGACGGCGGCCCAGACGATGCGTCCCAATCCGGGGCTGGACATCGAGGCCGCCATCACCGAGCTGGGCGTGGGCGAGGCGCTGGTTTCCTTGCTGGATCCCAAGGGGCGGCCAATGCCGACCGAACGCGCCTATATCGTGCCGCCGGCCAGCCGGATCGGCCCGGCGACCGACGCGGAGCGGCAGGCGTTGCGCCAGGGCAGTCCGCTGGCGTCGAAGTATGAGAAATCCATAGACCGCGAGTCCGCCTATGAAGTGCTGGCCGGGCGTGCGGCCAAGCCGGCGGACCAGGCCGGCGCGGCCGGGAACGGTTCCGCGCAGCCCGCAGGCAAGGGCGCTGCCGAGGAATCGGGTGGCGGCCTCATGGACAGCCTGAACGAGGTCTTGTTCGGGTCGACGGGGCCGCGCGGCGGCAAGCGCGACGGCGTGGTGCAGACCATGGCCAAGAGCACGGTCCGGTCGATCGCGCGTGAACTGACCCGAGGCATTTTGGGCTCCTTGCTGGGCTCGAAAGGCCGGCGTTGAAATCCTGATCCTGCGTGCCTGCCAGCAGTGGCTGGCGCGTCCGATTCGGGGCCGTATCGAGTAACATTTCCGTGCAATGATATGGAGGCTGCGCGTGGCCGCTCAGACCCGCGGCGCGCATAGTGCATCCAAGGAAAACAAAGGAAGACGTGGTGGCAAAGAAACACAAGATTGCGGTGATTCCTGGAGACGGCATCGGCAAGGAAGTCGTGCCTGAGGGCTTGAAGGTGCTGGACGCGGTCGCAACGCGATTCGGCATCGATTTTCAGTGGGACCATTTCGACTGGAGCTGCGACTACTACGCCAAGCACGGCAAGATGATGCCGGACGATTGGCAGGCGCAGATCGGCCAGCACGAAGCGATTTTCTTCGGCTCCATCGGCTGGCCCGCCACGGTGCCTGACCACGAAGCGCTGTGGGGCTCGCTGTTCAAGTTCCGCCGCGAGTTCGACCAGTACATCAACCTGCGCCCGGTGCGCCTGATGCCTGGCGTGCCCTCTCCGCTGAAGGACCGCCAGCCCGGCGAGATCGATTTCTTCATCGTGCGCGAGAACACCGAAGGTGAATACTCCAACAGCGGCGGCCGCCTGTTCGCGGGCACCGAACGCGAAGTGGTCATCCAGGAAAGCGTCTTCACGCGCATCGGCGCCGACCGCGTCCTCAAGTTCGCCTTCGAACTGGCGCAGAAGCGCGGCAAGCACCTGACCGCCGCCACCAAGTCCAATGGCATTTCCATTTCGATGCCCTGGTGGGACGAGCGCGTGGCCGAGATGGGCGAGAAGTACCCGGACGTGCGCTGGGACAAGTACCACATCGACATCCTGTGCGCGCATTTCGTGCAGCATCCCGACTGGTTCGACGTGGTGGTGGCTTCCAATTTGTTCGGCGACATCCTGTCCGACCTGGGACCGGCCTGCACGGGCACCATCGGCATCGCGCCTTCGGCCAACCTGAACCCGGAACGCAAGTTCCCGTCCCTGTTCGAACCGGTGCATGGTTCGGCGCCGGACATCTACGGCAAGGGCATCGCCAACCCGATCGGCCAGATCTGGAGCGGCGCGCTGATGCTGGACTTCCTTGGCTATCCGGACGCTTCGGCTGCGGTGGTCAAGGCCATCGAAACCGTCCTGGCGGAAGGTCCGCGTACCCGGGACATGAAGGGCACTGCCTCCACCGCCGACGTCGGCAGCGCGATTGCCGCACTGATCGCGGCGGGCTGAGGCAAGTCCTCGCCAGACCCTTCGGCTAGTCAATGGACGAATCTGGCTTTTCCTTCTCCGCTGCCCACGTGGGTAGCGGGCGGGCCGACCGTTTCGTGCGCAAGCTGTACCGCGTGCTTCGGTCGCGCACGCAGAGGCATAACCAGCACTTGTGGCCTTTCGTCCGGATCCGCAGGGATAGGTCAGGCGCCATCTGCGGCTTTCGCGCCTTTGGCCGACCGCAGCCAGTCACGCCGTTGGCTCAAGGGTACGATTCCGCCGACCAGGAAGTACATCTCATCCTGAGCGGCCCGTCGGTCACGCAGATACCTTACGACCGGCTCGACATCCGGGTCGCGATGGGCGTGAATGGCGCCATCATGCTGGCGCGCAAGTTCGACCTGCCGTTCAAGTATTACTGCATCATTGACCAGAACTTCGTGCGCGAGCGTATCGAGCTGGTTCGCGAGATCGTGTCGCGCGACCTGACGCTGTACGTCTTGCCCGAGGTTCTGCGCTACATCATGCAGGGGCTGCCGCAGGAGTCGATCCGCTGCCGCATCTGCGTCATTGAACTGATCTCCGCACGGGCCTACCAACGCATCTCCGCGCCAGCCGTGCTCCAGCGCATGGCGGCGGCCTCGCCCGACGTGCAGTTGCTGGACGCAAAACAGGCCATGGGCTTCAGCTTCAACGTGGCCTTGGGCGTGTTCGACGCCGATACAGTGGCCTATGCCGCCTTGCAGGTGCTGGTGTCCAGCGGCGCCCGCAAGGTCTACGCGCACGGGCTGGATCTGACGTTGCAAAATGGCGTGCGCTTTTATGATGAAGGGACCTCGCGCCAGTCGAGCAGGCTAGCGCGCAAGTTTTCGCAGTTGATTGAGCCGTCGTTCCGCTTCGCCGCCGCGCAATGGCGCGCTCGTGGCATCTCGGTGTTCAACCTGTCGCCCACCAGCGCCTTGCCGGCCGACGTCATCGAGCGCGCCGACTGGCAGGTCTTGCTGAAGGAATAGCGTTCTTGTGCCGCCAGGCCCTGGACGCAGATCGGTCCGGGGCCTGGCGCTGCGCCTCAGTGGGCGCCGGCCGCCGCTTCGGCCGCGCCGCCGCCGCCCGCCTTGGCCGACCGGGGACGAGCGAACCAGACCAGGCCGGTGAGTGCCAGGAAGATGATCGCGGAGGCGTAAAACACGTCTACCGCGGACATCGTGAAGGCTTGCGCATTGATCAGTCCGTCCACCATCGTCAGCGCTTGCTGATGCGTCACGCCCAGCCCGTTCTGCAGCGTCGCCATGGTCTGGTCGAACGCCTGCTGGCCGGGCTTGGCGACTTCGGTGAGCTGCGCGTGATGCATGGTCGCGCGGTTTTCCCACAGGGTGGTGGCGATGGACGTGCCGAACGCGCCCGCGGTCAGGCGCAGGAAGTTCGACAGACCCGAGGCCGCGGGAATGCGCCACGGCTCGATGCTGGACAGCGTGATCGACGTAAGCGGCACGAAGAACGTCGCCATGGCCGCGCCCTGGATGATGGTCGGCACCATCAGCGTGCGGACATCGGTCTGGGTGTTGAAGCCGGAACGCATGAAGCACACCAGCGCGAAGATCAGGAACGCCACCGTCGCGATCTGCCGCGGATCGCGCGTGGCCAGCATCTTGCCGACGATGGGCGTCAGCAGGATCGCCAGCAGGCCCACCGGCGCGGTCACCAGCCCCGCGTAGGTCGCGGTGTAGCCCATGTTGCTTTGCAGCCATAGCGGCAGCAGCACCACGTTGCCGAAGAAGACGCCGTAGGCCACCGCCAGCGTCAGCGCGCCGACCGTGAAATTGCGGATCTTGAACAGGCGCAGATCCACCACGGGGTGGGCGTCGGTCAGCTCCCAGATCAGGAAGAAGACGAAGGCGACGAACGCGGTGGCGGCCAGCGCGATGATGGTGCCGCTGGCGAACCAGTCCAGCTCCTTGCCCTTGTCCAGCATGATCTGGAGCGCGCCTACCCATACCACCAGCAGCGCCAGCCCGACCTTGTCGATCGGCAGCTTGCGCGTGACCGATTCGCGGTCGCCATAGATGCGCCAGCTGATCCAGGCGGCCAGCAGGCCCACCGGCACGTTGATGTAGAAGATCCACGGCCAGGTGTAGTTGTCGGAGATCCAGCCGCCCAGCAAGGGCCCGGCGACGGGCGCCACCAGCGTGGTCATGGACCAGACCGCCAGCGCCATGCCCGCCTTGGACTTGGGGAAACTCGCCAGCATCAGCGCTTGCGACAGCGGAATCATGGGCCCGGCGACCGCGCCTTGCAGCACGCGGAACGCGATCAGCGCTTCCAGCGAGGGCGCAAAGCCGCACAGCCATGACGCCAGCACGAACAGCAGGGTGGAGATCAGGAACAGCCGCACCTGTCCAAAGCGCTGCGTGAGCCAGCCCGTGAGCGGCACTGTGATCGCGTTGGCCACGGCGAACGACGTGATGACCCAGGTGCCCTGGCTGGTGCTGACGCCCAGATCGCCCGAGATGGTCGGGATGGACACGTTCGCGATGGACGTGTCCAGCACGTTCATGAACACCGCCGTGGACAGCGCGATGGACCCGATGATGCGGGTCGCGCCTTCCAGCGGCGGGTGGGCGCCGGGCGGGGGCGCCGGCGCGGCGGTGGGCTGCTTGGCTGCGCTCATGATGCGAGGTTGGCCTCGATGATCTTGCTGATCATGGCGTCGACTTCGTCATGGGCCGGCTCGAAGGCGCGCGTCGACCAGGCCGGCTCCTTGCGTTCGGCCTGCGTCAGCGGTTCGCCTTCCTGCTTGCCCACGTCCACTTCCACGTCCATCGACAGGCCCACGCGCAGCGGGTGCTTCTTCAGGTCCTCGGGGTCCAGCGCGATGCGCACCGGCACGCGTTGCACCACCTTGATCCAGTTGCCGGTGGCGTTCTGCGCGGGCAGCAGGGCGAAGGCGCTGCCGGTGCCGGCGTCCAGGCCGGCGATGGTGCCGTGGTAGGTGACCGAGCTGCCGTACAGGTCGGCCACCATCTTGGCCGGCTGGCCGATGCGCATCTTGCGCAGCTGGCCTTCCTTGAAATTGGCCTCGATCCACACCTGGTCCAGCGGCACCACCGTCATCAGGGCCGAACCGGGCGCGACGCGCTGGCCGACCTGCACGCTGCGCCGGGCCACCACGCCACCCACCGGAGCGGGCAGCACGGTGCGCGATTGCGCCAGCCAGGCGTTGCGCAGGCCGGCTGCGGCCTGCTGCACGTCGGGGTGGTCGGCGACCGTGGTGCCCTGGGTCAACGCCTGGTTGGTGGCCAGCTTGGCGCGGGAGGCTGCCAGCGCGGCGCGGGCTTGCGCCAGGCCCGACTGGGCGGACTTCAGCGCGGCTTCGGCGTGCAGGATCTCTTCGCCGCTGACGCCGCCGGACTTGGCCAGTTGCTGGCGGCGGTTGACGTCGCTTTGCGCGCGGGTCAGTTCGGCCTGGGCGCGCAGGATGTCGGCGTTGCGCAGGTCGACGTCGGCGGCCAGGGCGTCGTTCTGGACGTAGATGGTGCGCACCTGGCGCACCGTTTGCGCAAGTTTGGCCTGGGCCTGCTGCAAGGCCACGTCGGTGTCGGCCGGGTCCAGGCGCACCAGCGGCTGGCCGGCGGCCACGGTTTCCGTGTCGTCGGCCTCGATGGCCACGACCGTGCCGGGCACTTGCGGCGTGATCTGCACCAGGTTGCCATGCACGTAGGCGTCGTCGGTGCTCTCGAAATGAGCGCCGAAGAGCGCCCACCAGATGCCGTAAGCGATCGCGATGAGGATGAAGGCGCCGGTTGCCAGCAGCAGCAGGCGTTTGCGGGCGGGATTGGCGGCGGGAGTGGCTGCGGTCATGACGTCTGAGTCCGGGGAGCGTTCAATGGGTGGAGTTCGTGGCGGGGGCCGGCTCGGCCGCGGGGGCGTAGCCGCCGCCCAGCGCATTGGCGAGATTGGCGTCCAGCTGATAGGCGCGGATGCGCAGATCGGTGTCCAGTCGCGCCTGTGTCAGCACGCCGGTCTGCGCAATGAGCACGGAGATGTAGTTGCCCATGCCGGCCTTGTAGCGCTTGACCGCCAGGTCATAGGCGGCGTCGATGGCTTCGCGGGCCTGGCGCTGCTGGGCCTTTTCCTGGTCCAGCAGGCGCAGGCCGTCGAGCGCATCGGCCACCTGGTGCACGGCGTCCAGCACGGTCTGGTTGTAGTCCGACACCGCGAGGTCGGCGTCGGCGCGCCGGCCCGCCAGGTTGGCGTTCAATTCGCCGCCGTGGAAGATCGGCAGCGTGACCGCCGGGCCGAAGCCGGCCATACGGGCATCCGCGCCCAGCAGATTGCCGGTGCCCATGGCCTGGAAGCCGACGAACGCCGCCAGGTTCACATTGGGGTAGAACTCGGCCTTGGCGCTGTCGATGGCGTGGCGGGCGGCTTCGGCGCGCCATTTCGCAGCGGTGACGTCGGGGCGATGGCCCAGCAGGTCCAGCGGCACGTTGGCGGGCACGCCGCCGGCGGGAGCGGTCAGCGCCACCGGCTGCAAGGATTGCCCGCGTTGCGGACCGGCCCCGGCCAGTGCCGCGACCTGATTGCGCAGCTGCGCCAACGTGGTGTCGGTCTGGGTCAGTTCCACCTTGCCGGCGGCCAGCGACGATTCCGCCTGTTTGACTTCCACCTGGGTGTCCAGCCCGGCCGTGTAGCGGCCTTGGGTCAATGACAGCACCTCGGCGCGTTGGGCCAGCACGCGGTTGAGCACGTCACGCTGGGCAAAGGCGTTCTGCAGATTCAGGTAGGCGCGGACCAGGGCGCCGGCCAGCAAATTGCGCGCCGCCTGCGCATCGGCCGCGGCGGCGGCTTGCTGCGATACGGCCGCTTGCAGGCGCGACCGGTTCTTGCCCCAGAAGTCCAGCTCATAGCTGAAGTCCAGAGCCAGCCGGTTGTCGCTGACGACCGAGCCGCCCATGGGAGCGGGGTAGATGTAGTCCTTGGACAGGTGTTCGCGGGTCAGCGTGTAGTTGGCATCCACCCGGGGCAGCAGCGGGGCGCGTGCGATGCCGACGGCGGCATTGGCCTTGGCCAGGCGCGCTTGCGCCGCGCTCATCGAGGGGTTGTTGGCCAAGCCCTCGTCCAGCAAGGCATTGAGCTGCGGATCGCCGTAGCGCTGCCACCATTGGGTTTCGGGCCAGACGGTGTCCTGGCTGGTGAGCCCCAGCTTGGCGCCGTCCAGCGCGGCCACCGGCTCGGAGCCGGATTCCATCAATGCGCAACCGCTCAGGGCCAGCACCAATACGGTAGTGAGAAGGCGTTTCATCCTGACTGTTTGCTGAAAGTAATTGATTGATCTGTATTTGCCTAGGCAATCATTATGCCAAATAAAACCCCGAAAGCCGGGGTTCGCTGGCGGACCTTAGCGGTTTGGGGGGGCTGACGAGGCGGAGCCGTTGGCGATCATCCGGCGCAGCAGGTGCTTGAGCTGCGCGACTTCGTCGCTGGAAAACCCGCGCAGGTGGTAATTCAGTACCCGCGCGATATTGGGCGGGATCGCGCGCGCCTTGGCCTCGCCGATCTCGGTGAGTTCGATCTTGACGACCCGGCGGTCTGTCTGGCACCGGTTGCGGCGCAGCAGTCCCTTGGCTTCCAGCCGGTCCAACGCGCGGGTCATGGCGCCCGTGTCCATGCCTGTAAGCCTGGCGAGTTCAGCGGGCGTATCGGCGCGGCCCTGGAACACCAGCAGCACCGGACGCCATTGCATCGCGGTGAGTTCCAGCGGGGCCATTTCCTGGTCCAGCATCCGGTTCAGGGAATTGGAAACCAGTTTGATCAGGAAGCCGGCGTTTTCATCCATTACGCAGCTGGCGTCTGCGCGGTAATGGACGGGGCCGTCGGACGGAGAAGAGGGAGGCGCAGCAGTCATATGCGCCGAATTTTACTGCCTAGTCAGTTATTGTCAAGGCTGCGTTTTCGCCGCGATGTCCGGCTGTGCGGCGGGCGCCTGCTTGCGCAGGCCCGACCAGACGATGGCGGCCACGATCAGGGCGGCGCCCGCCATCATGCGCGGCGTGGGCTCCTGGCTGAACAGCGCCCACGCGAAGGCGATGGCGTAGACCGGCTCCAGCGCGATGACCAATCCGGCGCTGCGCGCGTTCAGCCGCGTCAGGCTGGACACGAACAGATAGTGCGACAAGCCGGTGCAGAAAATGCCCAGCAGCGCCAGCCAGAACCAGTCCAGCGCAGGCAGCGCAGGCAACTGGGATACGGCGAAGGGCAGCATTACCAACGCCACGATCAGGTTCTGCCAGCAGGCCACCTGCATCGGGTCCATACCCGAGGCCGAACGGCGGTTGCTCAGCGCCAGCAGCGCGAAGCTCAGGCCCGACAACAGGCCCCAGGCCAGGCCGATGGTGCCCTGGTCGGCCAGGTCGAACGCGGGCGTGACCAGCACCAGGCCTGCAGTCACCAGGCCCAGCAGCAGCCATTCGGTCGGACGGATGCGTTCCCGGAAGAGCAGGCCCTCGAACAAGGTGATGAAAGCGGGGAAGCTGGCGAAACCCAGCGTGGCGATGGCGATGCCGCCGACTTTCACGGCGATGAAGAAAGTGACCCAGTGGCCCGCCAGCAGGGCGCCGGACACCACCAGCACGAACAGCTGCGCCGGCGTCAGGGCGCCCAGGAGCGGCTTGCGGCGCATGCGGGCGAACAGCCCCAGCGCGAGCACCGCGAAGACGGCCCGGCCCAGCGTGATCACGGCGGCGCTGGCCTGGATCAATTCGCCGAACACGCCGGTCAGGCCGAAAAGCACGGCGGCAACGTGGATGTAGGTGAGGGCGCGGTGTCGGGTCATGCGTGAGGCAGGCGTATGGCGAAGAAAGCGTGGGTAAAGGCGTGCGGTGTTTTTGCACTGAACATAAAATCATCGCATGAATCGCCTTGCCAAGCTTTCGCCGTCCTTCCGCCTTTCCAACCGCACTGCCGGCTTTTTCCTGGCGACCCTGGGCGCAGTCCTGTTCTCGGCCAAGGCCATCGTGGTGAAGTTCACTTACCGCTACGGCATCGACGCGGTCACCCTCATTGCCTTCCGCATGCTGTTCGCCATGCCGTTCTTCGCTGCGGTGGCCTGGCATCAGTCGCGCCGCGCGGCGCGCGGCGAAATCCCCGTGATGACCTGGAAGGAGCGCGCGCAGGTCTGCGTGCTGGGCCTGCTGGGCTATTACCTGTCCAGCTTCCTGGACTTTCTGGGGCTGCGCTACATCACCGCCAGCCTGGAGCGCCTGATCCTGTTCCTGTCGCCTTCGCTGGTGGTGTTGCTGTCGGCGTTCTGGTTCAAGCGCGCGGTGGAGCGCCGCCAGTGGATGGCCATGGCGCTGTCCTATGCCGGGGTGGTGCTGGTGTTCGCCCACGACCTGTCCTTCGGCGGCGGCGAGGTGCTGTTAGGGTCTTTGTTCGTTTTCGGGTCGGCCGCAAGCTATTCTGTGTACCTGATCTGTTCGGGGGAACTGGTCAAGCGCTTGGGGGCGACGCGCCTGGTGGCGTATGCCATGCTGGTGTCCTGCGTGGCCTGCATCATCCAGTTCTTTGCCGTGCATCCCCCGTCCATGCTGATCCAGCCTGCCGGGGTCTACGGGTATTCGGTGATCCACGCCACGCTGAATACCGTGGTGCCGGTGTTCATGCTGATGTGGGCGGTGGCGCTGATCGGCGCGCCCACCGCGTCGCTGCTGGGCATGATCGGGCCGGTGTCGGTGCTGTTTCTGGCGTCGTGGTTTCTGCAAGAGCCCATCACTGTGTGGCAGATGGCGGGGACCGCGTTGGTGCTGGCAGGGGTATTCGTGCTGATGGGGGGCGGGGCCGGCAGGCTGGCGTCCGCCAGGCAGGACGGGACCCGGCCATCGCGTTGAATCTGGTTTTTCTCGTTCAGGGGCCGCAGACAGGCTCTCGTTAGCATTTTTTCCAATGAAAGGAGGCCAGCATGGCCAGCAATCTCGTCAAGGCAATTCGTATCGAGCAGCACGGTGGTCCTGAAGTCCTGAAGCTGGTCGAGGTGGAAGTGCCTCCGCCCGCCGCCAATGAAGTCACGATCGAGCAGCACGCCGCCGGCCTGAACTTCATCGATATCTATTACCGCACGGGCTTGTATCCCCACGCGTTGCCGCACGGCCTGGGCTTCGAGGGCGCGGGTGTCGTGACCGCGGTCGGCGCCGACGTCACGCATCTGAAAAAGGGCGACCGCGTCGCCTACGGCCAGAGCCCCATCGGCGCCTACGCCAAGGCGCGCAACGTTCCGGCCGCGCAGGTCGTCAAGGTGCCCAAGGGCATCGGCTTTGACGAAGCCGCGGCTTTGATGCTCAAGGGCCTGACGGTGCAATACCTGTTCCGCCAGACCTACCGTCTGCAAGGCGGCGAGACCATCCTGTTCCACGCGGCCGCAGGCGGCGTGGGCCTGATCGCGTGCCAATGGGCCAAGGCCCTGGGCGTGAAGCTGATCGGCACCGTCTCCAGCCCCGAGAAGGCCGAACTGGCCCGCGCCAATGGCGCCTGGGAAACCATCGACTACTCGCGCGAGAACGTGGCCGAGCGCGTGCTCGAGCTGACCGGCGGCAAGAAGGTGCCGGTGGTGTATGACGGCGTGGGCAAGGACACCTGGGAAACCTCGCTGGACTGCATCGAGCCGCGCGGCTTGATGGTGAGCTTCGGCAACGCGTCCGGCCCCGTGTCTGGCGTCAACCTGGCGACGCTGAACCAGAAGGGCTGCCTGTACGTGACGCGCCCGTCGCTGGGCCTGCACGTGAACACGCTGGCCAAGCTGCAAGCCGCCTCCGAGGAGCTGTTCGACCTGGTCCTGAAGAAGAAGATCAAGGTCCGCATCGACCAGCGCTACACGCTGGAGCAGGCCGGCGAGGCCCAGACTGCGCTGGCCGCGCGCAAGACCACCGGCGCCACGGTGCTGATGCTGGATTGATTCGACGTCAGCGATGCGCGGGGCCCACAAGGGCGCCGCGCCAGGCCCGGCACCGCGCTGCGCGTTGCCGGGTTTTTTTTGCCGTGCGCAGAATGACAAAACGCCATGCACGGTCCGACAAGCCTTCCGGGAAGGCCGTTGCTATCCTGGCTTCAACCATTTCGTTGGAGCTTCGAATGTCTTCAGCAAGCGCAAGCGCCGCCGGCCACGCCGGTTCTGATCGCCCGGAACTGGCCGCCATCCGGGAAGCCATGCTCATCGATGGCAAGCCGGTGCGCGAAGGACAAGGCGCGCCCATCGCCGTCCATGATCCCGCCACGGGCGACGTCATCGCCCATCAGCCCGACGCCGGGCCGCAGCAGGTGGACCTGGCGGTGCAGGCCGCCAGGCGCGCCTTCGGATCCGGTCCCTGGCGTGACATGCTGCCTGCAGGGCGCGAACGCCTCTTGCTGAAATTGGCCGACCTGATCGAGCAGCACGGCACCGAACTGGCCCGTCTGGAAACCCTGAACAACGGCAAGCTGCTGGGCGTGGCGCAGGGCCTGGAAGTCGGGTCGGGCGCGCAGTGGCTGCGCTACATGGCGGGGTGGGCGACCAAGATTACGGGCGACACCCTGTCGCTGTCCATACCGTTTCCGCCGGGCGTGCGGTACAGCGCCTATACCTTGCCGCAGGCGGTGGGCGTGGTGGCCGCGATCATTCCGTGGAATTTTCCGCTGTTGATGGCGATCTGGAAGATCGCGCCCGCCTTGGCGGCGGGCTGCACCGTGGTGCTCAAGCCCGCCGAGGAAACGCCGTTGACGGCGCTGCGCCTGGCCGAGTTGGTGCTGGAGGCGGGCTTTCCGCCCGGCGTCGTCAACGTCGTGACCGGCCGGGGCGAGACCGCTGGCGCCGCGCTGGTTGCGCATCCCGGCGTGGACAAGATCGCGTTCACGGGGTCGACCGAAGTCGGCAAGCTCATCGGGCGCGCCGCGATGGACGACATGAAGCGGGTTTCGCTGGAGCTGGGCGGCAAGTCCCCCGTGATCGTGCTGGACGACTGCGACGTCGACCGCGCGGTGCAGGGCGCCGCGGCCGCCATTTTCTTCAACCAGGGCCAGGTTTGCACGGCGGGTTCGCGCCTGTATGTGCAAAAAGGCCTGTATCCCAAGGTCGTCCAGGGACTGGCGGATCTGGCCGCCGGCATGAAGCTGGGGTCCGGATTCGACCCCGCCACCCAGGTCGGCCCGCTGGTGTCGGCCCGCCACCAGAAGCGCGTCATGGACTACATCGGCCTCGGACGCAGCGAAGGCGGACGGGTGCTGGCGGGAGGAGGCAGCGGCAGCGGCTCGGGCTACTTCGTGCAGCCCACCGTTTTCGCGGACGTGCCGCCGGGGGCGCGTATCGTTCGCGAGGAGATCTTCGGACCTGTCGTGGTGGCGCAGCCCTTCGATACGCTGGACGATGCGGTGCGGCTGGCCAACGACAGCGCCTACGGCCTGGGCGCCAGCCTCTGGAGCAACGATCTCTCCCGCGTGCAAGGCCTGATCCCGCGCATCGATGCCGGCACCGTCTGGGTGAACACGCACAACATGCTGGATCCCAACATGCCTTTCGGCGGATTCAAGCAGTCCGGCATCGGCCGCGAACACGGCCGCGCCGTGCTGGAGATGTACCTGGAGCGGAAGTCCGTTTGCATCGCTTACTAGAACGATGAGCGCGCGGCCCAAGCCGGGAAATACCGGTGGCCGCGCTTTCATGACACCAAGGGGAAGACATGGCAGGCAGGACAGGTAGCCGGGGCCGCCGACGGGCCACGCTGTTGCTCGCGTGCGCGGCAGCGTCGCAGGCGGCATGGGCAGGAGACCCCAGCGCGCGGGATTGGATACCCGCGCCGGTGGGCACCAATATCATCGCCGGGTATCTGGCGGGATTGCGATCCTCGGGCTTGTATGCCGAGGGGCAGCGGGTGGACGGCGCGTCCGTCGACGTGAATGCGCTGGTGTACCGCCAGATGCACTATCGCGACTTCTACGGCAAGACGATGCAGCTCGAATTCATCGTGCCGATGTACCGGACCTCGCTGGACCTGCCGGGCGCGCCCGGCGACCACCAGACCGGCATCGGCGACGTGACGCTCGGGTCGGCCATCTGGCTGTACAACAACGAGCAGACCAAGACCTGGTTCGCCTGGGAGCCCTTTGTGGTGGCGCCGGTGGGCCGTTATGACGGTTCGCGTCCCGACGTGTCTCCGGGCAAGAACCGCTGGTCCACCATCCAGGATTTCGCGTTCGTGCAGGGCTTCGGCGAATCCACCTATCTCGAAGCCATCGCCGAGGTGGAGATCTACGGCCGCAATACGGACTGGTATGGGCAGACGCTGAAGAAGGATCCCTCGTTCCGTTTCTTCGCGCTGGCTTCGACCAACCTGACGCCCGATACCTACACCGGCATCCGTTACCGCTACGAGACTGGCGGCAAGGAAACCTCGTCCGGCGAGACCGTCGCCACGCGGGCGCGCAATCACCAGCTGGCCGTCGAACTGACGCATCAGATCAACGACGCCAACCAGATTCAGATGCAGTACATCCACGACCTGAAGGTCGAGAACGGACCGCGGATGCGTGGCGTGCAGTTGCGCTACGTCTATGCGTTCTAGGAGAACCGGACCATGAGACCAGGAGAATATCGATGAACGCGCCTAGCGCCAGAACATGCGCATCGCGGGCCGGACGGTGGGCGCTATGCGCCGTCCTGGCGGCGTCGGCGGGGCTAGCCCGGGCGGATCTGCCCGTGGAAGAGCTCAAGGGCGGCACCCGCCTGCCGCCGGCCACGCCGCACCGGCTGTACGTGATGGATGCCGTCTTCAATCACCTGGTCGACAGCCGGGTCAACATCTATGACGGCGACTCCTTCAAGTTCCTGGGCATGGTGCCCGCGTCATTCAACGGCCACATGACCGTGTCCGCGGACGGCAAGGACATCTACGTCATGACGACCTACTACGAGCGCTTGAACCGCGGCAAGCGTACCGACGTGGTGGAGGCCTGGGACGCCGAAACGCTCACGCCCAAGTACGAGGTGCCGATCCCGCAGAAACGCGCCCAGGCGCTGAATTACCGCAACTATCTGCAGCAGAGCACGGACGGGGAACTGCTGTTCGTGCAGAACGCTACGCCCGCGTCCTCGGTCACGGTGGTGAACCTGACGACGCGCCAGTTCGCGGACGAGGTCACCGCGGCGGCAGGGTGCTGGAGCATCATCGTGCTGCCGTCGCGCCCGCGCAGCTTCGCCAGCATCTGCGGCGACGGCGCGCTGCTTACCGTGGACCTGGACCAGGCCGGCAAGCCGGCGGGGCAGCAGCGCAGCCAGCCCATGTTCGATCCCGAAAAGGACCCCATCTTCACGCACACCGAGAACCTGGGCGACACCTACTACTTCGTGTCCTACAACGGCAATGTCTACAGCGCCGACTTCAGCGGCAAGGACGCGGCTGTCGGCAAACCCTGGTCCCTGCTGGACGCGTCGGGCAAGGACCAGGGCTGGCGCCCTGGCGGCTACAACCTGCTGGCCATCAACAAGGCCGCCAAGCGGCTGTATGTGGGCATGCATCCCAACGGCGCCGAGGGCTCGCACAAGACGCCGGCCGCCGAGATCTGGGTCTACGACCTGGCCACGCACAAGCGGGTGGCGCGGGTGCCGGGCCAGAATGCCTTGTCGATGTCGGTCTCGCAGGACGACCAGCCGCGCCTGTACACGATCGACGGCGGCAACGTGAACGTCTACGACGCCGCGCCGGCCGCGCCGGTCCTCAAGGGCACGATCCAGGCCGCCGGCGAAACCGCGCTGCAGGTCGAACCGCAACCGCGAGGTGCGCGATGAACGATCCCGTGCTGCTGTATGCCGCGAGCGCGGCGCTGGCCTGCGTGCTGCTCCTGGGGGCGCTGGAAAAGTTGAGGGACATGGCGGGCTTCGCCGCTATCGTGTCGGCCTACCGTATCCTGCCGGCGGGGTGGAGCGGCGCGTTCGCGTGGCTCTTCGTGCTGGGCGAAGCGCTGTCCGGCGCCTTGCTGCTGGCGCCGGCACGACAGGCGGCGGGCGCGCAACTGGCGCTGCTGGTGTTGGCGGCGGCGACGCTGGCGCTGGCCTTCAATCTGCTGCGCGGGCATCGCGACATCGATTGCGGCTGCGGCGGCCCCGCCGCCGGCAGGCCGGGGCGCGGCGCGCAGCGTGGCGGGCTGTCGTGGTGGCTGGTGCTGCGCAACGCGGCGCTGGCGCTGTGGACTGCGCCCGCGCTGATCTCCGCGGCGGGCCAATCGCGCGGTCTGCAGTGGGCCGACTCCGCCGCCGTCTTCGGCCTGGCGATGGCTGCCGTGGGCCTGTACTTCACCGCCAATCACCTGTTGGCCTCCCATCTCAAATTGCGCAATCTCTGAAGGAAACTCACATGGATGCCTTGATCATTTCCAATTTTCTGTTGTGGGGCGTGGTGCTCTGCCTGGTGCTGGTCATCCTGGCGCTGTCGCGGCAGATCGGCGTGCTGTACGAGCGCGTGGCGCCGATGGGGGCGCTGACGATGGACAAGGGCCCTGGCGTGGGCGAGCCCGCTCCGCGCTTCGAACTGCCGGATCTGCTGGGTCGCCGTATCGTCATCGGCGAACGCGGCCAGCACAGCCAGCTGCTGTTCTTTCTTTCCCCGACCTGCCCGGTTTGCAAGAAGCTGCTGCCTATCCTCAAGTCGGTGGCCAGCACGGAAAGCGCCTGGCTGCGCATCGTGCTGGCCAGCGATGGCGAAATGCCCGAGCACCTGGCGTTCTACAAGCAGGCGGGCCTGGAGCGTTTTCCGTACTTGCTGTCGACCGAACTGGGCATGAAGTTCCAGATCAGCAAGCTGCCCTATGCCGTGCTGATCGATGAAACCGGAACCTTGCGCGCCAAGGGCCTGATCAACTCGCGCGAACAGCTCGAAAGCCTGTTCACCGCGAAGGAGCTGGGCGTGGCTTCGGTGCAGGAATTCCTGGCCGCCGGCGCGTTGGAAGAAACCCGGATTTCCCGCAAGGAGAGCGGCAATGCAATGGCTGGATAAACTCGCGGAGCGCGCCGCGCGCTCGGTTGCGCACACCACTTCCCGGCGCAGCGTGCTCAACCGCATCGGCCGGGCGCTGGTCGGAACGGCATTCCTCATGCCGGTGCTGCCGGTGGCGCGGTCAGCGCCCGCTGATCCCAAGAAACCGCAGATGGACGACACGGCGTGCGACTACTGGCGCTATTGCGCGGTGGACGGCTTTCTGTGTTCATGCTGCGGCGGCAGCATGACGTCCTGCCCGCCTGGCACCTCGCCTTCGGCCGTGTCGTGGGTTGGCACCTGCCACAATCCGCTGGACGGCAAGGACTACCTGATCAGCTACAACGATTGCTGCGGCAAGGCTGCTTGCGGCAAATGCATGTGCGCATCCGCCGAGCGCGAGCGGCCCGGCTATCAGATGTTCCTGCACAACGACGTGAACTGGTGCATGTCCAACGAGTCCTCCATCTTCCACTGCACGACCTCGGTGATCGTGGGCCTGGCCAAGCCGAAGCCGAAATCATGAGGCCAGAAGGGCGACCGCCATGGCGCGGGTGGCGCGGGTTGTGCGCCGCCGTCCTGCTCTGCGTGGGCCGGACGGCCGCCGCAGAGCAGGCGGCCGCTGACGCCGCCGACGCCGACAGGCTGCGTTTGGCCGTCCGCGCCGACTACGTGCTGCAATGCGCGGGCTGCCATCGCGTGGACGGCCGTGGCAGCGGCCGCCACGGCATTCCTGATTTCCGCAATTCGGTGGGCGCGTTCGTGCATCTGCCGCAGGGCCGCGAGTATCTGGTCCGCGTGCCGGGCGCCGCGCAATCGCAGCTCAGCAATGCCGAACTCGCGGCCGTGCTGAACTGGGTGGTGCGGGAATTCAGCCCGGCGCAGTTGCCGGCGGATTTCCGGCCGTACACGGAACAGGAAGTCGCGCAGGTCCGCCCGCGCCGCTACGAGGACGTGGTGCCGGTGCGTCATGGACTGGCTCAGGCGCTGGCGCGGCTCGGCTTCCAGTTGGCCGACTATTCTTATGGCAGCGACAGAAAACCGTAGAGGAACAGGCACTTAGGGGTTGTCACCGATATTCCCTGGCGCCGACCGATGCTAGAAAGAGGCAGCATTCCATTCAACGCTGTAGCTGTGTCGCCAGGCAGGCCGTTCCAGGCAAACAGGCACGCCGTTTCGAGACGCCGGAGTCGCCATGTCCCCATCCCTTCTGCGCAGCGAGCCCAGGCACTTCCTGGACTGCGCAAGCTGGCAGGAAAATGTCAGCGATACCTTCGTTCCCCTGGAAGTGTCCGCGGTGTTTCCGGCCCGTTTCCGCAATAGCGTGGCGGTGGATTCGCTGGGCTGGATGCAGGTCTGCGAGTTGCGCAGCAGCGCCCAGCGCGTGCGCCGCAGCAAGCTGCTGGCCAACCGTTCCGAGTCGTCCGGCTACAAGGTGACGCTGCAGCTCGCTGGCCGCAGCGAGATCCGCCAGTCGGGGCGCAGCGCCTTGCTGGTGCCGGGCGAATGGAGCATCTACGACACCACCCGGCCGTACGAAGTCGACGTCGACGATGGCGCGCACTTCCTGGTCATGCAGGTGCCCGGCAAGCATTTCGAGGCGTGGCAGTCTTTCATGCAGAATGCCGTGGCGCGCAGCTTCAGCGCGCGCCAGGGGTGCGGGCGCATGGCGATGGACCTGCTGCGCGTGGCGCTGACCGAGCACGCGCATCTGTCCGAAAGCGCCTCGCGCGATGCCGCCAATGCGGTGCTGCAGATGATGGGACTGGATATCAGCGAGCGGGCAGGCGGGCAGGCCGAACATGACCAGGCCGAACTGCGGCAGGCGCAATTGCGCCGGGTGCAGCAGCACATGCTTGAAAACCTGCATGATCCGGCGCTGTCGCCAGCGGCCGCTGCAGCGGCCTTCCGGATGTCGCGCCGCTATTTGTACAACCTGTTCGCGCAGGCTTCCACGACCCCGGCCGATTTCATCCTCAGCGCGCGGCTGGAGCGTTGCTGCGATACGCTGTGCGACCCCGCTCAGGCGGCGCGGCCGATAGGCGACATCGCCTACAGATTCGGGTTCTCAGATGCGGCGCGTTTCAGCCATGCGTTTCGCAAGCGTTTCGGCGTGTCGCCGTCGGAATACCGGCGCCATGGACGCCCGTCCTGATCAGAGCTGTTCCTCGTTGATCAGGTCTTCTTTGCCGTAGAACTTCACGCCGATGTGGATGCGTTCGCGGCCCTGCGAGCGGCGATGGCGGTTGGTGTCGCGCAGCGAATAGACGCAGCCGCAATATTCCTGCTGGTAGAAGTTTTCGCGCTTGCTGATTTCGATCATGCGGGCCGAGCCGCCGCCCTTGCGCCAGTTGTAGGTCCAGTAGATCAGATCGTCGTAGCGCGCCGCGGCGCGTTCGCCACAGCCGTTGATCTGGTTCATGTCCTTCCAGCGCGAAATGCCCAGCGAGCTGGTGATGGTGTCAAAGCCATGCTCGTGCGCGTAGAGCGCCGTGCGTTCGAAGCGCATGTCGAAGCAGGCCGTGCAGCGCTCGCCGCGTTCGGGAGCGTTTTCCATGCCCTTGACGCGGTCGAACCAGTTGTCCATGTCGTAGTCGGCGTCGATGAATTCGATGCCGTGCTGCTCGGCGAAGCGGATGTTCTCCTGCTTGCGGATTTCGTACTCTTTGACCGGGTGGATGTTCGGGTTGTAGAAGTAGATGGCGTAATCGATGCCTGAGGCGGTCATCGCTTCCATGACTTCGCCGGAACAGGGCGCGCAGCACGAGTGCATCAGCACCTTGCGGCGGCCGGCGGGCAGGTCGAGTTTGGGGCGCACGAGTTCGGACATGGCTTGCAGGAAACAAATAAGGCGGAAAACTCCTTATTTTACGCTGAGTTGCCGCTGAAGGGGGCGCCCCCGTCCCCCAATACGCTCAGCCCAGCACGGCATCCCAGAGCTCGCGCACGGCGGCGCGCTCTTCCTGCAGCTGGTCCTGCGGGACGCGCGCCTTTTCCACCCCCTGCAGGCGCATCTGGTGCTGGACGCGGCGCAGGGTGCGGTAGGCGTCGCCGGCGCGCGCGGCCAGTTCGGGAGCAATCAGGCCCGCCTCGCCGGACAGGCGCAGCAAGGCGATATTGCCCAGGTTGCGCACCAGCACCGGATGCGTGCCCGAATGGCACAGCACCAGATATTGCGTGACGAACTCCACGTCGACCATGCCGCCGCGGTCGTGCTTCAGATCGAACAGCGGGCTGCTGTTGGGGTGGCCAGCATTGATCTTTTCGCGCATCGCCAGCACTTCCTCGCGCAGTTTGGCGGCGTCGCGTGGCAGTACCAGGATGTCTGCGCGGATCTGCTCGAAACGCGCGCCGACGCTGGCGTCGCCCGAGGCGTAGCGGGCGCGGGTCAGCGCCTGGTGTTCCCAGGCCCAGGCGTGCTTGTGCTGGTATTGCTCGAATGCTTCCACGGACACCGCCAGCAGGCCGGCGTCGCCATCCGGCCGCAGGCGCAGGTCGACTTCGTACAGGCGGCCCGAAGAGGTCATGGTCGAGAGCCACGACGTCATGCGCCGGCCCAGCTTTGCGTAGACCTCGGCGGCGTCGTCGCGCGGGTCGTCGAACAGGAACACCAGATCCAGGTCCGAGGCATAGCCCAGTTCCTTGCCGCCCAGCTTGCCGTACGCGATGACGGCGAAGCGCGGTTCGGCGCCCTCGGCCTTGTTGACCAGCGGCCAGGTGCGGCGGATGGTTTCGGTCAGCAACAGGTCGGCCAGCGCGGACAGCTGGTCGGCCAGCTTCTCCACGGTGAGTTCGCCTTCCAGATCCTGCGCCAGCAATTGGAAGCTGGCCTGGCGCTGCATGTCGCGCATCAGGTTCATCTGGCGCTCGATGTCCGGATCGCCGTCGGGCAGCCGGCAGGCGTCCAGGTCGGCGGTCAGCTGGCGCGCGATCTGGCCGAAGTCCAGCGGCTCGAACAGGGTGCGCCAATCGATCAGGCTGTCCAGCAGCAGAGGGTGCTGGGTCAGGTATTGCGCGGCCCAGGGGCTGGCGGCGACCATGCGCGCCACGCGCGCCAGGGTGTCGGGGTATTCGGCCAGCAGGGCCAGGTAGGCGCTGCGCTGGGCGATTTTCTCGATCAGGTCGAACAGCCGCACCGTGGCTTGCAGCGGGGCTGGGGTTTGCAGGGCCGCTCGCAGGGCGGCCGGCAGCAGCGCGTCCATGCGCTTGCGGCTGCTCTCGGGCAGACTGCGCACCCGGTGGCTGCCCAGCAGGGTCTCGGTACGGCGCAACAGGTCCTGCGCGTCGTCGCCGAAGGCCTGGCTGATTTGTTCGGCGAGCTCGCAGCTGCTGTCTGGTTCGTCCGGGCCGGACCCAGGGTCGGTGGCGCCGGGCGCGGGCGCCGGCACTTCGGCGTCGCCCATGCCCACCAGCCGGAACACGTTGCGGAAGGTCTGCGAGACGAATTGGCGGTGCGCGGCCAGCGTGCTTTCGAAGTCAGCGGGGCTCATGCCCAGCGCTGCGGCCAATCCGGCGCGTTGTTCGGGGTCGCCCGGCAGCAAATGGGTCTGGGCGTCCTCGCGGTATTGCAGGGCATGCTCGGTGCGGCGCAGGTAGCGGTACGCCTCTTCGAGCCGGCGCGCGTCTTCCTCGGGCACCAGGCCGGCGGCGCTCTCCGCGTGCAGCGCTTCCAGCAGGCCGCGTTTTTGCAACGCGGGCATGCGGCCGCCGCGGATCAACTGGGCAAGCTGCACCACGAATTCGATTTCGCGGATGCCGCCATCGCCCAGCTTGATGTTGTTGGCGCTGTCGATGCCGTTGCGCGCGCTGGCGCGCCGCTGCCAATCCTGGCGGATGCGTTCGCGCAGGGCGCGCAGGGCCGAGAGCGCATCGAAGTCGAAATACTTGCGATAGACGAACGGCACGCGCAGGCTTTCCAGCTGGCGCGCCTGGGCGGCGCTGTCGCTGCCTTCGAAGGCCTGGGCCGGGATCAGCCGGGCCTTGAGCCAGGCGTAGCGTTCCCATTCGCGGCCCTGGCCGATAAGGTAGTGCTCCAGCGCGTCCAGGCTCCAGGCCAGGGGACCGGCGTCGCCGTCGGGGCGCAGGCGCAGGTCGGTGCGGAACACCTGGCCGTTGGCGTCGACTTCGGACAGCACCGGCATCATGCGCCGCGTCAGGCGGCCGTAGAACTCGTGATGGCTGATGCGGCGCGGACCGTCGGTTTCGCCTTCTTCGCCGTACAGCATGATCAGGTCGATGTCGGACGAGACATTCAATTCGCAGCCGCCCAGCTTGCCCATGCCCACTATCAGCATTTCCTGCGGCTGGCCGGTGGCCGGATCGCGCGGCACGCCATGCACGGCGGCGAGGTCCGCCGCCACGCTGCGATAGGCCGCGGCCACCGCGGTGTCGGCCAGCGCGGTCATGGCGCCCACGACTTCTTCCAGATCGGCCTGGCCGGTCAGGTCGCGCACGATGAGTGTGTTGAAGACCCGTTCGCGCAGCTTGCGCAGCACCATGCGGCAGACCTCCACGGGTAGCGTCTCGCCTGCCTGCGGTCCGGCCAGCTCCGCCTGCCAGCGCGCGATCTGCGCGGGCGTGACGGGTTCGCGCACGGCATCGTTCAGCCAGGCGGCCAGATCCGGGTGGGCATCCAGGCGGCGGCGCAGATGGCCGGACCAGGCGAGGGCGGGGGCAAGCGTAGAGGGCGTGGACATGGCGAAAGGGGCGGCGCGATGGGCGCGTTTCAGGTATAAGTGGGGACGATACTGCAAGACCTCTTCTCCTGCCCACCGATCCGTGTCTGTTTCAAAAAAAGTGCTCTGTTGGGTGTTCTGGGCCGTGCTGACCGTCTATTGCGTCGTGGCCCTCGGACTGCTGGGCGTGCGCTATTGGGTTCTGCCCCGCGCGGACCAATGGCGTCCCCAGATCGAAGCCTACGCCAGCAAGGCGCTGGGCTCCCGAGTGACCATCGGCTCCATCCAGGCGAACTGGCAAGGCCTGAACCCCAAACTCGATCTCACCTCCGTCCAAGTCTACGACGATGAGGTGGACCCGGTGTTGTCCTTGCCTTCCGTTTCGGCGGTGCTGGCCTGGCGCAGCATTCTGGTCCTGTCGCCCAAGCTGCTGCGGTTGCAGCTCGACCGGCCCGAACTCCTGTTGCGGCGCGATCCCGAAAATCATCTATGGGTCGCGGGCCAGAACATCGATCTCAATGACGACGACCAGCGTTCCGACCTGGACCATCCAGCGCTGCGCTGGCTGGGCGCGCAACGCGAGCTGCGCATCCGCGGCGCGACCATACGCTGGCAGGACGAGTTGCGCGGCGCGCCGGAGCTCACCCTGACGGGCGTCGACTTCCTGGCGCGCAACGGCAGTTTGTCGCATCGTTTCGTGCTCAAGGCCGCGGCGGGCGAGGCGCTGGCGCGCAACGTCGAGCTGCGCGGCGAATTCAATCGCAGCCTGTTTTCGGTGAACGCGGCGAATCCCGGCAATTGGGGCGGCCAGCTATATGTACAGCTGGACGACGCTGAACCCTTGGCCTGGCAGCCTTGGTTCGAGGTCCCGGCGGTGGCGGGCCGCCTGAGCGGGCGGGCATGGCTGCAGTTGGAACGCGGCAAGTTCACCGATCTGACCGCGGACGCCGCCGTGCGCGGCCTGCAATGGACCGAGACCGCGCAAGGGACCGCTGCTCCAGGCTTCAGGGCCGGGTACGTCCAGGCCCGCGTCCAGGGCTTGCCGGGCGACTTCATGCAGCTGGACAGCGTGCCGCTGGCGCGCAGCCCTGGCGCCCCGGCGGTGTCGGTCAGCGCCAAGGCCGAACAGCTCACTCTGTCCTTGCCGGGCGTCTTCGAGCAACCCACGTTGGCTGTGCGCGACGTGGCGCTGGATGCCGCCGTCAAAGGGCCCGATGCGAAGCACTGGTTCGTGGACGTAGGCCAACTGCAACTGGTCAACGACGATCTCGACGTGCGCGTGCAAGGGCAGTGGCGGCCAGAAGGCAGGACCGCGGCGGGCAGCGTCGACATGCACGGCGTGATGGCGCGCGGCTCCATGTCCGCCATCCATCGCTACCTGCCGCTGGAGGTCAACGCCGATGCGCGCGAATGGCTGGCCATCGGCTTGCCCGCGGGCGAAATGCAATCGGCCTCCATCACGCTCAAGGGCGATCTCGACGAATTTCCTTTTGGCGCGCCTGGGGCTCAGGGCGATTTCGTGATCGCCGGCGCATTCAGCGGCGCCAAGGTCGACTACGCGCCGGCGCGCGAGCGCCGCAAGGGCTGGCCGATGCTGGAGAACCTGTCCGGCAATTTCCGCATCGACAAGGTCAGCCTGGCGCTGGACAGTCCGGGCGGCGCGGTCGCGCATACCGGATCGGGACATACCGTGACGCTGGGGGCGGTTTCCGCAACCATTCCCAACATGGAAGAGAACTCCGAACTGCTGCTGACCGGCGAGACGTCCGGCGCCGTGCCGGCCTATCTGGCGCTGGCAGCCAACTCGCCCTTGGGCGAGTTGCTGGATGGCGCGCTGGACGAGGCGCGCGGCACCGGCGACTGGCGGGTGGGGCTCAAGCTCAAGGTGCCTCTGTTGAACACCGACGACACCCAGGTCCAGGGGAACATCCTGTTCGCGGGCAACTCCTTCACCTTCATGCCGGAGATGCCGCTGCTCAGCCAGATGCACGGCGACCTGGAGTTTTCGGAGAAGGGCGTCGAGGCCAAGGACTTGCGGGCCCTGTTCCTGGGCGGCCCGGCGCGGATTTACGGACGCCTGGCGCAGAGCACGGACGCCTTGCGCTTCGAGGGTACGCTGGCCGGGCCGGCGCTGACTCAATTAAGCAACACGCCGTCCATGTCGCGCTTTTCGGGCAAGGCGGCCTACAAGGGCAAGATGGGCTATCAGCGCGGCGGCGCGGTGGACATTTCCGTCGAGTCCGATCTGGTGGGCATGGCGATCGACATGCCCGCTCCGGTCGGCAAGGCCGCCCAGGCTTCGCAGTTGCTGAAGGTGCAATGGTCGCCCGCGCAGGACCGCGGAGCGCAGAACCGGCGCTGGCTCACCGCAAGCCTGGGAGATGCCGTCAACGCGCTGTTCGAACGGGCGCCATCCGAAGGGTCGCCGTCCTACTTCGCGCGCGGCGCGCTGGGCATCAACCGTCCGGCAAGCCTGCCGGAACGCGGATTCAGCCTGAACGCGAGCCTGCCTGAACTGGACCTGGATGCCTGGGAAAGCGTGTCCGACGGCTTCGGCGCGCCTGCTGGCAAGGGCCGTGCCGCGCCCAAGCCCATGCTGCCCGCAGCCGAACGCATCAGCCTGGCGGCCGGTGTCTTGCGGACTGGCGGCTTTACCCTGAACGACCTGACGCTGTACGCGACCCGGCCGGGACCCGCCCAATGGCGCGTGGATCTGCAATCCAAGCAGGCCACGGGTTCGCTCGAATGGCGCGAGGCCTCGGGCGCCATCGCCGGCCAGATCACCGCGCGCCTGAAGCATCTGTCCCTGGGCGGCGAGGGCGACACCAACAAGGCCGACGAGGCGCTGTCCTCCGGCAACGACCTGTCAGACATCCCGGCGATCGACCTGCAAGCCAAGGAATTCCTGCTGTACGGCAAGAACGTGGGCGAACTCCAGGTGCAGGGCACGAACCTGCAGCGCGGCCGCCAATGGCGCCTGGACAAGCTGTCCATCGTCAACGACGCGGCCTCGCTCAACGCCACCGGCAACTGGAACCTGGAAGGCCAGAGCCGCGGCCTGACCGTGGACGCTTCGGTCAAGTTCGAAGACGTGGGCAAGTTCCTGGACCGCATCGGCTTCGAAAAGGTGGTGTCGGGTGGCAAGGGCACGATGCAGGGCAAGGCCACCTGGCGCAATCTGCCCTGGACCCACAAGATCGAAGACCTGACGGGCGAGGTCGACGTCAACCTGGACAAGGGCCGCTTCATGCACGTCAACTCCCGCACCGCGCGGCTGCTGGAGCTGTTGTCCCTGCAATCGCTGCAGCGGCTGGCGCGGCTGGACGTAAATCCCACCAATCTGCTGCGCGACGGCTTCCCCTTCGACACCATCCGCGGCAAGGTCAAGCTGGCCGACGGCACGGCTTCGACCGAAGGCTACAAGATCAACGGGCCGGTGGCGACCATCGTGCTGGCCGGCGGGGTCAACATCATCCGCGAACGCTGGGACATGAAGGCCGTGGTGATTCCGAACCTGGACGCCAGCGGGGCGGCCATGGTGACGGCGCTGGCGGTCAATCCGCTGATCGGCCTGGGAGCCTTCGTGACGCAGTGGCTGCTGAAGCAGCCGCTGGCGCGGGCCATGACCATGGAATACGCCGTCACCGGCAGCTGGGACGATCCCAAGATCGAGCCGATAGACGCGTCCGGCAAGCCGGCCGGCAACAAGCAGACCCCGCGTCCGGCGCCGCAGCCTGGCACGCTGGAGGAGTTCATGGGAGGGCAGTGAGCCGCCTGTTCGGCCCATGAAAAACGCCCTGGGCGCAAGCGCGCTCCAGGGCGTTTTTCATGGCCGGGTCCAAGGCGCGGGCGCCGCGGACCGCAGGCTCTGACCAAGCTTACTTCTTCTTCATCATATCGAAGAATTCGGCGTTGGTCTTGGTGGCGCGCATCTTGTCCAGGATGAATTCCATCGACTGGACTTCGTCCATGTCGTGGATGAACTTGCGCAGCACCCAGACCTTCTGCAGCAGGTCGGGGGCGATCAGCAGCTCTTCGCGGCGGGTGCCGGACTTGTTCAGGTTGATCGACGGGTAGACGCGCTTTTCGGCCAGGCGGCGCTCGAGGTGGACTTCGGAGTTGCCGGTGCCCTTGAATTCTTCATAGATGACTTCATCCATGCGGCTGCCGGTTTCGATCAGCGCCGTGCCCAGGATGGTCAGCGAACCGCCTTCTTCCAGGTTGCGGGCCGCGCCGAAGAAGCGCTTGGGGCGTTGCAGCGCGTTGGCGTCCACGCCGCCGGTCAGCACCTTGCCGGAGGCCGGCACCACGGTGTTGTAGGCGCGGGCCAGACGGGTGATCGAGTCCAGCAGGATCACCACGTCCTTCTTCATTTCGACCAGGCGCTTGGCCTTCTCGATGACCATTTCCGCGACCTGCACGTGGCGGGTGGCGGGTTCGTCAAAGGTCGAGGCGACCACTTCGCCGCGCACGGTGCGCTGCATTTCGGTCACTTCCTCGGGGCGTTCGTCCACCAGCAGGACGATCATGACCGCGTCGGGGTAGTTGGTGGTGATGGCGTGCGCGATGTGCTGCATCATCACCGTCTTGCCGGACTTGGGGCTGGCGACGATCAGGCCGCGCTGGCCCATGCCGATGGGGGCGAAGACGTCAAGAATGCGGCCCGTGAGGTTTTCCTCGCTCTTGATGTCGCGTTCCAGGCGGATGTTGCGGTTCGGGTGCAGCGGCGTCAGGTTTTCGAACATGATGCGATGCTTGATCGCTTCCGGCGCCACGCCGTTGACCTTGTCCACCTTCACCAGGGCGAAATAGCGCTCGCCGTCCTTGGGCGTGCGCACTTCACCTTCGATCGAGTCGCCGGTGTGCAGGTTGAAGCGGCGGATCTGCGAGGGCGAGATGTAGATGTCGTCCGTGCTGGCCAGATACGAGGTCTCGGGCGAGCGCAGGAAGCCGAAGCCGTCGGGCAGGACTTCCAGGACGCCGTCGCCGAAGATCTGCTCGCCTTGCTTGGCGCGCCGTTTCATGATGGCGAACATCAGCTCCTGCTTGCGCAGGCGGTTGGCGTTCTCGATTTCCAGGCCGGCGGCCATTTCCAGCAGCTGCGAGACGTGCAGCGCCTTCAGTTCGTTGAGGTGCATCGCGGTGGATTTTTGGGGGAAAGTGAAGGAGAGTTCTGGCGGCGCGCCACGGACGGGCACACGCGGTATTGAATGAGCGCCGCCCCGAGGGCGGCGCCTTCGTTCACGGCACGCGGCTTACAGCGCGCCGTCCAGGAATGCGGTCAGTTGCGACTTCGACAGCGCGCCAACTTTGGTGGCGGCAGCTTGGCCGTCTTTAAAGAGCATAAGGGTGGGAATGCCGCGGATGCCGTACTTGGTGGCGGTACCCTGGTTTTCATCGACGTTCAGCTTGGCGATCGTCAGGCGGCCAGCGTACTCCGTGGCGACTTCTTCCAGGATCGGGGCAATCATCTTGCAGGGGCCGCACCAGGCAGCCCAGTAGTCCACCAGCACCGGCTGGCCGGATTTCAACACATCGGCATCGAAGCTGGCGTCACTGACGTTCTTGATTTGGTCGCTCATGATGGTGATTCTCGGTTCGGCAGCAAAAGGCGCGTAAAAAGGGACGCGCCCCGCCGTTGTTCTTGTTTGTGGATGGACTCAAGCATACCACTGTCAATATCAACAGGCATACCACTGTTAATAACAACAGGAGTTGCTGGATTTGTGTAGGATGTTGCGGCGCAGTTGTCGCGATCCGGGCGGTACCGACCCGATGCGCTGGCTGTGACTGTCACCATCCTACCGAATTCGGAGCTGGTCAGGTCGTGCTCATCCCACTGGGAGCCGCGCAGAATCTGGACTTATCCGTAAAATGTCGGTTTTTTTCCACAGATGTTGGGGATAACTTGGCCACTCCACGTTACACCGAGGCGTCCATTCGCGTCCTGAAGGGACTGGAGCCCGTGCGCCAGCGCCCGGGCATGTACACCCGAACCGAAAACCCCCTGCACGTCGTGCAGGAGGTCATTGATAACGCCGCAGACGAGGCATTGGCCGGATACGGCAAGCAGATCCAGGTCACGCTGCACGTCGACGGCAGCGTTTCCGTCGAGGACGACGGGCGCGGCATTCCCGTTGGCCTGCACCCTGAAGAGAACGCTCCCGTGGTGGAGCTGGTGTTCACGCGCCTGCACGCAGGCGGCAAGTTCGACAAGGCGGGCGGCGGCGCCTACGCCTTTTCCGGCGGCTTGCACGGCGTGGGCGTGTCCGTCACCAACGCCCTGGCCACGCGCCTGGAAGTGGTGGTGTGGCGCGATGGCGCCGTCAACCGCCTGGTCTTCAAGGGCGGCGACGTGGCCGAGCCCCTGGCGCCCTACGACCAGGGTGGCCGCAAGAAGTCCGGTACCCGCGTGCGCGTCTGGCCGGACGCCAAGTATTTCGACAGCCCCAACATTCCGCTGGGCGAGCTGACGCACCTCCTGCGCAGCAAGGCCGTGCTGCTGCCGGGCGTCAAGGTTTCCCTGGTCAACGAGAAAACCGGCGACACCAAGACCTGGCAATACCAGGACGGCCTGCGCGGCTATCTGTCCGAGGCGCTGGCCGGGGCGGAGCTGATGGTGCCGTTCTTCGAAGGCGAACAGTACGCCGGGGCCGACCACGAGAACTTCGCCGAAGGCGAGGGCGCCCAGTGGGTGGTGGCCTGGACCGAGGACGGCAACGCCGTGCGCGAGTCGTACGTGAACCTGATTCCGACGCCTGCCGGCGGCACCCATGAATCGGGCCTGCGCGAAGGCCTGTTCGGCGCGGTCAAGGGTTTCGCCGAGCTGCACAGCCTGTTGCCCAAGGGCGTCAAGCTGCTGCCGGAAGACGTGTTCGCCCGCGCCAGCTTCGTCTTGTCGGCCAAGGTGCTGGATCCGCAGTTCCAGGGCCAGATCAAGGAACGCCTGAACAGCCGCGACGCGGTGCGCCTGGTCGGCGGCTTCTCCAAGAGCGCGCTGGACCTGTGGCTGCACAGTAACGTCGAATACGGCAAGAAGCTGGCCGAACTGGCCATCCGCCAGGCCCAGGCGCGCCAGCGCTCGGCCCAGAAGGTCGAAAAGCGCAAGAGCTCGGGCGTGGCCGTGCTGCCGGGCAAGCTGACCGATTGCGAATCCAGCGACGCGACCCGCACCGAAGTCTTCCTGGTCGAGGGCGACTCCGCCGGCGGTTCGGCCAAGATGGGCCGCGACAAGGAATTCCAGGCCATCCTGCCGCTGCGCGGCAAAGTGCTCAATTCCTGGGAAGTGGATCGCGACCGGCTCTTCGCCAACAACGAAATCCATGACATTTCCGTCGCCATCGGCGTGGACCCGCACGGTCCCGGCGATACCCCGGACCTGTCGGGCCTGCGCTACGGCCGCATCTGCATCCTGTCCGACGCCGACGTCGACGGTTCGCACATCCAGGTGCTGTTGCTGACGCTGTTCTATAAGCACTTCCCCAAGCTGGTCGAAGCCGGCAACGTGTTCGTGGCCAAGCCGCCGCTGTTCCGGCTGGACGTGCCGGCGCAGGGCAAGCGTCCGGCGCGCAAGATCTACTGCCTGGATGAAGGCGAACTCGAGGCCGCGCAGGACAAGCTGCGCAAGGAAGGCGTGCGTGAAGGCGCCTGGGCCGTCAGCCGCTTCAAGGGCCTGGGCGAAATGAATCCCGAGCAACTCTGGGAAACCACCATGAATCCGGACACGCGCCGCCTCTTGCCCGTGGGCTATGGCGACCAGACGCCCGAAGACACCACCCGCATGTTCGACATGCTGATGGGCAAGGGCGAGTCCTCGCAGCGCCGCGCCTGGATCGAAGAGAAGGGCAATCTGGCGGAGCTGGACATCTGATGGCCGGGTCCGCGCCCGGCTCGGCCCGCATGGACGTCCAGATGACTGCCGACGACTACGCCGACTTCGCCGCTTACGTGTACAAGCGGCCGGAGCTGCGCCGCCGCCGCTACCGCTCCCATCTGCGTTTCGCGGTCCTGATGATCGTGGCCCTGCTGGCCTACCTGATCTGGCAGACCTGGGACGGCAATACGCCGAACTGGGGGCGGATCCTGCCCGTGTATTTCCAGGGCTTGGCGGTGGGCCTGGGCATTCTTGCGCTCCTGGCGCTGGCTTACGAGTACGTCCTGCCCTCGCTGGTCAGGATGAACACGCGCCGCATGCTGAAGCGTCAGCCCGACGAGCTGTTCCTGGGACGGCATCAGCTGGACTTCGGCCCCGACGGCATCACGGATACCACTGCCACCGCCTCCGGACGCATGGACTGGTCCGATGTGCGGCGGGTCGAGGAAACCCCGCAGCATCTCTATGTCATTCTCGGCACTTTGCAAGGCGTGATCATCCCCAAGCGCGGGCAGGACGCCGCCACGTTGGATGCGGTGCGGACCCAGTTGCGCGCGCATGTCGCCGATACGCAGCTGATGTCGTCCGCGCAGGCGCTTTGACGCCGTTTCGATGAAATTGTCTACCTGAATACATCATGACCGACAGCAATCAACCCGGCTTGTTCGATTCCAATCCGCCCGGCGGCGATGGCGGTGGCGATGGCGACGCCGCCATCACCCTGGCGCGCTACGCCGAGCAAGCCTATCTGGACTACGCGGTGTCCGTGGTGCGCGGCCGCGCCCTGCCGGACGTGGGCGACGGGCAGAAGCCCGTGCAGCGGCGCATTCTCTTCGCCATGCAGGCGATGGGGCTGGCCGCTGGCGCCAAGCCCGTCAAGTCCGCGCGCGTCGTGGGCGACGTGCTGGGCAAGTATCACCCGCACGGCGACCAGGCCGCCTATGACGCCATGGTGCGCATGGCGCAGGATTTCTCGCTGCGCTATCCGCTGATCGACGGCCAGGGCAACTTCGGTTCGCGCGACGGCGACAACGCCGCCGCCATGCGCTACACGGAAGCTCGCCTTACCCCCATCGCCAAGCTGCTGCTGGACGAGCTGGACGAAGGCACCGTGGACTTCGTGCCCAACTACGACGGCAGCCAGCAAGAGCCGCAGATGTTGCCGGCGCGCCTGCCCGTGATGCTGCTCAACGGCGCCTCGGGCATCGCGGTCGGCATGGCGACCGAGATCCCGCCGCACAACCTGCGCGAAGTGGCGCAGGCCTGCGTGGCGCTGCTGAAGCATCCGCAGATGCCGGACGCCGAGCTGCACGCCCTGATCCCGGGTCCGGATTTCGCGGGCGGCGGGCAGATCATCACGCCGGCCGAGGACATCGCCCAGATCTACGCGGGCGGCCGCGGTTCGCTCAAGGTGCGAGCGCGCTGGCAGTTCGAGGAAATGGCGCGCGGCCAATGGCAACTGGTGGTCACCGAGCTGCCGCCGGGCACCTCGGGCCAGAAGGTGCTGGAAGAGATCGAGGAAATCACCAACCCCAAGGTCAAGACCGGCAAGAAGAGCCTGACGCCCGAGCAGACGCAGGCCAAGGCGGTGATGCTGAACCTGCTGGACGCCGTGCGCGACGAGTCGGGCAAGGACGCCGCCGTGCGCCTGGTCTTCGAACCCAAGACCTCGCGCGTGGACCGCGACGAATTCGTCAACACGCTGCTGGCGCAGACCAGCATGGAAAGCAGCTCGTCCATCAACCTGGTGTGCATCGGCACTGACGGCCGGCCGCGCCAGAAGGGGCTGCGCGACATCCTGGTCGAGTGGCTGGCGTTCCGCACCAATACCGTGGTGCGCCGCACGCGCTTCCGCCTGGACAAAGTCATCGACCGCATCCACGTGCTGGAAGGCCGCATGGTCGTCTACCTGAACGTGGACGAAGTCATCCAGACGATCCGCGAATCCGACGAGCCGCGCGCCGCGCTGATGGAACGCTTCAAGCTGTCCGAACGCCAGGCCGAGGACATCCTGGAAATGCGCCTGCGCCAGTTGGCCCGCCTGGAAGGCTTCAAGATCGAGCAGGAACTGGCCGACAAGCGTGACGAACAGGTGCGCCTGCAGGAACTGCTGGACAATCCCGCTTCGCTCAAGCGCCTGCTGATCAAGGAAATCGAGGCCGACGCCAAGCAATACGGCGACGACCGCCGCACGTTGATCGAGACCGCCGAACGCGCCGTGCTCGAAACCAAGGTGCTGGACGAGCCCGTCACCGTGATCGTGTCGCAGAAGGGTTGGCTGCGCGCCCGCCAGGGCCACGGCCACGATGCGTCGCAATTCGGCTTCAAGCAGGGCGACGATCTGTACGGCGCCTTCGAGTGCCGCACCACCGACACGCTGATCGCCATGGGCGACAACGGCCGCGTCTATTCGGTGCCGGTCGCCGGGCTGCCTTCGGCCCGCGGCGACGGCCAGCCGGTCACCACCATGATCGACCTGGGCAGCGGCACGCGTATCGTCCACACGATCGCGGCCGCGCCCGACAGCCGCTGGCTGCTGGCTACGCGCGGCGGCTACGGCTTTGCCGCCAAGCTGTCCGACATGGTCAGCCGCCAGCGCGCCGGCAAGCAGTTCATCACCCTGGAAGAGGGCGACGAACTGCTGCGTCCGGTGCCGCTGTTCGACGGCGCCAAGCAATTGGCGTTGCTGTCGCACAAGGGCAAGTTCCTGGTGTTCGGCCTGGACGAGGTCAAGACGCTGTCCGGCGGCGGCCGCGGCACCATCCTGATGGGGCTGGACGGGACCGACAAGCTGGACCAGACCGTGCCCATCGGCGCGGGCGGCCTGCGCGCGGCCGGCATCTACCGCAACAAGCACACCGAGGACATCCTGGCGGGCGACGCGCTGGCGCCGTACATCGGCAAGCGCGCCCGCAAGGGGCGGGCGCTGGATGTGCGGCCCAAGCAGCCGGTGGTGCTGTCGCCGGTGCTGGGCTAGGTTCCGGGCGGGCAGACAAGAGAATGGCGGGCTGCGGCCCGCCATTTTTTCGTCTGTTGACCGGCTGCGCGATCCCGGTATTTAATAGATAGATCATTCAGTCTATTAATAGCATGCGCAAGATCGACCCCATCAAGCAGCAGGAACGGCGCACCCAGATATTGGCCGCCGCAGCGGATTGCTTTGCAGAGCAGGGCTTCCATTCGACCTCGACGGCGCAGATCTGCGCCCGCGCCGGCATGAGCCCCGGCAACCTGTTCCACTACTACGGCAGCAAGGCGGAAATCATCGAAGCGATGATTGCGTCGGATACCGAGTCCGCGCGCGAACGCATGCGGCAAGCGTGCGCCGCGCCCGACGCGAGGCGGGCGTTGACGGATTGGGTCGCCGCGCAGTTGGCGCAGCATCAAGACCCGGCCTACGTCAGGCTGGGCATGGAGATCCTGGCCGAAGCCGTGCGCAACCCGCGCGTGCACGCGCTGGTGCTGGAGAACGAGGCGGCGCGCAAGGCCGGGTTGATGGCCTTGCTGGAAACGGTGTGGGCACAACGCACGCCGCCGCAGGCGGCAGCCGAGATGGCCGATACGCTGTTGTTGCTGCTGGACGGCGTCTACAGCCGGTCGGTGGTCGACCCCGCCTTTGGCGCGGCGGCCGGCAGCCGTCTCCTGGAACAGGCCTTGTCGCGGTGCCTGCCTGGCGACGCGCAACAAGGCGCAGCCGCAGGGGGGCAGGCATGAGCGCGACGGCAACCCATGCGCGGCTTGAGCAGGTCGATGCGCTGCGCGGCTTCGCGCTCTTCGGCATCCTGGTGGTCAACATCGGCGTGTTCTCGTCGCCGTTCTATGGCGCCGGCGTGGCCGACCCGGCGTACTCGCAGCCCTTGGACCTGGCCGTGCGCTGGCTGATCGCGTGGCTGTTCGAGACCAAGTTCTACCTGCTGTTCTCTTTCCTGTTCGGGTACAGCTTCAACTTGCAGATGACCGCTGCCGAACGCAGCCAGGCGGCTTTTGCGCCGCGCTTCCTGCGCCGCTTGGCGGGCCTGGCTTTGCTGGGGCTGGCGCACGCGGTGCTGTTCTACCAGGGCGACATACTGCTGACCTACGCATTGCTGGGCCTGGCGCTGCTGCTGTGCCGGCGGATGGAGCCGCGGCGGGCGCTGCGCATTTCGCTGTGGCTCATCGTGCTGACGGCCTCGTTGTGGGCCATTCTGGGCGCATTGAGCTATCTGGACCCGGTGTCGCCCGGGTACGAGGCGCAGTACCACGCGGACGCCCTGGCGGCGATCGACGCCTACCGGGGCAGCATAGGCACGACCATCGCGCAGCACTGGAAAGAGCTGACCGGGGGCGTGTGGTTCACGGTGCTGTTCGTGCAAGGGCCGTTCGCGTTCGCAATGTTCCTGGCGGGCTACGCGCTGGGCCGCCGTAACGCGCTGGCCGATCCCTGGCGTCAGCCTCGTGTGCTGTGGTTGCTGTGCGCGCTGGGCCTGGCGCCAGGCCTGGCCGGTTCTGCGGCCTACGCCTTCAGCACGCTGCCGTCAGCGGGGGCAGCCTGGGAACTGCCGGGTCTGGCGGTGGACCTGCTGACCGCGCCGTTGCTCAGCATGTCGTACGCGGCGGCCTTGCTGCTGGCCATGCGCACGCAGCCGGGGGCGCGGCTGGCGGGCTGGCTCGCGCCCGCCGGGCGGATGGCATTGAGCAACTACCTGATGCAATCCGTGGTCTGCGCCTTTCTTTTCACCGCTTGGGGCCTGCGCCTGTTCGGCTCGGTCTCGCCCCTGGCGACGTTCTGCATTGCCGTCGCGATATTCGCGGCGCAGTTGCCGCTGTCCGCCTGGTGGCTGCGGCGCCACGCCTACGGCCCGGTCGAGTGGTTCCTGCGCGCGCTCACCATCGGCGCCTGGCCGGCCTGGCGGCGCGCGCGGGCTGACTGATCAGACCGGCTTGGCGCGCAGCCGGCCGACGGGGGCGCCGCCGTCGCGCCGGCCCTGGCGCGCCCACATGCCTGCCAGCAGCAGCAACGCCGGCACATATACCCAGAAGTCGGACCAGCGCTGCGGGTTGGGCGCCTTCACTTCCAGCACGTCCCAGCCTTGTTCCCAGCCGGCGCGCTGGGCGCGGCTGCCGAAACGCACGCCGCCGATCTGCGTCTGCTCGCCCAGGCTCATCAGTGTCAGTCCGGCCTCGGCCAGGCGCTTGCGGCCCGCGTCCTGCCCGCCCGGGTTGTCCGTCAATTCGGGCAGGGCAACGGCCACCGTCTTGGTCAGTTCGTCGCCTTCCAGGTTAATGCCGCGCAGCACCACCGTCAGCCTTCCATTGTCGGGCAGCGCGCCCGCGATGGCCTGCATCTCGGAGGCCGGACGGCTTTCATGGCGCGGCGCGAAATGGTCCATGAACCAGTCCGGACGGAACAGCATGAACGTGACCAGCAGCAGCACGCCGACTTCGGCCAGCGTGCAGCGCACGCGGAACCAGCGCATGGTGGCGGCGGCGAAGGTCAGCGAGGCGATCGTGGCGCCCGTCACGACCAGCGCCAGTTCCCAACCGTAGGTGACGTCGATCAGCAGCAGCATGGGGTTGAACACGAACATGAACGGCAGGATGGCCGTGCGCGCCGCGTAGGTCACGCCCTGGATGCCGGTCTTGATCGGGTCCTCGCCCGAGATGGCGGCGGCCGCGAAGGTCGCCAGGCCGACGGGTGGGGTGATGTCGGCCATGATGCCGTAGTAGAAGACGAACATGTGCACCGCGATCAGCGGAATCACCAGGCCGCTCTGCGCGCCCAGCTCCACCACCACGGGCGCCATCAGCGTCGCCATCAGGATGTAGTTGGCCGTGGTCGGCATGCCCAGGCCCAGGATCAGGCACACCACCGCCGTGAAGATCAGCATCAGCAGCACGTTGCCCATGGACACCAGTTCGACGAAGGCCGTCATGCGCAGGCCCAGGCCGGTCAGGGTGATGGCGCCCACGATCAGCCCGGCGGTGCCGCAGGCGATGGCGATGCCTATCATGTTGCGGGCGCCGTCCTCCAGGCCGCCGATGGCGTCGCGCCAGCCGTGGCGCCAGGCCGCGGACACCGGCTGCTTGCGGAACCAGGCGATCAGCGGACGCTGCGTCACCATCTGGAACAGCATCGCCATCGCCGCCCAGAACGCCGACAGTCCGGCCGACAGCTCTTCCACGCTCAGGCACCAGACCAGGATGCCGATGGGAATCAGAAAGTAGAGCCCGGCGCGCACCGTGGGCCAGGGTTGCGGGCGCACGGGATGGTTGATGTCGATGTCCTGCGGCAAGTCGGGGTGGCGCGCCGCCACGCGCAGCAGCCACAGATAGAGCACGGCCAGGATGGCCAGCAACACCCAGATGGCCGCGGCGCCTGCCACGGCCTGCACGCCCGTGCCTATCCAGTAGACCGCGCCCATCACCAGCAAGGTGCCGCTGATGCCCATGCCCCATCCGGCCAGCTTCTGCAGCGGCGTGCGCGCGGGACCCGAGGCCATCATGGGCTGGATGCCCAGTTTCAGGGCTTCCAGGTGGACGATGTAGAACAGCGCGATGTAGGAGATCGCGGCCGGCAGGATCGCGTGGCGGATGATGTCGGTGTAAGGAATGCCGACATACTCGATCATCAAAAAGGCGGCTGCGCCCATCACGGGCGGCATGATCTGGCCGTTGACGGACGAGGCGGTCTCGATGGCCCCGGCGCGCACGCCGCCGTATCCGGCCTTCTTCATCAGCGGAATCGTGAAGATGCCGCCCGTCACCACATTGGCCACCGACGACGCCGACACCAGGCCGTTGACGGCGGAGGACACCACCGCCACCTTGGCCGGCCCGCCGCGCAGGTGCCCCAGCAGCGCGAACGACACCTGCATCATGTAGTTGCCCGCGCCGCACTTGTCCAGCATCGAGCCCAGCAGCACGAAGATGAAGATGTACGACACCGATACGCCCAGCGCCACGCCATAGACGCCTTCCGTTGTCAGCCACATGTGCGACATCAGGCGTTCCAGCGACGCGCCGCGGTGCGCCAGCACGTCGGGCAACCAGGGACCGGCCAGCGCGTAGGCCACGAACACCAGGCCCAGCACGGTCATGGGCAGGCCGAGCGCGCGGCGCGTCACCTCCAGCAGCAGCGCCAGGCCAATCGCGGCAGTGGCCACGTCCATGGTGGTCGGCTGGCCGGGACGGCCCGCCAGCTCGTTGTAGAAGACGTACAGATAGCTGCCGCAGAAGCCCGCCATCAGCGCCAGCGCCCAGTCGTACCAGGGCATGCGGTCGCGCGCCGAGCGCTTGCTGGCGGGGTAGGCCAGATAGCCCAGGAACATGGCGATGCCCAGGTGCAGGGCGCGCGCCTCGGTGTCGTTGAAGATGCCCCAATTCAGGGAGAACGGCAGCGGCGACGCGTACCAGAGCTGGAAGAGGGACCAGATCAGCGCGCCCGCCGCCAAGGTGGCGCCCGCCAGGCCGCGCACATTGCGGCCTCCGCGGTCGGCGTCGGCGACCAGCTGTTCCAGGTCCGGGGCCGGCGTATGCGGCTCTTTATTCATGAAATTCCCCTACGTGTCATGGCGCGCGCCGGCGGCGCGGCGCGCGTTGAGCCCCCGCGCTTGCTGTGCGCAGGGGACGGCAGCCTGCGTGGCGGGGTTGGACCCGGCCACACATGCGTGCCGTTTCAGCGGCCCTTGGGCCTGGGCCTCAGAGCAGGCCCTTTTCCTTGAAGTACTTCTCGGCGCCCGGATGCAGCGGCGCCGACAGTCCGTTCTTCACCATGTCCGCCGCCTTCAGGTTGGCAAACGCGGGGTGCAGCTTCTTGAAGTCGTCGAAGTTGTCGAACACCGCCTTGACCACGGTGTAGACCGTCGCCTCGGGCACGTCGGCGGAAGTGACGAAGGTAGCGGTCACGCCGTAAGTCTTGGTTTCCGTCGGGTTGTTCGGATACAGCCCGGCCGGAATCGAGGCGTGGGCGTAGTACGGGTACTTCTCGACCAGCTTGTCCACGGCGGGACCGGTCAGCGACACGAGCTTGGCGCCGCAGCTGGTGGTGGGGTCCTGGATGTTGGCCGAGGGGTGGCCCACGCCATAGAAGAAGCCGTCGATCTTGCCGTCGCACAGCGCGGAACCGTGCTCGTCGGGACGCAGTTCGGACGCCAGCGAGAAGTCCTTCAGCGTCCAGCCCATGGTGCTCAGCAACTCCTCCATCGAGGCGCGCGTGCCCGAGCCGGGGTTGCCGACGTTGAAGCGCTTGCCCTTGAGGTCTTCGAAGCTCTTGATGTTCGCTTCCTTGCGCGTCACGACGGTGAAGGGCTCGGGGTGGATGGAGAACACCGAGCGCAGCTTGGTGTACGGTCCGGCCTGCTTGAACTGGCCTTCGCCCTTGTAGGCGTTGAAGCCGACGTCGGATTGCACCACGCCCAGGTCCAGCTCGCCGGCCTTGATGGTGTTGGCGTTGAAGACCGAGCCGCCGGTCGATTCGACCGAGCAACGGATGCCGTGGCTGGAACGATCCTTGTTGACCAGGCGGCAGATGGCGCCGCCGGCGGCATAGTAGACGCCGGTGACGCCGCCCGTGCCGATACTGACGAACTTCTGTTGGGCGGCGGCGGGCGCCGGCGCCGTGGACAGCAATGCCGTGGCAAGGCCCGCGGCTGCGAGCGTCCAGGCGTTGCGATGGCCCAAGGGGTGTTTGACGGACGTGGTCATGCAAACTCCTTTTGGGGTTTTTCCCCGTGATATTGCCGGTCTTGGCCGGCGGTTGGTGCGCCCCGCGAGCCGCGGAGCACCCTGTGCGTATCATCACGAGCCCGCGCCAGGCGGGCGGCACGGCGCAATCGCTTGCGCCGCGCTTGCAGCAGGCGGCTAGGCGCGCGCCTGCGCGATGGCGGCGTCGATGGCGCCGCTCAGACGTTCGGTCAACTGGTCCAGTTCATCGTCGGAGATGATGAAGGGCGGGGCGAGCAGCACGTGGTCGCCGTGGCGGCCGTCGATGGTGCCGCCCATCGGGTAGACCATCAAACCGAGCGCCATGGCTTCGCGCTTGATGCGCGCGTGCAGCGACAGCGCGGGGTCGAAGGTCTGCTTGCTGGCGCGGTCCTGCACCAGCTCGATGCCCATGAAGAGGCCGCGGCCGCGGATGTCGCCGACGTGCGGATGCGCGCCCAGCGCGCTCTCCAGCCGCTGGCGCAAGCCTGCGCCCTGCGCTTGCACGCGCGCCAGCAGGCCGTCGCGCCGGATCACCTCCTGCACGGCGAGCGACGCGGCGCAGGCAATCGCATGGCCCAGATAGGTGTGGCCATGCTGGAAGAAGCCGCTGCCTTGCTGCATGGCATCCACGATGCGCTGCTGCACCATCACCGCGCCGATCGGCTGATAGCCGCCGCCCAGGCCCTTGGCGATGGTGATCAGGTCAGGCGTGACGCCTTCCTGTTCCACTGCGTACAGCGTGCCGGTGCGGCCCATGCCGCACATGACCTCGTCGGCGATCAGCAGCACGCCGTGACGGTCGCAGACTTCGCGGACGCGGCGGAAATAACCCGGCACAGCCGTGACGGCGCCGGCGGTGGCGCCGACCACGGGTTCGGCCACGAAAGCCATCACCGTGCCCGGACCCAGGCGCTCGAAGGTCTGTTCCAGTTCCTGCGCCAGGCGCTCGCCGTATTGCTCGGGGCTTTCGCCCTCGCGCTGGTCGCGGTAGGCGTAGCAGGGCGACACGTGCTCGACCTCGATCAACAGCGGCGCGAACTGCGCGCGGCGCCAGGCATTGCCGCCCACCGCCAGCGCGCCCAGCGTGTTGCCGTGATAGCTCTGGCGCCGCGCGACGATGTGGCGGCGTTCCGGCTGGCCGATTTCCACGAAGTACTGCCGCGCCATTTTCAGCGCGGCTTCGACCGCTTCCGAGCCGCCCGAGACGAAGTAGGCATGGGAAATGCCCGGCGGCGCATCGGCCACCAGGCGCTCGGCCAATTGCTCCGCGACCTCGGTCGTGAAAAAGCTGGTGTGGGCATAGGCCAGCGCGTCGATCTGCGCATGCATGGCGGCCTGGATGTCGGGGTGGTTGTGTCCCAGGCAGGAGACCGCCGCGCCGCCCGAACCGTCGAGGTAGGAGCGGCCGGCGCTGTCGTAGACCCACACGCCCTGGCCGCGGACCGCGACGGGAGGCGTCTGGCGCAATGAACGATGCATGACATGGGTGTGGCTCATGGGGCAATTCCGCAATGCAGGAGGTTGAAGGCGAATCCGGACGGGATGTCAGGCGGGGCGGCGCGGCGGCGCGCTCCAGTAAACGTTGTCGTTGAGCAGGCGCTGTTCCACTTCGGTCAGCCGGTTCAGCACCTCCTCGCCGCCGCGCGCGGTCAGCCGGGCGATCAGGTGCTCCGCCAGGCCCAGCAGGCCGGCGGTGGTGTGGAAGAACGACCCGGGCCCCTGGCGCGCCGGGCGGGCCCGCACGCCTTCGCGGTCAGGAGGCGCGAAGCGCAGGGTGTGGCGGGCGTCGACCGCCAGCGGCGACAAGGGGTCATCGGTCAGCGCGATCAGCGCCACGCCGCGCTGCGCGGCCTGGCGGGCCAGTTGCACGGTGGCGGTGGGATAGGGCGCCTGCGAGATCACGATCAGCGCGTCGCCGGGTCCCAGGTTGTCGGCTTGCTCGGCGGGCGCGCCGCCCAGGCCGTCTATGAGCACGCTGTTGCGCCGCACCAGCTGGTAGGCGTAGCGCATCTGGAAGGCAATGCCGAAGGCTGAGCGCGTGCCCAGGAAGCCGACCTGCCTGGCTTCCAGCAGGGTCTGCACCGCGGCGTCGAAGGCGGAGGGCGGGTTCAGCGCGCAGACGGAGCTCATGGCCCGAACCTGATAGTCGGTGAGCACGTCGTGCCCGGGCGCCGCGGGTTCGCCCGCCGCGGCCTGCAGCGCGGCGGCGCGCTCGCGCAGTCCCGGCGCGGCCTGCCCTGCCAGGGCCTGCTGGAAGGGCTGACGGAAATCCTCGTAGCTGGAAAAACCGACGGCCCGCGCCAGCCGCAGCATGGTTGCCGGCGCCACGCCCAGGGTCTGGGCCTGGCGCCGCATGGACCACAGGCCGACCTCGGCGGGATGCGCCACGACCCAATGCGCCGCCCGCTGCAGTTCCGGCGGCAGTTGTTCCAGTTTTTCCTGGAGGGTCAGGAGGAGGTCGGACGGCAAGGACATGTACGGCGGGAAGAGGCTGTAAAAAAACAGATGATAAATCTTGAATCAATAAAAAAACATATGTTTTTATAAGGGGTTCCACCTAGAGCGTCTGACGGTCTAGGCAAGCTCGCTCGCGGGTAAGTCCTTGAAATTCGCTGCCAATTCCCGCAAATCGGCGCTCATTTACTTACATCACGCAACGGGATTTTTGTTTGACGGGAATGAATCGTGCGCATATCATTTGTGTAGAAATGAATTTGACCGAACACGTTTTCCCATGACTGACACCGCGAAATCCGACCCTGCACAGCAATACGATTTGCGCATCTTGCGGGCCCTGCGCCGCATCACGCGTTCCATCGCCTTGCATTCGCGCCAGTTGTCCGCCGTCAGCCACATTACGGCGCCGCAACTGATGTGCCTGCGCACCGTGATCGCCAACGGTCCGATGACGGCCACCGCGATCAGCCGCGAAATGCACGTCAGTCCCAGCACCGTGGTCGGGATCCTGGATCGCCTGGAAGACAAGGGCTTGATCCGCCGCGAACGCGGCCGCGAAGACCGTCGCATCGTATTCGTCACGGCCACGGACGCGGGCCGCGAACTGGCGCAAGGCGCGCCGTCGCCGCTGCAAAAGCATCTGGCCGACGCGCTCAATGCCTTGCCCGAACTGGAACAGGCCACCATCACGCTGTCCCTGGAGCGCATCGTGGCGCTCATGGAGCAGGACGGCCAGGCCGCCGTCGACACGCATGGCGACGTGTCTTCGCCCATCCTTGAAGTGCCCACGGGCGGGGCACCCCCTGAATCGGGAATCGTTGCATGAAGAAAACCGAACTGGATACCCCAACCCTCTCAAGTGCCGTGGCGCCGGCGGTCAGCGCGCAGACCCATACCATGCGTCTGCCCGACCGCAAAGACGGCGCCGCCATCCACCGCCTCATTTCCGAGTGCCCGCCGCTCGACCTGAATTCCCTCTACGCGTACCTGCTCCTCGCTGAGCATTTCCGCGACACCTGCGTCCTGGCCGAAAGCGCCGGCGGACGCATCGACGGTTTTATCTCCGCATACGTGATCCCGGACCGGCCCGACACCTTGTTTGTCTGGCAGGTCGCGGTGCACACCCGCGCACGCGGCCATCGACTGGGCCGCGCCATGCTCCGCGAGCTCTTGCGCCGCAAGGGTCTCGAGCATGTCCGCTATCTCGAAACCACGGTGGGGCCTGACAACCAGGCATCGCGCCGCAGCTTTGCCGGCTTGGCCAGCGAACTCGGCGCCCACGTCTCCGAGCAGCCGTTCTTCGACCGGCAGCTTTTCGGCGGCGCGGACCATGACGACGAGATGTTGTTGAGGATAGGTCCGTTCGCCTTGCCAGCCCCCTAGGGGCGGCGCAAGCCCAGCGGTCTTATCGAATTACCGGGATGGTTGGCCGATCCGGATGCGCAAGCGCACCCGGAAGGGTTCTGGCCGTCCGTCCACTCATGAGATGAAAAGGGAGGATTAATCATGGACTTGAAGATCTTTGACCGGATGGAGTCGGAGGTACGGGGCTACATCCGGTCGTTCCCCGTGATATTCAGCCAGGCCAGGGGCTCGACCCTGATCGATGAGGACGGCACCGAATACATCGATTTCTTCAGCGGCGCCGGCACGCTGAACTATGGCCACAACAATCCTGTTCTCAAGGAAAAGCTGCTGGAGTACGTCCAGTCGGACGGCGTGGTGCATGGCCTGGACATGGCCACCAGCGCGAAGAAGCGTTTCCTGGAGACGGTGGACCGCGTGCTGCTCAAGCCGCGGAACTGGCAATACACCTTGCAGTTCACCGGTCCCACCGGCACCAACGCGGTTGAAGCTGCGCTGAAGATCGCGCGCCAGGTCAAGGGACGTCCCAACGTCATCTCTTTCACCCATGGTTTCCATGGCGTGAGCGGCGGCTCGTTGGCGGTGACGGCCAATATGAAGTTCCGCGACGCGTCCGGCTATGCGCTGGGCAACACCACCTTCATGCCCTACGACGGATACTTCGGTCCGGACGTGGACACCATGGCCTATCTTGAACGCATGCTGGAAGATCCCAGCAGCGGCATGGACAAGCCGGCGGCCGTCATCGTGGAAACGGTGCAGGGCGAAGGCGGCGTCAACGTGGCGACGCTGCGCTGGCTGAAGGAACTGGAAAAGCTGTGCAAGCGCCACGACATGCTGCTGATCGTGGACGACATCCAGGTTGGCTGCGGGCGCACCGGCACGTTCTTCAGTTTCGAGTCCGCCGGTATCCGCCCCGACATCATTACCCTGTCGAAATCGCTGTCGGGCTTCGGCCTGCCGATGTCGCTGGTGCTGATGAAGCCCGAGCTGGACATCTGGAAACCCGGCGCCCACAGCGGCACCTTCCGCGGCAACAACCTGGCCTTCGTCACGGCCGCGCAGGCGCTGGAAACCTATTGGGCTAACACCGCCTTCGCCACCGAAATCCAGCGCAAGGAGCGCCAGGTGCGCGACTGGCTGGAGAACCTGGTTCACAGCTATCCCAACGCCGGCCTGTCGGTGCGCGGCCGCGGCCTGATCCAGGGTCTGGTGTGCAACGCCACGCCCGCGCTGGCCAACCGCATCGCGCAGAACGCCTTCAAGAAAGGCGTCGTGATCGAGACCTCGGGCGCGCACGATGAAGTGCTCAAGCTGCTGCCCGCCCTGACCATCGAGGAAGAGCTGCTCGGCAAGGGCCTGGACGTGATCGAAGCCAGTGTCGCGGAAGCGCTCGCCGAAGAAGGGCAGTCCGCCCGCATCCTGAAATTTGGAGGAAAACGTCAATGATCGTACGCAATGTCAAAGATGTGATCGGCACCGCCGACGAAGTCCGCACCGACACCTGGGTCAGCCGCCGCGTGCTGCTCAAGAAGGACGGCATGGGTTTCTCCTTTCACGAGACCACCATCTTTCCGGGCGGCCGCACCCACATCCACTACAAGAACCATCTTGAAGCGGTGTGGTGCATCGAAGGCGACGGTTCCATCGAGACCATCGCCGACGGCAAGAAGTACGAACTGGGGCCCGGCGTGGTCTACGCCCTGAACGAACACGACGAGCACTGGCTGTGCGGCGGCAAGGAGCCGCTGCGCGTCATCTGCGTCTTCAACCCGCCGCTGACCGGCCAGGAAGTGCATGACAAAGAAGGCGTCTACGCCTTGCCTGAAGCCGAAGCCCAAGCGGCCTGAAACACAAGGAGGTTCGCATGATCTCACCTGCACAGGATCCGTACGCCTCCCGTACGGATCGAAGTTCCGCCATCATCGCCCGCCAGGACCCGGTGGTCTATGAAAACGGCCAGTACGCCAGCGCATTGAACGCCGGCCAGGTCGAGCAATACGAGCGCGACGGCTTCATCCTGCTGGAGAACCTGTTTTCCGAAGATGAAATCCGCGCGCTGTCCACCGAGGTCGAGCGCATGACGCGCGACCCCTCGATCGTGCGCCGCGAAGAGTCCATCACCGAGCCCGGCAGCAATGCGGTGCGCTCGATCTTCATGGTGCACGTGCTCAATCCCATCCTGTCGCGCCTGGTGCGCGATCCGCGCCTGGTCAATGTGGCGCGGCAGATCCTGGGGTCCGAGGTGTACATCCACCAGTCGCGCGCCAACATGAAGCCCGGTTTCAAGGGCAAGGAGTTCTACTGGCACTCCGACTTCGAAACTTGGCACGTCGAGGACGGCATGCCGGCGATGCGCGCGCTGAGCTGCTCGGTGCTGCTGACCGACAACAACGAGTGCAACGGCCCCTTGATGCTGGTGCCCGGATCGCATCGCCAGTTCATCTCGTGCGTGGGCGAGACGCCGAATGAACACTACAAGCAGTCGCTGAAGAAGCAGGAATACGGCGTGCCGGATCCGGTCAGCCTGCAGCTGCTGGTGGAGCAGGGCGGTATCCGCTCCATGACGGCCAAGGCCGGTTCGGTGGTGTTCTTCGACTGCAACACGATGCACGGCTCCAACAGCAACATCTCGCCGTGGCCGCGCGCCAACGTGTTCATGGTCTACAACAGCATGGAAAACACGCTGAACCCGCCCAAGTACGGCCTGACTCCGCGTCCCGAGCACATCGCGACGCGCAAGGGATTCAAGGCGGTCACCCCGCTGGATACCTTGAAGCTGGTGGGGGGCTGAGCCTCCTGTGAAAATGCCCAGGCGCTGCCTGGGCATTTTTTCTTCCGGGCGTCTGCTATTCTCTGCGCACTTCGCCCCATCGAGACTCCGCACGCCATGTCCGCCCGCATCCTCAGCCTGCACATCTACCCGGTCAAATCCTGCGCGGGCATTGCCCTGGACGAATCGCCCATCGACCGCGCTGGGCTGGCCCACGACCGCCGCTGGATGCTGATCGGCGCCGATGGCCAGTTCATGACGCAGCGCCAATGGCCTGCGATGGCCCTGATCCGCACGGCGCTCACGGCCGACACGCTGCGCCTGTCAGCGCCGGGCATGTCCGATCTGAACGTTGCCCTGGACGGATCGGGACTGGAACAAGAGGCGCAGTCCGTGGCCGTGTGGAGCGATACCACGTCCGGCCGGCGCGAAAGCGCGGCGGCCGGGCAGTGGTTTTCCGACTTCCTGAAGACGCCGTGCCGTCTGTACAAGGTGGACGCGGCCGCGCAACGCAACGCCAAGCCGGACTGGGTGTCGCGCTGGGTGGACGCGCATCCAGACCTGGCCGAACCGTTCGCGGGCCAGCACTGCTTTGGCTTTGCTGACGGCTTCCCGCTGCTGGTGGCCAACCAGGCCTCGCTGGACGACCTGAACGCTCGCCTGCAGGCCAAGGGCGTGGCGCCGGTGCCGATGGACCGCTTCCGACCCAATATCGTGGTCCAGGGCGAATGGGAAGCCTTCGAGGAAGACCACACCGCCCTGATCGAAGCCGCGGGCGTGAAGATGGCTTTCGTCAAGCCTTGCACCCGTTGCTCGATCCCCGACATCGACCAGAACACCGCCCAGCAGTATGAAGAGCCTGGCCGCACACTGGCCGGCTACCGCAATCTGGAAATCGGCGTGGTGTTCGGCCAGAACGCCATCCTGGACGCGCCCGAGGGCGCGCGCCTGAAGGTCGGCGACGAGGTCGGGATCGAACTGGATTTCTGAATCCGGGGCCTCGCCGCCGGGGCCTTAAGCCGAGGACAGCTTCAGGCCCACCAGGCCGAGCACGATGAGGGCGACGCTGGCGATGCGCATCCAGCTGGTGGATTCGCCGAACAGCACGATGCCGGCCACGAAGGCGCCGATCGTGCCGATGCCTACCCACACCGCATAGGCCGTGCCCAGGGGCAGGGATTTCATGGCGACCGCCAGCAGCCAGACGCTGATGGCCATGCCTCCCGCGGTGATGGCCGAAGGCCAGAAACGGGTGAATCCGTGGGTGTATTTCAGGCCTACGGCCCAGACGATTTCAAACAGGCCTGCGAGTACCAGGATGATCCAGGTCATTACGACTCCTACCTTGTGCTGCCGGCGTGCCGCCGGCGCGAGGGGCCGTCCCCAGAATCAAACGCGCCAGCCTAGTCGCCGCGCGCGGCAGCGGGCCGTCCCGCTGCGGCAAAAATTATAGAATACCGGGTTCATACGGCAAAACCGGGTGCCGGGCATCACTCTTGCAACACTTCGCGTTCCGGGCCGCGAAACCAGGATATTTATCATGCAACGCATCATGCTGCGGGCAAAACTGCACCGCGTCACGGTCACCGAAGCCGACCTCCACTACGAGGGGTCTTGCGGCATCGACGAAGACTTGCTGGACGCTGCCGGCATGCGCGAGTTCGAACGCATCGAGCTCTACAACGTCACCAACGGTGAACGTTTCGACACCTACATCATCAAGGCGGCCCGCGGCAGCGGCGCCATCTCCTTGAACGGCGCCGCCGCGCGCCGCGCCCAGGTCGGCGACCTGATGATCATCTGCACCTACGGCCCGATGTCCGAGGCCGACTCGGCCACGCACAAGCCGCTGGTGGTGCTGGTGGACGACGCCAACCGCGTCAAGGAAATCCGCAAGTTCCCGGCCTGAGGCCGGGCCGGGCGGAGCGCCTCGCGAACGAGGCGCTCCGCTAACACCCTGAACCGTTTCATCATGAGCTTCCAGGTCATCATCCAACCCAGCCAGCATCAATTCCCGGTCGAACCCGGCCAGACCGTGCTCGATGGCGCGCTGGCCGCTGGCATCGTCCTGCCGTACAGCTGTCGCAACGGCGCCTGCTCCACCTGCAAGGGCCGCGTGGTGTCCGGGGAGTTCGACGCGGGGCAGTATCCCGCGCAGATTCTTTCGCCCGAGGAACTGGCCGGCGGCTACACGTTGTTCTGCCAGGCCCGGCCTGAATCCGACATGGTGGTCGAATCCACCGAAGTCCGCCTGGCCAGCGATATCCAGATCCGCAAGCTGCCTTCGCGCGTGCAGGCGCTGGAACGCGTGGCCCCGGACGTCACCGTGATCAAGCTGCAGTTGCCCGCCTCCGAGCAGTTCCGCTACTACGCCGGCCAGTACATCGAAGTCATCCTGAAGGACGGCCGCCGGCGCAGCTATTCGATGGCCGGCGCGCCCCACACCGGCAGCCCGCTTGAACTGCACATCCGGCATATGCCCGGCGGCGTGTTCACCGACCACGTGTTCGGCGCCGGCGACACGCAGATGAAAGAGCGTGAGATCCTGCGCCTGGAAGGGCCGTTCGGTTCCTTCTTCCTGCGTGAAGACAGCGACAAGCCAGTCGTGCTCCTGGCCAGCGGCACGGGCTTTGCCCCGGTCAAGGCCATTGTCGAGCACATGATCCACAACAACATCAAGCGCCCCGTGGCGCTGTATTGGGGCGGACGCCGTCCGCGCGACCTCTACATGGACGCGCTGGCCCAATCGTGGACCGGCATGCTGCCCGATTTCCGCTACGTGCCGGTAGTCTCCAATGCCGTACAGGAAGACGGCTGGACCGGGCGCACCGGCTTTGTCCACGAAGCCGTCATGCAGGACATCGTCGACCTGTCGGGCCATCAGGTCTATGCCTGCGGCACGCCACTGATGGTGGACGCCGCAAGGCGCGAATTCAGCGCCCAGAACGGCTTGCCGCCCGAAGAGTTCTACGCCGACGCCTTCACGTCCGAAGCGGACCTGGCCAAGGCTGCAACCCAGTCTTGAGTAACAGGGCATGAGCGAATCGGGGTGGAACGAGCGGGCCTGGAAAGGTTTGTGACTTCCGCCCCTTTTTATTCCATAGGCGCGGGCAAAGCGCCGGGGTAAACTGCCGGGCAGCAGCTTGCCATGGGGCGCGGACATCGGGTCGGCGGACCGAGCTGGCACGCAAGGAGCAATGCGGGCATGAAAGTAGCGGTATTGGGTGGCGGCATCATCGGAATCTCCAGCGCCTGGTGGCTGAACCAGGCCGGCCATGACGTCGTCGTCATAGATCGCTGCACCGGTCCCGCCCAGGAAACCAGTCTGGCCAATGGCGCGCAGATCTCGGTCTCCTACGCCGAACCCTGGGCCAATCCCCAAGCCCCGCTCAAGCTGCTCAAATGGATGTTCCAGGACGACGCCCCGCTGCTGTTCCGTCCGCAACTGGACTGGCGGCAATGGATGTGGGGGCTGGCGTTCCTGCGCGAGTGCCTGCCCAGCCGCCTGGCTCCCAATATCCGCGCCATGGTCCGCATGGCGGAATACAGCCGCGCGACCCTGCGCAGCATGCGCGCTGAACTGGGCATCCAATACGATCACCTGGAACGCGGCATCCTCAATTTCTACCGCGATCCGCACGAATTCGAAAACTCGCAGCGCGCCGCGGGCCTGATGCGCGACTTCGGCGTGGAACGCCGTGTGGTATCGACCGACGAGGTCATCGCCATCGAGCCCGCGCTGGCGCCGCACCGCCAGACCATCGTCGGCGGCGATTACACGCCCGAGGACGAGAGCGGCGACGTGCACCTGTTCACCGTGGCCCTGGCCGAGCGTTGCGCCCGGGCCGGCGTCGAATTCCGCTACAGCACGCGCGCCACGCGCCTGCTGACCACCGGCGGCACGGTGCAAAGCGTCGAGATCATCGAACCCGATGGCCGTTACGGCGCCCTGTCGGCCGACGCCTACGTCGTGGCGATGGGCAGTTTCAGCCCCTACCTGCTGCGGCCGCTGGGCGTGCCCTGCAACGTCTATCCGGCCAAGGGCTATTCCGCGACTTTCCCGGTGATCAAGCCGGATGCCACGCCCACGGTCAGCCTGACGGACAGCAGCCACAAGGTGGTTTTCTCGCGCCTGGGCGACCGCCTGCGCATGGCCGGAACCGCCGAGCTGTCGGGCTATTCCCGCAGCCTGAACACCGGACGTTGCGAAGCCATGACCCGCTTGGCGCGCGAACTTTTTCCCGACGCGCTCGATTTCGAGCGTGTCAGTTATTGGTCGGGCTTGCGCCCGTCCACTCCCTCGAACGTGCCCATCATCGGCCGCAGCCGTATCCCCAACCTGTACGTCAACACAGGACACGGTACGCTCGGCTGGACGATGGGCGTTGGCTCGGGCCGGGCATTGGCCGATCTGCTCAGCGGAAGGCGGCCGGAACCGGAATTTCCTTTTCTTGGTCTGTGAACCTATGAAGAATCTGCAATTGGCGGGCGTTGCCCGCGCGATGTTCGCCAGCCGGCGCGCATGGTTGTTCGGCGCCGCCATGGCGATGGCCGGTGCGGCGAATGCCGCCGCGGTCGAGATCCAGGTCTGGCACACGCTGACCGACGCAAACAAGGCCGAGTTCGAAAAGCTCGCCAAGCAATACAACAAGGAGCAGGACGAGGTCCGCGTGACGCTGCGCGGCTTCGCCTCGCCCAGCGCGCTGGAACAGGAAGCCGTCACGGCGGTCAAGGCCAAGAAGGGCCCGAACCTGCTGCAGTTGACCGACAACCATTCGCCTGAAGTCGTCGCCCAGCACAAGGCCGTGCTGCCGCTGTACGAACTGCTGGCCAAGTACCCGATCAAGGACCTGAACTGGTTCGTGCCGGCCACCAGCAGCTTCACGCGCGACAGCAAGGGCCGCCTGCTGGCCTTCCCCTGGATGGCCGAAGTGCCGGTGATGTTCTACAACACCGCCGCCTACAAGAAGGCCGGCCTGGATCCCAACAAGCCCGCGCGCACGTGGACCGCTCTGCAAGGCGAGCTGCTGAAGCTGCGCGACGTGGCGGATATCGACTGCCCCTACGCCTCCAGCGACCAGGTCACGGTCCACCTGGAGAACCTGGCGCCGATCAACAACCAGCAGTTCACCAGCAACAACAACGGGCTGGACGCGGTCACCAAGAAGTCGGCCGCGCCGGCCATGCAGTTCGACACGCTGTACATGCGCCACATCTCGCTGATGGTCAGCTGGAAGCGTTCGCTGCTGTTCATGGCGCATTCGGGCGACAACGCCAGCGACAAGCTGTTCGCCAAGGGTGAATGCGCCGTGCTGACCGCCAACACCGGCGCGTTCGGCCAGTTCCTCAACACCAAGTCGCTGTCCTTCGGCGTGGCGCCGCTGCCTTACTACGAGCAGGCCACCAAGGACGGTGGCAAGCCCTTCGTGAGCGGTTCGGCGCTGTGGGCGCTGGAAGGCCATCCCCAAGCCGAGGAAAAGGCCACCGCCCAGTTCCTGGCCTGGCTGTCCAAGCCCGTCATCGCCGCGGAATGGCACCAGCGCACCGGCTACCTGCCCTTGACCGAGGCCGCTTTCCGCGCCTCGGACGTGTCGTTCTATAACCGCATTCCGGGCGTCCAGGCGCTGATTGCCTCCATGCGCACCAACCCCACGGCAAACAGCCGCGGTTTCCGCATGGCCAACTACACGCGCATCGAGCCCGTGCTGAACCAGCAACTGAACGATGCCTTCGAAGGCAAGGTGCCGCCGGTGGCGGCGCTGAACAACGCCGCCACCCAGGCACGCAGCATCGCGGCGCAACGCTGATCCAGGCAGGCGGCGCAGGCGCCGCCGAATCCTGATGCAAACCCGGTCCCTGGACCGGGTTTTTTTTCGTCCGTCCGCCGCGCGACCAAACCATCCATGCGTACATGCCAGTCTGGTGACGCTGGGGCCGCTCGTCCACCATGCCTCTCATGCGTATCGATTCCGGTGCGCCTTTTGCTCGCGGTGAGGCATGGTTCGTTTCTTCTTTCTGGCGGCAGGGCTGTCCTGCCTGGGGGCCTGCACAGGGGTCGGCAAGAGTCCGGCCGCAACGTCATGGGAAGCCTCGAGGCAGGCGGCCCAAGGCTTCCGCTTCGATTGGCAATTGTCCGGCGATCCCTCGGTTGCGCCCATGCAGGTGTTCGACGACGGCAAGGAAACCTGGCTGCAATTCGCGCCGGGCCAGCCGCTCCCGGCGATTTTCGGCGTAGGCAGCGACGGCGAGCGCGCCTTGCCCTATTTGCGGCGCGACCCCTATGTCGTGCTGGCGGGAGGGTGGAGCGGGCTGCTGTTTCGCGGCGGGCGTCTGAGCGCCCGCGCGCAGCGCCTGCAACCGGTCGCCGACGCCCGGGCGGAGAGCAGGCCGCAGGATGAGCCTGCGCCGCTGGCGCCAGCCGTCGTGGCTGAGCGCATCGGTCCGGCGCGGCCCACCGAACCGGCGCTGCCCGCCATCGGCGCGCTGCAAGCCGCCGGGCCGTTGGCGGGCGCGGCTCCCGCCGCGGGCGTTGCGTCGGCCCCGGC
>NZ_JACVAF010000012.1:0-59756 GCF_014851745.1 Achromobacter sp. ACM01
AACACCGAACGCCCGCATAGCGCGCTGGGATACTTAACGCCGGAGCAGTTTGCTCAGGCGCATCGGCAACAACGGTTTTTAACCCTGGACTCTATGTCGGTGCCGTACTAAGTCTGGGGGCAGGTCAATTACTTTCTGAATGCTCCGCCGGACTGGATGGTGCTCGTCGAGTCCGTTGCAGAAGCGGCAGAGGTCGATGAGCTTGTCCGTCCGAGCTGGAAGCGGCTAGCAGATGGCGCGCGGATGTTGTGCCGTGGCGACAGGGAACGGTTGATCAGACGGCTTGAGCAGCAACGTTCGAACTGTGAGTCCTTGCCGGCCTTTCTTCGCCGAAACGGCGAGTAGTGCCGGTGAGGGGTGCTCTACGATTGGGCCGCCTCTACATTGGGTAACGTTGCTGTAGATATGCGTAGAATGATTTGCTTGCCGGGAGCCTTGAGGAACAAGGCTCGCTCGAGCGTTGCCCCGTGTAGTGTAGCGATGGCGTGCGGGAGGTCTCTCTCGACATGAGCTGCGGCATGTGCAGAAATGAGCTGCACTTAAGCCTGCCAACTCCTCACGCCGATGCACGACTTGTCACTCCGCATGGATGCCATCCCCAAATGTAGAAAGTTCACCCTTCGATTTAGCCTTGATGCGTTGGTGGGCTGATCTACTTTGACTGCTTGTGGGGGCGAGGGGGCGTTAGTGTGCGGAAACTTTTGTCAAATGGTCGCCCTCGCAACGTGTATAGGTGCCGGTTTCTCGTGAAAAATTACCGTGAAAAATCGGTTCCCTTATAAGTCATAGGTGATATTATTATTTTTACCTTGGTGAGAAAATTGCGGGTAAATAATAGGCTTTAGAGGGTTTTAAGTAAAATATTCTGAGATGTCACATGGTTTTCCAAAAAGAAAACCTTGAAATGCGGGGCAGCCAATATTCTCTAAGTATGTTAGCTGGTCTAGTGTTTCCACTCCCTCGGCCACGACGTCCACCTCCAGGGCCCGGGCCAGCATGACGATGGCGCCGACGATGCCTTGATCCTTCTTGCTCACGACAATTTCATCGATGAAGGTCTTGTCGATTTTTATACGCGAGATCGACAGGTATTTCAGATAGCAGATCGATGAGAATCCCGTGCCGAAGTCGTCCACGGCTATGCCCACGCCCGCATCGCGAATGCGCTGGAATCCGCCCTGTTGCCTGCTTCCTTTGGGGTTCAGGAATACGCTCTCGGTGACTTCAAGAATGAGCCTGTCCCGCTTGATCCGATAGCGCTTCAGCAGGTTGAGCACGTCGCCGGCGAAATTCGGATGATTGAACTGGTGCGCGCTGACATTGACGCTCAGCGTCCACTCGGAGGCTACCGGGTTCGCGGACCATTGCTCCAGCTGCTGGCAGCCTGCTTCCAGGGCCCAGGCGCCCATGCTCATAATGGCGCCGGTTCGCTCCGCCAGCGGCACGAATTCCGAGGGCGGAATCGGGCCGTATTCCGCCGAGTTCCAGCGCATCAAGGCCTCCATGCCTATGATCTTCCGCGACCGATCGACAATGGGTTGATATTGCAGAAACAACTCATCGTGCACCAGCGCATTACTCAGCGCTTCCTGCAGCGAATGGAATGCCTGAATGGCAGCATGTTGATTCATGAGCCCTCTCTGGCTGTTGGAGGGATTGCGGGCGTCGAAAGGACATGGCGTAAGTCTAGGTTAGGAGAATGCCGCGGCAGGGTCTTGCCATTCGACGCCAAATGCGGAACAGCCGTTCAAGCCGGTCTTGTAGATGCATGTGAGACGCCGGTCAACCTGTCTTGACAGGCATTGCCTCGCTCTGAATACTCCTGGCGCGCCGAAGGGGCGCGCAACCAAATCAGGGCATTCATGTTCATGGCAAGTCACAAATATTCCAAGTATGTCCCACGCCAGTTGGCTCATTGCCTGCGGTCTGTTCTGCTGGCGCTTGCCTACGCGCTGGTCTCGACAGGCGCAGCTATGGCCGACACGGCGCTCGCGATTCGCAATGAATCCGCAAATGCGCTGCAGCACCTTTACGCCGTCGAACCGAGCACCAAGGAGCTCGGCGACAAGGCGGTGGCAGTGCTGGTTTTTCCCAAGATATACAAGGCGGGCTTCGTCGTGGGCGGGGAGCATGGGCAGGGTACTTTGTTCAAGGGAAAGCAGCCCGCTGGCTACTATGAAATCTCCGCCATGTCGGTGGGACTGCAGGCGGGAGCCCAGACCTTCGGCTATGCACTTTTCTTCATGAACCAGAAGTCGCTGGCCTATCTTGAAAAGAGCGATGGCTGGGCCTTGGGCAGCGGCCCCAGCCTGGTCGTCTGGGACAAATCCGCCGCGTCCAGCGTGTCCACCACCACCTTGTCGCAGGATGTCTTTGCCGTGCCTTTCGGCGCCCAGGGCCTGATGGCGGGCATGGGCCTCGAAGGCTCCAAGATCAGCAGCATCACCCCCTGAGGCATTTCCGGAAAATCCCGGCAGCGCGCCAATTCCTCATGGTCCGCTGTCTCCTTTTTTGGTGTGTTTTGTCTCACGTGGATGGTTTTCCAATGCCTCCCTCAGAGGGGGTGGTGTAAATTCGTCCACGATTTCCGACGCAAGAATGGCTTGGGTCGGTGCAGTCCTTGAGGGGTGGAGCGTTCGGCGAACTGGCTGACGGTCAAACCTAAGTCCATGTCGAACGCCACACCATCCATCAAGCTCCGAAGCTTCCTGCATATCGGCCCCTACTTGGCTAGCCGAGGCGTATCGCCGCTTGAATTCTTCAAGCGCGTGGGGGTTTGTCCGAATATCTTCCAAACGCCCGATATCTGGCTTCCGCGAGCCCAGTGTTTTCGCATCGCCAACGAGATGGCAGCGATTGCGCAAGATCCTTTTGGCGGCGCTTATGTAGGCCGCCTGATGGAATTGCGCTCGCTCGGCGCATGGGGAGACCTGGTTCTAGGTTCGGAGAACGTGGCGCAGGCGTGTGCGATGGCGGCAGCCCATGCGGCAATGTTGCATCAGGGGGGAGAGGTTCGTATCGTCACGGAAGGCAGAACGACGAAACTGATTCATAGCTTTACGGGCCGGCTCGAAGCGGACCCACGGCAATTCATTTTTGGAAGCCTTGCCGTGCTGCGTAAGGTGCCCCTCATGGCCGGAGTGCCATCGGCAATACGCGTGCATTTGCAGGCGACGAGAGCCCGGGGCGACGACGCGCTCGAGGAGTGCCTGGGCCCCCATATCGAAACAGGGGCCGCATACAACATGGTCGAATTCGACCGCGAGTTGCTTGAGGCGCCTCTTCAAGGACTGGCGGACGACTCCCGCAAGATTACGCAGGCCCTGCAGTCAACGATCGATACCGCGGGACTGCTGATAGAGCGGATTTCGGACCAAGAGGACATCACCCTCAAATCCGTCGCAAGAGAAATCGGCATGTCGTCCCGGACGCTTCAGCGGCGCCTGAAATGCAGCGGGGTCGATTTCGAAGACTTGAGGGACGAGACGCGGCGTAGCGAGGCGCTGCGGTTGATTCGCCAGGGCAGGTATTCGGCGACTGAAATCGCCTACATGATCGGCTACAGCGATCCGGCGCATTTCACGCGCGCCTTCAAGCGTTGGACGGGGCGCACTCCATCGAATTTCCGCTCGGCGCCGCGCAATCCCGCCTGACGCGGCGCGCGCACGCCTGGGACTGCAAAGCACTTTGGCACCGAATGGCAAGCCCGGATGCGGCATGTCCGGTAGCCTCGCAAGGCTGCGCTAGATAGCGCCTCGTCGGCGGCGGCCGGTTGCCATGGGCAGGCCGTCGCCACGCAACAGCACGGTTATCCAGCCAAAGACATGAACGTTTATCCCCACTTGGTGGCCTGTGAGCATTGCGACAGCGTGTACCAACGCTGCGCGTTGGCCGCAGGCGAGGTGGCGCGCTGCAGGCGGTGCGAGGCGGTGCTCCAACGCGCTAACCCGCTGGATGTGGACCGGTGGTTGGCATTGACCATCACGACGGCGGTCGTGTTCCTGATCGCGAACGTCTGTCCGGTGGTCCGCATCAGCCTGAATGGAACGCGCCGCGACGCGACGCTGTGGGAATTCGCTTGGGCCCTTGCCCAGGGCAGCGTGGCGCCCATTGCGATAGTGACAGCGCTGGTGATCATCCTAGTGCCGCTTGCGCAGATCGCCTTGCTTGCATGGGTGCTGGTCCATGCGCGCGTCGGCCAGCGCGCGCCAGGCTTTTCCCGGGCTTTGCGGATGCTGGCGATTTTGCGGCCATGGAGCATGGTCGAGGTCGGCATACTCGGCATCCTGGTGGCGATCATCAAGCTGATCAGCCTCGTGGAAGTGAGCCTGGGCGCCGGCGTCTGGGCCACCGCCGCCCTGATGGTATTGCTCACCGTGATTTCACACCGGGACCTCTCCACGCTGTGGGAGCAGACCGAAGACGTTGCTGCCTTGCGCAGAGGCCGCGCGGCATGAACAGGCTGCCGTTTGCAAGCGATTTGTCACTGGTGGGCTGCCATGCGTGCGGCCTGGTATGTGAGCGACTGGAAACGCCGGGGCATTCCGCGCAGTGCCCCCGCTGCGGCTCGACACTGCATCATCGGCGCCCGAACGGCATCGCCCGCGCCTGGGCGCTGCTCCTGACCGCCGTTATCTGCTACATCCCCGCCAATGTCCTGCCCGTTATGCACACCAGCCTGCTGGGTAAGGGCGCCAGCAGCACCATCATGGAGGGGGCGGTGGAGTTCTGGACGTCCGGCTCCTACGGAATCGCGCTGGTGATTTTCGTCGCCAGTGTGGCAGTGCCTTGCGCGAAGTTCCTGATTCTTGGCCTGTTGCTCGCCACCTCCCAGCGGCGCAGCCGATGGGCGACGCGAGAGCGCGCCAAGCTGTATCGCATGGTGGAGTTTGTCGGGTACTGGTCGATGCTGGATGTGCTGGTGGTGGCGGTGGTGGCAGCCCTGGTGCAATTCCAGGGCCTCACCGATATCTCGCCCCGCGTGGGCATCCTCTTCTTCGGCATGGTCGTGATTTTCACGATGCTGGCAGCCATGTCGTTCGACCCCAGACATATTTGGGATGGGGAAATCAATGGTGGTGATGAATGAATGATTCTTCTAGGACGCTCCATGGACCCGGCTCGCCCATGGTGGTGGCCCCCAAGAAGTGGCGCATTTCGCTGGTCTGGCTGGTACCCCTTATTGCAGCCTTGATCGGCCTTTCCATGCTGGTGCAAACCTGGATGACGGAGGGCCCAGTGATCAATATCACGTTCCGTACTGCCGCCGGTCTGGAAGAAGGCAAGACCCTGGTGAAGTACAAGGACGTGAACGTGGGTACGGTTACGGCGATCGGTCTCAGCGAGGACGGCTCCCGCGTGGTAGCGACGGTGTCGCTGGACAAGGATGCGGCGACCTTGGCGCGTCAGGACTCGCGCTTCTGGGTGGTGCGCCCGCGCATCGGCATCGATGGCGTTTCCGGCGTGGATACCTTGCTGTCGGGGGCATACATCGGCGTCGATCGAGGGCATTCGACGGAGCTTGCCAAGGAGTTCACGGGCCTGGAAAGTCCTCCCACCGTCATCGGCGACACGCCGGGCCGGTCCTTCGTCCTACATACCGAAGATCTGGGCTCCCTGGACGTCGGATCGCCGGTCTACTACCGGCGCATTCAAGTCGGCCGTGTTGCGTCATACCAACTGGGCGAGGATGGCAGGGCGGTCGCCCTGCGGCTCTTCGTCAATGCGCCCTACGACCGTTACGTCACCACGGCGACCCGCTTCTGGAACGCCAGCGGTGTCGACGTCTCGCTCGGCGCGGACGGGTTCAAGCTGCAAACTCAATCGATTGCCACCATCCTGGCCGGCGGAGTTTCCTTCGGCACGGCTCCGGGCGTTTCCGGCGAGCCGGCGGCGGAAGACGCCGCGTACGAGTTGGCCAAGGATCAGCAGGCCGCCCTGGCTCCGCCCGACGGGCCGTCGCAGGCCGCCTATCTGGTCTTCGAGCAATCCTTGCGGGGCCTGACCATAGGCGCGCCTGTGCAGTTCGATGGCATGGACCTGGGCCGGGTCATCTCCATCAAGCCGGATTACGACCCGGTCAAGCGCCGCTTTCAATCCAAGGTCGGCATCGTGGTGTATCCGCAGCGGCTCGGCGAGATTATGGCGAAGATGCCGGCCTCCGAAGGGTCTGAGGAAGACCGGCTGGTGCGCATGCTTCAGGAGATGGTGGCGCACGGCCTGAGGGCCCAGGCAAGAACCGGTAACCTGCTGACCGGCCAGCTTTACATCGCCCTGGACTTTATACCGAACACTCCCAAGGTCGTCTTTGATCCGCGACAGCGTCCGATTGTGCTGCCCACCATCAGCGGCAGCTTCGATCAATTGCAGGAGCGGTTCGCCAGCATCGTGGGCAAGATCGACAAGATGCCGTTGGACAGCATCGCGCGCAATCTGGACTCGTCCTTCGCCAATCTGAATAAAGCGCTGCTGCAGTTGAACGGCCTGGTTTTGCCGCAGGCCACGCAGACGCTGCGCCAGGCGCAGCAAACCATCGGTGCCGCGCATGGCATGCTGGCCGAGGATGCGACCTTGCAGCAGGGCCTGGGCCAGGCGCTTCAGGAGATCCAGCGCACGGCGCGTTCGGTGCGCACCTTGACCGATCTCTTGAGCCGATATCCGGAGGCGGTGGTGAGAGGCCGCCCCAAGAATGCGACATTCGAGGCTTCCGCAGAGCCGCCAGCCAGCACCATGGAAACTCCCAAACGATGATCCGACCGTTCCGCACCTGCCTGCTCGCCCTGCCTTTCGGGCTGGCCGCTTGCAGCGCTTCCGCGCCTGTACGTCATTACACCTTGTTGAATCCGCAGGCGGACGCCCGGTATCAAGGCGCTCCTGCGCGCTTCGCGGTCGAAGTGCTGCCTGTGGCCTTGCCGGAATACCTGAACCAGCCTCAGCTGGTCGTGAGACAGGACGACAGCGGCATGCTCGCGGTCCTGGACGACGAGCGCTGGCTGGGGCCGTTGGACGAGGAGATACGCAACGCGTTTTCGGCGCAGCTGGTCGAGCGCTTGGGCACGCAGGACGTCGCCGGCTTGTCCTGGCCGGGCGATATGCAGGTGATCAAGGTGAAATTGCAGGTTCGCCGGCTTGACGCATGGCCGGGAAAGCGCGTGCAGCTCGAGGCAGGTTGGACCCTGGCGGATGCACGCCAGCCTGGCGCTGCCAGGCTAGTCTGCCACGGACGTTTCGAAGAACCCGCGAACGCCGGTTATCCTGCGCTCGTGCAGGCGCAACAGCGCCTGATCGCTGCGTTGGCCCGGCAGGTCGGCCGGGACGCGACGGCGTGGTCGGTCTCGCGCCAGTCGAAATGCGAGCCGCCCCAGGTATCCTAGGCGGCTCTGCGTCGCGTTCGTCCAAGGCCGATGTTTGAGCAACCGAAGCGCGTGCACCATGCCGCCAGGAAAGCCGTCCATATGATTTGTTCGGAAACATTCATATCCACCGACGCAATAGAGCATTCGCTGCGCGACGAGTACTGGCGCGATGTCACCCGTCCGTTCTGCGAAACGACGCTGGCGTCGACGGACGGGCAGGCGACGCTGGAGGGAACCATGCGGCTGCGCCACGTCGGCGGATTGACGCTGGGTTCGACCACCTTCAACGCGCAGCGCTACAAGCGGGACCGGGCCACGATTGCGCGCAGCGGACTAGACCACTATCTGGTCCATGTTCTGGTTGCGGGCTCCATCTACGGAGATTTCGACAACCGTGACGTCGTGGCGGCCCCGGGAGGAATATGCATCATCGATCTGGCCCGGCCTTACGCGTGCCGGGTGGATGCCGGCGAACGGCTGGCCACGACCATTCCCCGCGCGGGCATCGACAAGTTGCTGGGCGCCCGCGATGTCCATGGATTCGTGCTGCAGGCCGGGCAGCCGATGACGCGCCTGCTCATGGATTATCTGCGCGGTTTCCATGCTGTATCCGGGCAGTTGTCCGCGAGCGAGGACGTCGCGGTGCAGGACGCCCTGGCCACGCTGCTTTCCGCGGGCCTGTCCAACACGGCGCTCATGCAGGATGAACCGAAATCCGTGCTCGCCCAGGCTTTGCGTGCGCGGGCGCTTGCCTATATCGATCGCCATCTTGCAGACCCCGAACTGGGTCCGGATCTGCTGGTGCAACGATTCAGGGTCTCACGGGCGCACTTGTATCGCGTCTTTGCCGACCTTGGCGGAATCGCCCATGTGATCAGGAGCAGGCGCCTGGACGAGGCTTACGCCCGTATCGTCGATCCCCGGAACGCCATGCGTCCGGTGAGCCAGGCCGCGGCGGATTGCGGCTTTCGGGACGCGGGACGATTCCGTCAGGCGTTCATTGCGCGCTTTGGCGTGGCCCCGGACGAAGCCGGCGAATGGAGCCGCAGCACTGCGCCGCCGGTCGATGGCAGCAATTTGCTGTCCAGCCATTTTGCCGCGCACAGCCGTCTCAGAACCGGTAGGTGATTCCCATGATCGGTCCTTTCTGGATGACGTCGTACTCGAAGCCGTTCTTCTTGTAATCCACGCCCTGGATCCGGTAGCCGGCCACGGCGGAAAGGTTGGCGTTTATCTTGTAGCCGAGGCCCGCAACCACGTCCCAGTCCAGATCGGCCTGACCGGCGCCGATGTTGCCCCAACCGGTCAGATACACCTTGTCGGTAACGGAATAGGTGCCGCGGAAGCCGCCCACCATGTCCACCCAGGTTGCGCTGTCGCGCTGTTTCACATGGTCGAGGATGCCGCCATGGAAACTCAACTTCGTGCTCACGCTCCAGACACGCAAGCCGGCGATCAGGTCCAGATGCGCGCGATCCGTGCTGTGGACGGTGTATCCGCTTCCCAGCAGGCCCGAGAACGATTGCGAGGCCACGCCGATTTTTTCCGCCAGGACACCCTTGGGCGTGGAGTCCTTGACCGAGATCTTCGTATACGCAATATCGACGAAGAGGCTGTAGCGGCCGCGACGTCCCTCCAGTATCCCCATGAAAGCATAGTCCAGCTCGTCGAAAATCTGTCCGAAGTCGGATTCGAGCCTGGTCGGCGGAGAACCAAATTGCCGGACCGTGCCCTGAACTCCGGCCATCCAGAGATAGGGGCTGACGCTGAACTGCCAATCCGACTTGTCTGCCGCTGCGGGCGCCGCGAGGGGATCCGCGACGCGGCCGGTTTCATCCGCTTGCGCGGCACCCGGCAACGCCGACGCGGCCCCCATCAACAACGTGAACAGCAAGCCGGCGCTCCCGCGTCGCTGCGGCAGCGGCCAGGCGCGAGGCGCAAGCCGTCCGGGCTGTAGTCGTTTGGCTGTGCTTGCCGGATCACCCGGCTGGTAGGGAACCATGCTCATGAAAGCGCGGCGGCCTCGGCGGCGCAGTCCATGGGCGTATTTCCTTCCGCTGCCTTGAGGTTCTTCAGTTCCAGTCTGGCGGCATCCACGTCGGCGCGGAAGCCCGCGTCGCTTTGCAGCCTGCTGACCGTTGCCGCGCCCATGACGCGCCCGCCGTCCACGTCGCTCTGCCAATGCGCATTGCAGATGACGCGGCTTTGCCCAAACGCCAGGCCGCGCGCCAGCAACTCGTTCGCGCGTTGCGGGTTGATTTCGGCCAGGACGAGCGCCCAGGCCCATCCCGCAGCGGTGTGGCCGGAAGGATAAGAGCCGTCGTTGCGCAGGATTTCCTCGTCCTTAGGCGTGCAAGTGCCTTCGTCGTGCAAGGCAAACGGCCGGGTCCGGTCGTACTTGTTCTTGACGCCATAGGTGGAAAGCCCTGCGTCCGTCAAAACGCGCTGCATGAGCCGATAGGTGCGGGGCGTGTACTGCTCGTCGATTCGTACGCCCATGGCGCAGGAGAAATTGTTGGCCGGCGCGGGAAACCTGAGATCGGCATCCCGCCTGGCGATCTCCCAGCGGGCGGTTCCGCTCTGCGCAAGAGCTGCCTTCCTGGCCTCTTCGTCGCGCGCGAACGCGGCGCTGTCTTTCGAGGGAGGGGCGCCCAGGAGCAGCAGGCTATCGGGCAGGGCCGCCTGGTTCAGATAGCCCGGGGCCAGTTCGAAGTGCGGATCGGTCACCTTTCCCGCCGCAGGGGAGAGCGTTTGCGCGCAGAGCGGGCCGGCAGCCGCCATGCACAGCAGCGCGCCGGCCGCTGCCCGTGAGCGGCCAAGAATGGATATCCCGTGCATGCCTGCGCTCCGGATTCAACGAACCACGGGTTGTGGTTGCGGGAAACGCCATTGGCCGTTCAGGATCTGTTCGCCCGGCTGATACAGCCTGACGGTGTAGTTCCAGTCCGGCATGACGGGCAGGCAATTCGCGATCTTTCCGTCGCAGCCGCCGAATTGGATGTCGATCGACCCGTCGGCGTTCTTCTTGGCGGTGAGATTGTTCAAGGAATAGGCGTCGTAGGGATTCTTCTGGAAGTAGCCCTCGGCGTTGTAGACGGCGATGGACCAGAAGCCATTGACGGGAACGGACCCCACATTCAGTCGGTACACCGTCTTGCCGTCGTTCTGCGGTATCACCCCCGTGAGGTAGATCGCGTCCTTGCTGGGATTTCCGCCCCATCCCGCCGCGGTCCCGATCAGGTGATGGACGGGGTCGACCTGGTCCTTGGAGCCAAACGCCCGGTTGTAGTTGGGTATGGCCGAGGCTAGCACCAGCAAGGCATCACGCACCTTCTTCTGGCTTGCCTGATCCCATTGCGGAATGACGAAGGTACCGGCCTGGGCCTGGCTGACGCGGATCCTGTCCTGCAGCGCATGCACCTGTTCAAGGTCCTTCTTGTCCGCCGGGTCCACCAGGGTGCGGATGGCGACAAAGACGTACCGGGTGCCGATCTGCTCTTTCGTTAGGACGTGGCGGCCTGCGCCATAGAAGACGGCGGGCACGTAGTGGTCTTCGTCGACCACGAGCATCGACATGAATCTCTTGCCCGTATCGGGCAGCTCGATCGTGACAGGGCCCGCATCGAGATCGAACACGCCGCTCGAGTAAAGCGTGTCGCGGTTCATCCGGATGACGTTCTGGGCATCGATGGCGACCGGCTCCCGGCTGTGGACCAGCTTGCCGAAACTGCCGTCCGACACCATCTTGCTCATGTAGAGATCGGACTCGGCCCGGGCAAAATTGTCGACGCCCACCGGGATCGTCGTATTGGCGGTGGCGGGGGAGTTCACCGCCCCCAAAGTTGCTAAAGCCAGGGCGACTGTGCGGACCGCAAATGAATATGACACGTGAACCTCTAGATCTGATGAAAGCGGGCCGCTCATTCATCCAATGAGAGGCCTTTGATTGCAGCATGTTTTCCGCGTGCCGCTCCCTTTCAAATTCTATGGAGGAGTCTCGTTCAAAGCTTGCCATTTGATGCCAAAACCCTAACCGACTTAGCATCTCATCTGTTCCTGTGAACGGACGAAACAGGAAGCGATTCCTCGCCGAACTTGGCTAAGTTATGCTTGCGACCCGGTAGGAGGGCGTTTGGTTGACACACTGTTCTGCCGTCAGATCACAAATTATGAGCTCGGCGAAGTGCACTTTCCTGCGGTACTCAATAATGGGAGCAGTTTGCCCTTCATTTCATCGTCACGGCCAAGTGGATTTGCGCGCGTTCGCACAGAGCAGGTGTGATCGTTTGGTCGCTAAGGGCATGACGGCGCCCTGGGTCCTAGACTCGGGCGCGGGACTTGGCGAGCTTGGCCGACGACATCCCCATAACATCCATGATGCGGTTCAACATGTCGTAGAACGGGCCATCTGGCCGGTGGGCTAGGGCATAGCGCTGCTCGCGGATCGGCAGGCGCTGCAACCGGAGGTAGGTGGCGCGGGCAAGGGCGCGGTTCTCGGGTGCTTCCATGCGGACGCAGCGTGCCCAGACAGGTGCGAGGTCTTCCATCGGCCTAGTGTATCAAGGGGGCGCGGCCATTTTCTAAAAACCGGTCTCAAACTTTAAACAGTAGTTGGCCATTTTCAAACTTTAAACAGTTTGCTGGCCGTTGGCCTGATGATCCGGGGTTGGGACGCATCTGGGACGCATTTAGGGCGCATTTTCCGATTCATGCGTCCCGCTGGAAACCCGCATGGATATTGGTTCTACCTGATTTCTTTGTGACTTTGGGACGCACGGGACGCTTATTCTAAAAAAGTTCAAAAATATTTACCCCATAGATATGGACCTGTGGATACTGCGAGTCGCTGGACCCCGCAGATACCGCCAGAAAAAACGCAAAATACTTTTACCAGCATGCGTCCCATGCGTCCCATGCGTCCCGTTTGTGTCTCGCGTAGTGTTACGTAGTATCGCGTAGCGTCGCTTTTTTTGGATATCTGGGACGCACGGGACGCATGATCCCCCGTCGGAGGCAAAAGAAGGGCACCCCGAAGGTGCCCCGCTGCTTTTACCTGCGCAGAAGTCGGATCGCCCAGCCGTCGTCCTTTCTGTACCCCCTAGGGATGACCCACGGCAGCGCAACCCGTGCGATCCACTCGGCCGGCGCGTTGAACCCGCGCGCCAGGCAGAACGCCCAGCAGTCGAGGGCCAGCGCTTCCGCCGTCATGATGGCTTTCTTGTCGGGCATGGTCCGATCATTGAACCAGTCGAGCAGGGTCTGCCGGTGCGGGTATTCCACCGCGCCAGCCCCCCGGTCGTAGCCCTCGCACTTGCGGTAGGCGAAAGTTCGGTCAAGGCGCCAAGCCATGCCCTCAGCCGTCGGGGTGTAGATGACGCTGTTGGGCAAACATGGGTCGCCGCGAAAGTCCGACGCCGGCACGCTCAGCAGATGGCGCACCATGTCCGCCACCCCCGTCGCATGAGGCCCCGGCTCTGGCGTCCAGTCCAGGTACTCACGAATCCAGAACTTGGCATCTTTCTTTGGGCGCCAAGCCCAGACGCTGTCTTCCCAACGGAACCAAAGGTCTGCCCGCTTGACGCCCTCCAGCTGTTCCCATTCCAGCGACCCGGCCGGAATGCAGAACGCCATGCCGTCAATGAAATCAAGAATCGCGTTGCAAGTCTTAATCATCAGAAACCCCCTTGATAGTCGCCCATTGCCGCGCTGATATCCTCATCGGAGATTCCAGCGGCGCGCATCGGTTCCCGGATCGCGTCACCCGTGAGCCCTCGATCCTGCAAAGCGCCCACGATATCGGCCGGCTCCAGCCCGTTGGCGGCCATCTCTTCGGCCGTCAGCAGCACGATAGGGTAGCGACGCCCGGCCGACTTGCCCACCAAGCGACTGATGCCGGCACCCACCAGAAACTTGCTGAAGTCATTGGGGGCGATATGGAATGCCTTGTAGCCGGTCGTCACGCCGTCAATCCGCTGGCGGTAAGCGATGTACGCCTGACGCAGAACGCCTACCTGCTCGCCGCCGTGCGGGTCGTCCTTTGTCGCAGGACGCGTAAACGACGACAGCCATTCGTTCTGCTCTTCCAGCGAGGACAGCCAGCTCGATGTAGCAGCATCGACGGGCGCGTTGCTGGGCAGCTTCTCCCCGTGGTCGATCAGCTTGCATGCGCCGTCCAGAATCCAGGCCAATGCTGCGGCCCGTACCTCGGGATCGGCCAAGTCGTGCTCAAACCTGGGGTTGGGCTTCTCGGGTTTGCCGTACTGCATGAGGTTGAACCGGCTCTCGAGCGCGCCTTGCTGCTGGCCGCCTGCGATAGACGGCAGAGAATTACCGTGCATCCACAGCTTGGCGATAACCTGCACGTCTATCAGCGAGCCGTCGTACAGGTTGCGCGCCGGTACAAGGTCGCCACCGGTAACACGTTTGATGAACCCGGCGTCGAGGGTGTCGGCGGAACTTATCTCCGGCACGACTGCGAAGCGAACGCCAATCATGCGGATGATGTCGGGCCGGGGCTTCTCCGTCTTCGCGCGTCCTGTCTCGGCGCAGACAGTCTGCTGCCCGATAGTCACGGCATACGTGCCATAAGTTCCCAGCAGCAGGTTGGCCAACAGGCTTTTGCCCGACGACGGGGCGCCTACGGAAATGAACACCCCGCGCAGCGACTTGCCAAGCAGCGTCATGCCAAGCGCGTGCTGCATCCATTCGACTTGATCCGCACCGCGCGACGTAGCCAGAAAGTCCGTGAACAGTTTGAGCTTGGCCGCGTTGCGCTTTGGTCGAACCGCGGTGCTGCGCGTGATCATGTCGTCCATGCGGCCCTCACGAAGCACCCAGGCCGACGGCTTGCCATCCTTGCCCGGCGTGATGACCACCGTGCCGCCCGGCACGCCCAGCGTGTATGGGTCAGTGTCGAAACCGCTATCCGCAAGCGTGCGCTTGATCCGTGTGGGGTCAATCGTCACAGTCTGGAGTACGTCGATCATGTTGTTTCGGGCGGCGGGGTTGCCCAAGGTCTTAAGAATCTTGAGCTGCGCTGCCGCGAACGGGTCATCACCCTGGCCCTTCAACATCTCGGCGCGCCGGTCCACCCATGAGGTGACTGCATGCTTGACCAGATAGTCCGTGTCGCGGGCCTTGGACGGCGTAATGAACTTGCCGGCCTCCTGCGACCAGCATACGAAGCCGCCGTATGCAGTACTGAAAACGAACTGCCCTTTGTGATCGGCCATGAATGCACGGGCGTTCGCCGTCGCATTGCCCAGCGGCAAGACTTCCGGCGACCAGCCATTGTCCATCGCCATCTTGAACACCGTAGCCAGCGTCACGGGGTTAGCCGTAGATGACGGCTTGCCGTCCCACAACTTGTCGAACTCATCCGCGTCGAACTTGCCGCCGTCATCGTGCTGGCTCCACTCCAGCGCGATATCGCGGGCGCACGTCCAGCCAGTGGCGCGGATGGCAAAGCACACGTCACGCCACACGTCCCGGTCATCGGACGGGATAGACAGCAGCGCGTCGCGCAACTCGGCGACAGCGGCGGGCGTCTCCAACCGCGACGGGGCGAAGTCCGTAGCAGTGGCGGGGGCGATATCGACCGGCACTTCGTGGGCGATCAGGTCCAGCGACAGTGGCGGGCCGTCATGTACGAACACCTCGCGGCCTTTGGGCGGAAGAAAACACAGCTGGCCGCGGCTGGCCTGTGCCATGTCCAAGGCCACCAGCGGCCCTGTGCCGCCGGCTTCGGGCTTGCCCGCTACCACGGTCACCCCTTCCAACTTCTCGTCCAGCAGCGCCGCGACAGCGCGGACGGCTGTGGCGTTATCAGTCGCGTTCAGCTGGCGGTCCAGCCACAAGACAACCTTGAGCTTTGGGGCGGCGTCGGAATCAGACGCAGACCGCCAGCCAATGCACGCGCCCAACTCCTTGCACGCCGCGACGATACGGGCCTCGATAGCACGCGGGTCGAGGTCAGCGCCCCCGACGATATGGTCTGCGTCGATCAGCACCCAAGGCACAGGGTGAACGTTGCCGCTGCGCGTCTCGCCTTTGGCTGCTGGTGCGAATGCCGGCTGGGCCTCCTTGGATTTCTTGAACGCCGCAACTGCTCCCTTCGCCGCCTCATCGTCCAGCCCGCGCACGTCAGGCATGGCGAGGCGCAACGGCCGCGCCCGTGTGGTCAGCAGATCGGCCAGCGCTTGGGGGCCGGCCACCTCCACCGGCTCAGTTACGTCTCTGTCGTTGGCCCTCGCGTAGAGGTTTACGCGCCCGGCCAGCAGCGCGCCGTTCTCGTTTACGCCTTCGGTGTAGCCGGTGACGGTAACGGGCACGTCGTCGCCCGGTACCAGCTCATACGTGCCGGGCATGCCGTCGATAGTGAAGCCAAACGGTGCGGGCACGCCGCGCACGCCGTACAAGCCGGCATCGCCAGCATAGTCCAGCGTAGCTCGCGCGGCCTGGATCAAAGCGCCCAGGCTGGCGACGGGCACGTCTTCTACCTTGAAGCGGGTTGCACCGCTATCGGCGGTTTGAGACAATGGGTAAGACATTTAGGTTTTCTCCGAATCCCCCGGCGCTGGGCAGGCACGGGGGATTTCTTTATGGAGGCCTTGATTTTGAAAACCGGCACCCAGCTGGGCGAGGCCATGAAGCGCCCCGGCAGTGGTCATGGTGACAGTCATTTGAACGTCGGCGCTATGCAGCATTGCGCATGCGCCTTGCAGCGAAGGAACACGCGGTCATGCCGCTTCGCCCTGCGTTACACGCTTGATGTAAGCGCGCACTTTGCCCACATGAATACGTATGCAGCGCGCGGTCAGCACTACGCGGGTAAAGTCGCCCGCCTTCGGCTTGCGCCACTTGTGCGACACGGTGCGCGACCCGCATACACGCAGCTGCGTTGGGGGCGGTGGCTACGGCGCTGCCGCCCGCCATCATGGTGAGTATCAATGCGTACAGCATGGTCACGCCCACGCCAGATGAGACAGGGCGGGCAGGTCGGGAAGCAGCTCGCGCACTCGCTTTTCCAAGTCCATTACCACCTTCGAGCGCTTGAAGTCTTCGACCAGTGCCGCGATGGTCCCGCGAGCGTCTACCGCCCCAAGCACACGCGCGATTTCGTTGGTGATTATGTCGCCGTTGGCGCAAGTGAAAAGCTCGCAGCCTGGCTCGGCCGGCTCGTAGTCGAATTGATTGGCCATGGCCATGGCGGCGCTGTACATGCAGTCGAAAAAATCACATTGCGTCGCGCTCGGTTCGATATGCACGACGTGCGCGTAGCCCTGCCCGCAGTTGATATGCGCCACCGAACCATGCCCTGGATGCGCGCCCCATGCTGTAGCGATGACGGCCCACCATGCCGCGCGCTGGGCGGCCTGTTTGAACGTCGTCGGCCCCACGAATTGCTCAGGCTCGGCCTCCCGCGCGGTGTAGACGCCGGGCTTGGTGGATGCGATGGCGTGGGCGCCAGCCCGCGAGGCGTGCAACTCTTGGAAGATGTTGGCGTGGCTCATGCGGACTCCGCTTCCATTGCAGTCATGCGCTCATCGGCCCAGGTGCGCAACTCTTCCTCGCACCAGACGGTAACGCGCGCTGACAGGCGGCGCTTGGCTGGAAAGGTTTCGTCTTCCCGCGCCCAGCGCCAAAGCGTTGCGACCGACACGCCGAGAATTTCAGCGGCGCGCGGTGCACGTACATACGTTTTCTTTTCCATCTAGGATGTACCCCTTAAGGTTCATCCCCAGCCAGTGGCTCACTGGCAATAGCTTGGACGCTGGCGCCGACTCCGGTACGCAGTGCTGCGGGGGGCGGATCGTGGCGGGCGTGCCGGCTAGGTGCCGGCTCCGGGTGTTGCGCCCGGTCCTTTTAGTGCTGCATATCCTATCAGGACATAGAACGAAGGGCAATTACCTGGGCGGCTTGGCCGTTGCACAGGTGCTGCAGCGTGTCGAGGGCCGCGCGCTTCTCGTCCAGGTAGCTGTGGCGGTCGTAGTGACGCTGCTGCACGCCGGACAGGCCATGCGATTGCAGCTGCGCCCGCACGGCTTCGGGCACTCCAGCGGCAGCTAGGCGCGTCTCTACCGTGCGGCGCAGGTCGCCCAGCGTGAACGCCTCGCTTGCCTCGCCTGCTTCCACCATCGCAGCGACAACGGGCTTTAGCCGGTCGTCAATCGCCTTGTAGCTGGCGCCGAACTTGCCAGCCGATACCGAGAACACGAAGCCCGCCCCCGAACACATAGAGTCAATCGCGGCCAGCGCCTCGGGCAGTAGCGGCACGGCATGCACGCGCGGGGTTTCGCGGCGTCCCTTCGGGTCGCGCAGCACCATAAGCATCCCCGCGCGGTCGATGTCTGCGCCCGTCACACGCGCCAGCTGTTCCACGCGCTGACCACCGCTCAGCAGATGCAGCAGCAACTGGGGGATGGCCTGAATGCGGGACCAGTAGGCGCGAAGCTCGGCCAGCGACAGCGCGCGTTCGCCCGGCTTGCCCTGCCCACCGCGCAGCGCTGCGATGTTCGCCGCTGGATTGTCGCTCAGGCCCAGCGCGGCCAGCGCCGGCAGGCCGTCCGCACGCTGGCGTGCTGCGATGGCGGCGGTGTAGGCCGCGCGAAGGTGCGAACGGACCTTAGCCGCTTCGCGCACATGCCCGGCGTCCACGACACGGCGGACGATGCGCAAGCAATCATCCAGCGTAATAGCCGCGGCCGGCTTGGCGGCGAGGCCAGGATGTGCCGCGAGGATATGCCGGGCGATGCAGGTTTCCACTTCACGCCAGCGGATGCGCCCACGCGCCTTCAGGTCTTCGACATACGCCGCCATCAGTGCCGCCAGCGTGGCCGCGCCCTGGGCCTTGGCTTTGGCTTGTGCATCGTCGGCGTCGAGCATGCCGCGCAGGTCGTTTATCTGTGCGAGGTCTGGATACCGGAGGCGTAGCGCTTCTATGCGGGCGCATAGCTCGGCGTGGCGCTCCCGTGCTTCGGCCAGCGTCAGCGGCACAGTGGCGGCCAGCGCAATTCGGTGCGTGCGGCGCTGGCTGCTATACGTCAGATACCAGGACAAGCCGCCACCGGCCAGCCGGCGCACGGCAAGGCCAGACTGCCCACGTGGGCTGGGGTCGGTGTCCCACTCTCCCGGCTTGAGGGCCCTGATCCTTTTGTCGGTCAACATGACGGTGCGTACTCCGTGCGTACTTGTTCGTGAGATGGCATGATAGGACATGACATCACCAGACACAATAAACACGGGAATCTCCAGGCATCTCCCCCTGGTGTGAAACTTCATGATATGGCCTGATATCACCAGGAAGCTGCCTCATAATCCGTTGGTGCCGAGTTCGACTCTCGGGGGGCCTACCAAGAAAGTCCTGTTAATTCAGGCACCTACAGCCGCCAGCAATGGCGGCTGTTTCTTTTCCGGCTCCGATATTGACGTAATCTTGACGTTCTCGGCGTCGCTTGGTTCGTGCTGGGCGCGTTCCACGGCCGGGAGGTGGCCGAGCTGCGTGCTGTCCAGGCCATTGAGCGGGATGCGCAATCCCAGGCCACTGTTGCCGCTGTTGAGGCGGCGAGAACCGAAGAACGACGACGCACTGCCGCCATGGAGCAAGCCCGCGATAATGCCCAGAAAAAAAGCCGCTGTCGCGGTCGCTGATGCTGCTGGCACTCGTGTTGAGCGTGACCGGCTGCGTGCCCGCGCAAACACGTTGGCTCGCGCCGCAGTTGCCGAACAGCCCGCCCTTGCCGACGCAGGCCCGTCAGGAGCCGCTGCCGTCGATCTGCTCGCCTACATGCTTGGCCGCGCTATCGATCGAGCTGAAGCGCTTGCGGGCGTTGCAGATCGTGCCCGCATCGCGGGACTGACATGCGAACGGGCCTACGATGGGGTGCGAGACCCCAACGGCCGGGGTGGGGGTTGAGTATTGCGACCATGTGCGGCCACATGGAACTGCTAATATCCGCAAATTCCGGCAGTTCGGCCATCATTACGGGAAAACTGGATGAAGCGCGCTCCCTGTCTTGCCCTTGTGTTTGCGGCCCTGGTCCTCATCGCTGCGCGTCCGGCGGCGGCGGAGCAGGGATGCGGCGATGGTTACACCATGTCCACCCAGGGGCCGGCCCAGTGCATCCCCATCCCTGGCCTTTACCAAGTGCCGCAGGGCGGTGGCGTGCCGCCGCCGCCGCCGCGTCCGCAGGGGCATTGGGAAACCCGCTGGGGCGCATTCGCGTCCAGCAAGGAAAACCTGGTCGGCATGGCGGGCAACCGTGGCAGCGAGCGCGAAGCGACCAAGGCGGCCATTGCTCACTGTGTCTCGAAGGGCGGCACCGACTGCAAGACGGCGATGACGTTCTACAATCAGTGCGCGATCGTGGCTTCGGGGGCGGTCGGCAATGGCCAGTACTTCACCATGTTCCGCAAGCACTACACCATCGAGCAGGCGACCGACGACGCCATGGACATCTGCAAAGAGAAGAACCTGACGGAATGCACCGTCCATTTCTCTAATTGCAGCCAGGCGGAGTTCATACAATAGGCCGCTGCGGGCCCCCTCCCGCTGTCCCTGCAGTATGGGGCGTGCGCGGCGCGCCATCGGGCGATAGTCGGCGTTTGGCCCACTGTCCGGCCGTGATCTAACGTCATCTGCAAGCGCCAAGTACCCACGGCCTGCCGTCACACCGGAACTTTCGTGTCGGCCCTCGCTCTGATCTCCTTTTGTGCAAGACAGCAATGGAGAACTCCGATGAAATCCAACGCCCTGCCTGGTACTGCCCCAGACCCTCTGGCTTTCGAGGCGGAAGCCCTGGCGTGGAGCGGCGCTCGCCCAATGGCGTCTGACATCTCAATGATGTCTCCCGGCGAGTTGATGAGGCATGCCTTGGTAAAGCTGGAAAATTCGTCCGTTCACCAGACTCCGGAGAAAGCAGCCGCAATCCAGTACCTGACCAGTGCATTGAGCATGGTCAGCGTTGTCACATGTAGCTAAGCGGGATCAAGCAACTGTGTCTGCCGCGGGCAAGGGAACAGCGTAGGCAACGCATCAGTCGATGACTTCCGCGCAAGCATCCGTCGGCGCCGCCGCGACGTCGCCGACGACCGGCACGATCTTGATGGCGGCAGATGCGATACGGCACGGGGCGGCGACGACACCGCAGCCGGACGCGAACATGCATAGCATTGAGACCAGGATCCACTTCATCGGACGTGCTCGAAAATAATTGGTCAAGGCGCTGCCCGAGGACGGGCCGACGGTGTCGCACGGCGTCGATGCCGATCATGTTCAGACGCGGATTTCCATCTGAAGAGAATGTGCACGATGCATGGCGGAAGCGGCATTCTGCTTTGCGTCCGCACGGCAATTAGTGGGGAAATGCTGGCCAAGTGTAATGACACTTGCTCGTCCTGGAACAGGAAGTAACGCAGATCCCGCTTGTATGGCGCCAAGGCCGGAAAATCCCAGGTAGGATGGTGGCGTTCTCCTTCCGGGCGCGCCTGGAAGGGCGTCCAACAACAATAAGGAGCGCTACATGCTTGATACTCTCCCCAAGGCAGGTCGGGCCGGCGTGCTCGCCGCGATGCTCGGCGTGGCCAGCCTGGCGTTCACCGGCTGCACCACGACCACCGCCCAATCCTCGGCCACGGCTGCGGAAAAGCGGCAGGAACTCGATACCGCAGCCGACGCGACCCTGACCAAGCTTTATCAGTCCTCTTCCCAGGCCAAGCAATTGGTGGAACGCGCGCGTGGCGTGCTGGTGTTTCCGGGCGTATTGAGCGCGAGCTTCATCGTAGGCGCGCAGCATGGAACGGGCGTGCTGCGCGTAGGCGGGTCGGATACCGGCTACTACAGCATCACGGGCGGCTCCATCGGCTTGCAGGCCGGCGCGCAGTCCAAGGCGATGGTGGTGCTGTTCATGACCGACGGCGCCCTGGCCAAGTTCCGGGCCAGCAGCGGCTGGACAGTGGGGGCGGACGCGACGGTCGCGGTGGCCAATGTGGGCGTCAACGGCAGCATCGATACCTACACCGCGCAGCAGCCCATCGTCGGCTTCGTCTTGAACAACGGCGGCCTCATGGCCGGGGTGTCGGTGGACGGCAGCAAGATTTCACCGCTGCTGCTGTAGTTCAAACCGACGCGGGCGGCTCCGCTGGCCCCCGCCTTCTACCGCGTTCATCCAATAGAGTTGCGGAGGATCCTCAACCCTTGAAATGGAAGAGCGCCCCAGCTCAAGGTGAGTCTGAGGCGCTCCTGCCCGGCTTCGCACGCGATGGGTGTCAGACAGCCCGGCAACTCAAATCTACTGCTGAGCCATAGGTCGAACAATAGGGAAAACCCTTGAATATTAAAGGGTTACAAGATTCATGCCGTTTTGCGCGGTGGCCAGCCTGGGCGGGCCGCCGCCGCCCGTGCACTCTCAACGGACCCGTGATCACTTTATCCGCCTCGGCATCCGCGAATGGCGAGGCCGGGGGCAGACGCCGACACTGAAGCCTGTCTTCACAGTGCCGGAGAACGGATATGTCAGGGTTGCGGAAGCGTCAGTCGGGACAGGGTATGACGGAATACGTGGTGGTAGTGGCCTTGGTCGCGGTGGCGGCCATCGCGGTGTACCAGTATTTCGGCCAGGTGGTGCGATCGCAGACCGCCGCCATGGCGCGTGAACTTGCCGGCGAAGACGGCGGTGCGCAGAGCCGCGCGGCACAACAGGCGGCGCAAAAAGCGGCGGCGCAGACCAAGGCCCGTTCGCTCAAGTCCTTCACCGGCAATGCCACGGACGCGAAGTGAACGCGCGTTCTTGCGCACCGCTTGCTCAACAGCGCGGCCAGGCGCTGGTGCTGGGTCTGTTGATGGCGGCGGTGGGAGGCATATCCCTGGTCGTGCTGTACAACCTGGGGCAAACCGTGGGAGCGCGGCAGCGGCTGACGCATGCCGCGGACGCGGCCGCCTACAGCGGCGCGCTGGAGCAAGCGCGCGCGCTCAATGCCCTGGCCTACATCAACCGCACACAGATCGCGCATCAGGTCGCCATGGCGCATCTGGTCACGCTGGCTGCCTCGGCGCAGTACGCCCGCACCATGCAGTCGCAGCGCGACCGCCGCAATCCGCCCGCCGGGCTGATCGCCATGTTGTTCGGCCCCGATGTGGGGGCAGCCTACCAAACTGTGCGGGCAGTGCCCGACGCCGAGCAGAGGCTCGCGTCGGCGTTTGGCGAGCACGACAGAGTGGTCCACCAGGTTCTGGAAGCAGCCGCGGCGTCCGCTGTTTCAGGCTTGGCGGCTTCGCGCGAACGCATCATGAAGAAAGTGCTGTCCGCCAATCTGTCGGACGATGCTCCGTTGCCCGATGGCGATGCCGCGCATGTCCGGGGCCTGAGCCTGCGGCTGCTGACCGATGGCTGGCCCGGATACGTGGGGCGTCGCCTGGCCACGCGCGAGGCGGGGTTGCGGCCCGCTGTCGAACAAGCGGCGGAACGGTACGGGTTTCTCCACCGCCGCAACGTCACGCGCCGCAATCCGTGGATGGTCCATCCGCTGTGCCCTTTGCATCGCCACGAGTTGCGGCGCCGCGGTTCCACCTGGTTGGGGCCGGATGGACGCTGGGGCGCTCTTGATACCCAGTCCTACCATGCGCTGCGTTTCAACCGCTGGAGGGGCTGCTACTTCCGCGAGTACGCCGTGGGCTGGGGCACGGCGCAAGGCCAGAAGATCAAGGCGCCCGAAGGCCTGGAGTACGTGGAAGAGCCACCGCTCGATTTTTCCGAACAGGATTTCTGGCGCTGGGTGGAGCAGTCGACCAACTGGGATCTGCTCGACGGCTTCACCAATCCCATGGCCAATTCGTACGCCATGGCTGCCGCTCAGCGCTGGCCGGGGCGGGGCCTGCCAGCCTATCGCGACATCGCCTTGCCACGCAGCGGCGATCCCCTGCGTTTCGCGGTGACCGTCCGGCTTGCCGGCGCATCCTTGAAAACCACGGATGGCGACAGCGCAGTCCGGACACCCTTGGGGGCGTTCCGCTATGCCGCACTGGGACCGGAAGACGCCGTCACCGTCACTTCCGCGGCGGAAACCTATTTTGCACGGCCGGAACGCCGGGCCGATGGCCGTGATGAACTTGCCACGCTTTTCCGCCCTTACTGGCAGGCGCGCTTGTCCGCCGTCAGCGCCGCAGAGGCCGCGCAGGCAAGGCGCGCGCCATGAACCGGATCCCCACGCGCCAGCAAGGGCAGGCTCTGGTCGAAGCGTTGCTGATGTTGCCGCTGCTGGCCCTGCTGCTGTGGGCGGCGTCCTGGATTGGCGGATTGCAATTCGCAGCGCAGGAAATGTCGCAGGCCAGCCGCAAGACCGCAATGGCAGGCGCCCTGGGACAACCCATGCGGAATTTGCCCGCGCCGGGCGGCATGGCGCTCTCGGGCAAGGCCAGCACCTTATCGGGTATCGCACCCGCGCAGGTCAACGCCTTGCAGGCCGAATGGTTTGGCGCGGATCTGCGATTGCTGTCGGTGACGGCAAGCGCTGCGCGATTCGATCGGGACAGCGCGGCCTGGTTGCGCATCGCCCGCCGCACGCATGTGGCAAGCGGCGCCGGCTATGCGGACGGCGATGCCGACGCGCAGCGCCGGATCGGCCGGGCGCCTACGTCCTGGCACAGGGCGGAACGCGCCTCGGTGGCCGAGGCCCGACGCTTGAAGCCTGTTGTCGATCGCCTGGACGGACCCTGGCGCAGGCCCGGCCTGTCGCTGGACTGGTTGTCTGAATGGGCGGATGTGGTGCCTGGGGAGCGGCTTGCCAGCCGCAAGGGGGCGGGCAAATGATCGGCCTGCGCTTTTCGGCGCCCCTTGCGGGTTTTGCCCCATCACGGGAAGACGGCTGGCGAACCGTGGCTATGACAAAGACGCTGCGTCTGTTGATGGCCGGCGCCGTGGCTGTTGCGGCCGTAGGGTGGCGCAATGTCGCCGCAGCTCAGCATCTCGTGACGAGCGGCGGGGAGGCCGGCGGGAGCAGGCCAGGCGTTACCGCGCTGGAGGCCTTGCGTCTGCCCGCAGGTTCGCGTCGCGGATTGTTAGGGGAAAGCATCTGGTTGCATGGAATCCCGGCGCGTGTGCTGGTGTTCGATGCGCCGCTCAGTACGGCGGAGCTGATCCGTTACCTGTCTGCCCAGCAGCCCGCCCTGGTCAATCTCAACGTGTTGTCAGGTCAGGCGATTCTGTCGGGTAGGGTGGGGCAGGAGCAATGGGTCATCCAGCTGGAAGGCCTGGGCTCCCGTCGGACAGCCGGAAGCATTTCAGCCGTCAGCCTTCTGGCCGTGCCTGAAAGCGCTTCGCCTGCCTGGCTGCCCGCCGGCGGCCGCCTCAGGTTGGACATCGCCTTGATGGAGGACGGCGTACGCGTTTCCGAGCGGATCTGGCAATACGCCTTGCCTCCGGGGCAGTTGGCTGCGCAGCTGGAGCAGCACCTGCTCCGGAACGGCTGGCGTCGCATGCCCGTCTCCGAGGATTCGGCGCACTGGTGGGTCCGCTCCGGCTCCCGCATGCGGCTGTCGCTGGTGCCGCTGGACGGTGGCACCGGCCTTCTGGTCAGCGGAAGAGTGCCATGACGAACTGGATCACCCATGTAGCGCCGCGTCTGCGCCGAATGGGCGTGTATGCCATAGCACTGATTGCGGGTTTGGTATCCGCGTGGGCGGTGCGGGAACACGTGCAGCAGCGGGTCCAGGCGCTGGAGGCAGAGGCGCGCACGCCGATGGTCAGCCGGCTGGTCGCGGCGTACGACCTGCCTGCTGGCACGCAACTCGAAGAGGTGCACCTGGCAGTGCGCGAGATTCCGCAGCTTTGGGTGTCCCGGGCCAGCATCGATCCCCTGGATCTTGCAAGTTTGCTTGGCGCCACCTTACTGGCCGATGTCGCCAATGGTGAGCCCTTGCTGCGGGGGCATCTGACATTCAGTCCTCCGGCCCCGGCCTTGGCGTCCCGCTTGCGCAGCGGGCAACGCGCATTGACCGTGGCGGCGACGGACCTGGGCGGCCTGGCGGAAGTCCTGCGCGTAGGCGATGCCATCGACATCTATGTGAGTTTTTCGCATCGGCAGCGGGAGATGACGGTGCCCCTCCTGCAAGGCATGCGCGTGCTGATGGTGGGAGGCGACGCCGAGAGCGAAACCAAGGGCGGCAATATCACCTTGGCAGCGACGCCGGATGAGGCAATGCGATTCGTGGCGGCGCGGCAGAGCGGGGCGCTGACCGCGATGTTGCGCCATCGCGATGATGCCGCAATGGTCAGCGGCGCCGCGCAGGGCGACCTTGCCACCCTGATCGGATTGGACCTGGAACCCCGGAATGCGCCGGGCGTGGCCATCCTGTACGGAGACAGGCTGGACCCCTCGGCAGGCACAGGAGCAATGGATGTGGAAAGTGCAGGCCCGGCTCGACTTCAGCGGGGGCGGCCATGAGACGCGCCGTCATCAGCATGTTTGCCTGCGTGCTCTGGTTGGCCAATCCCGCAGCGCGGGCGGAGGATGAGGTGATTGAACTTCAGGTGGGTGAAACGCGGATTCTGTCGCACCCCGGGGTCAAGCGCGTGGCGATAGGCAACGGCCAGGTCGTGGGCGCCATCGAGGCCGAAGGGCGCGAGGTCGTGGTCTTTGCCCGCGCCGAGGGTGTTTCGTCACTGCACATCTGGGCAAACGCCGGGCGCGCCAAGGCCTATGAACTGAGGGTCGTGCCGGCCGGCGCGCCGCGTCTGCGGGCAGAGGTCGAGGCCTTGCTTGCCCGCATCCCCGGCGCGCGCAGTACTGAGGTGGGCGGTCGCATCCTGATCGAGGGCGACGATCTTTCCGACGATGACCGATTGCGCATCACGGCCCTGGCGGACCGCTATCCCGCAGTGCTGGACTTTACCGGCCAAGTGGGTTGGGACCGCATGGTGCAGCTGGACGTTCAGGTCGTGGAGATCCCCACCTCAAGGCTGAGGGATCTGGGCGTGCGCTGGGACGGCCTGTCGCAAGGCGGCATCAACGCCGGCCTGGCCTGGGATGCGGGGTCCAGGGGGCGCATGAACCGTCCAGGCGACGGGATCATAGAAACGGTGGGCCCGGTCTCTTCGGCGGCTGGCTACTTCGGCGTCAATGCGCTGTTGTCGTCCCGGATCGCGATGCTGGCGCAAAGCGGCGAGGCCGTGATGCTGGCCCAACCTCAATTGCTCGCGCGCAGCGGCGCCAGCGCCACCTTCCTGGCCGGCGGAGAGGTTCCTTACTCGTCGACCGACACGCGCGGCAACGCGACCACGATGTTCAAGCCCTATGGCGTCATGCTCAGGATCACCCCTCGCATCGATCGCAACGGGATCATCCGATCCTTGATCGAGGTAGAGGCGAGTTCGGTGGACAACGCGCTGAGCGTGCCGGGCGGACCGGCGCTACGCACGCGCCGCGCATCCACCGAATTCAACGTGCGGTCCGGCGATACGCTGGTCATCGGCGGCTTCCTGTCGCGCGAGCGGGACGAGACCAGCGATGGCCTGCCATGGCTGAAAGACATCCCGGTTCTGGGGGCCTTGTTTTCGTCCCGGCGCTATCAATTGCGGGAAACCGAACTTGCCATATTCGTGACGCCCAAACTGATTACGCAGGCCGAGCCCGCCATGGCGGACCGCGTGCGGCGGGGACGTGGCGTGCTCGAAGCGGCTTTTCCCGTGCCGCCCCGCCTGGGCTCCGCCGTGCCTGCCGCGGCAGGGTGGGATGCCCACGCCGGCACCGGTTCGCAGTGGGGCTCGCCGCAAGACGGCGCGCCGATTCCTTCTTCGGAAACTCGGCCATGATCGACGTGGAAATGATGTTTGAAGACGCCTCCGTGCACAGATCCACGGTGGCTGTTCCCGCGTTGATAGGAAGGGGCGCGCATTGCGGGGTGCGCATCGTGAACTGGAGAGTGGGGCGCCAGCACGCCCGCTTGTTGCGCGAAGCGGCGGGGATCGTGCTCGAAGACCTGGGTACGTTGGGCGGAACCCTCGTGAACGGCGCGAGGATCGTGCGCCACGCCCCGGTGTTGCCCGACGACGAAATACTGATCGGGCCCTGCCGGCTGCGGGTGTCGCTGGCGGACATCCCGGAGCGCAACGGGGGCGTGGACGGTGCGGCGGCTGAAAGCGTCGCCCGCGACATGGCTGCCGTGCAGGAACCGCCGATGCTGCCCGCGCCGGCGACGCCAGTGCCGGTTCTGCCACTGCCACATCCGTTGCAGGAGCGCCGGCGGCTGCACGCGGCGCTGCTGGCGGCGCTGGATCTGCGCCGCCGCGACGTGGCGGGCATGAGCGACAGCATGCTGCGCGCCGAGGCCGAACGGCTGCTGACGCATATCGTCGCCACGGACACCGACTTGCCGCCGGGGGTGGACCGGGCTGCGCTTTGCCGCGAGGTGCTTGACGAAGCCGTCGGCCTGGGGCCGCTGGAGCCCTTGCTCGCCGCTGCCGACATTACGGAGATCATGGTCAATCGCCACGACGAGATCTATGTCGAACGCGCCGGCCGCCTTTCGCGCCATCAGGCGGCCTTTACCAGCGAGCAATCGCTGCGTTGGGTCATAGAGCGCATCGTCACACCCTTGGGGCGACGCATCGATGAAAGTTCTCCGATGGTGGATGCGCGCCTGGCCGACGGGTCCCGGGTGCACGCCATCATTCCGCCGGTGGCCCTTAGGGGCGCCAGCCTGACCATACGCAAATTTCCACAGCGGCGCCCCGGAATGTCCGATCTGATCGCTGCGGGGACGCTGAGCGGCGCCATGGCGCAATTCCTGGCGCTCTGCGTGAGGATGCGCAGGAATCTGGTGGTATCCGGAGGGACCGGGGCGGGCAAGACCACGTTGCTCAACATCCTGTCCAACGAGATTCCCGACGGCGAGCGCGTGGTCACCATCGAAGATGCGGCGGAGCTGCGCCTGAACCATGATCATCTGGTGGCGCTGGAGGCGCGTCCGGCCAACCAGGAGGGGCGAGGGCGCATCGACATCCGCGAACTCGTGCGCAACGCGCTGCGCATGCGGCCAGACCGGATCGTCGTGGGCGAGTGCCGCGGGGCGGAGGCATTCGACATGTTGACCGCCATGAACACCGGGCACGAAGGCTCCCTGACGACGCTGCATGCCAACTCGCCACGCGACGCGCTGGGGCGGCTGGAATCGATGATCCTGATGGCCGGGCTCGATCTGCCTCTGGCCGCCGTGCGCGAGCATATCGCGGCCAGCGTGGATATCTTGGTGCAGCAGGCGAGGCTGGGCGACGGGCGTCGCGTCGTGACGTCGATAGCGGAGATTACGGGCATGGAAAGCGGACGTATACAGCTGCAGGATCTGTTCCGCTACGACCGCATGGGCGGCTTCACGGGCTGCGGCGCCTTGCCCGGCTTTGCGCGCGAATGGACGCAGGCCGAGGAGGCCTTCGATCCCGCCTGGTTCTCCAACACCGAGCAGGCGGCGCCGGGGACCACCGTTTTTGCGCAAGGAGCGACATGATTTGGCTATCTGCGGGAGCCGCCATGGTATGCGTGCTGCTGCTGGCGTGGCGTGCCCAACACTGGTTTGCGCCAGCGCTGCGCCGCTACCGCGAGGTCTACACCCAGGAGGCGGGCTTGCGTCTGAGCGAGGTGTTCTTATTCATAGACCCCGCCCAATTATGGGCTGGCGCGGTGGCTTGCGCGGCGATGGCGGCGGCCTTGGCCTTTGCTGCGACGGGCAGCGGCTTTGCCGCCGCCTTGGCCGCGGCGCTTGCCTCGCGCCTGCCCAGGACGCTGGTGAATGGGTTGCGGCGGCGCCGTGCCCGGCGGTTCGAGCAGCAACTGCCGATGGCGCTGTTGGTGCTCGCCTCCGCCCTGCGCGCTGGCGTGGCATTGACCACCGGCCTGCGCCACGTCGTCGAGCAGAGCAGCGCGCCCTTGGCCCAGGAGTTCGGCCTGATGTTGCGCGAGCAGCGCATGGGCGTGCCATGGGACGGCGCGCTTGAAAACCTGCGTGGCCGCATGCCGGCCGATTCGACCGCGCTCGTCGTAGCGGCCATGCGCATTGCGGCGCAGACGGGAGGCAACCTGGCAGAGGCGCTGGAAAGCATCGCGCAGACCCTGCGCGCCCGCCTGCAGTTGCAGGCGAAGCTGCTGGCGCTGACTTCGCAGGGACGTATGCAGGCCTGGATCGTGGGCGCTTTGCCTTTGCTGCTGCTTGCCGTGCTGGACCGGCTGGAGCCGGAAATCATGGGCCTGCTGTGGCATACGCCCGTGGGTTGGGGCGTGTTGGCGATCGTGGCGGTACTGGAGACCGCGGGCATGCTGCTGATCCGGCGCATTGTCCGGATCGATATCTGACGGGAGCGGATGCGATGTGGCTGTACTTGAGCCTGTTGACGGCCGCCCTGGCTGCGGGATGGTTGGCATGGGTGGTTTTTAAGCCATTGCTGCTGGACAGCGAGGGTGCGTCGTCCGCCTTGCCGTGGTGGTGGCGAGCGGCCTGGCCCTGGATTTCCGCGGTGGCGCCCGTGGCAGGGCCTTTATGTTCCTGGCGTTGGCGCATACGGCTGACTCGCGCCATCGAGCGGGCGGCGCTGCCTGCCGGCATCAGCTACGCGCATGTCGCGGCGCTGTGTTGGAGTGCAGCCATGGCTGCCGGCGGGTTGACTGCGGCGGTCGCCATCGTCTTGGCGCAGGCGCAGTCCTGGGAATGGATTCCCTGGATGGTAGCGTCAGCGCTGGCGGCAGGCGCCGCGCCGGGGCTTTGGTTGCGCAATTTGAGCAGCAACCGGCGGCGCAGCATCGAACGCGACCTGCCTTTCGTGTTCGACATGATGACCTTGTGTGTGGAAGCGGGGCTGAGCGTGCATGGGGCATTGCAGATGGCCGCCCAGAGCGGACCGGCGGGCATACTGCGAGATGCCCTGGCTGACGCGCTGGCAGAGATGCGTGCGGGGGTTTCCAGGACCGCCGCGATCAAGGCCTTGGCGGAACGCAGCAATAGCCCGCTTGCGCGTAACTGGGCGGCCGCCCTGGCGCAGGCCGAAGGGCTCGGGATAAGCCTGGGTCCAGTATTGCGGGCACAGGCGGCGCAAGCCCGCAGCGATCGTCACGTGCGTGCGGAACAGCTGGCGATGCAGGCTCCGGTGAAGATGCTGCTGCCGCTGATCGGCTGCATCTTCCCCTGCACGTTCATCGTGCTGGCCTTTCCGGTCATGGTGCAATTGCTGCAGAGCGTGCAATGACTGGCGGTCAGCCATCGGCGCGGCGCGGCGGACTCAGGCTACTCAAGGTCGCCAGCTGCTGCGGCCGCGCGCGCGGCTTGCTGGGACGCAAGCCGCCGGGGCCGCGGTCCGGCATCTTGCTGATGCATTGCGCCGCGGTGCATACCTTTGGCATGCGCTATGCCATCGACGTGGCATTCATATCGCGGCAGGGAAGGGTGCTTGCGGTGCGCAGGGCGCTGGCGCCCTGCCGCGTGGCGTCATGCCTGGGCGCCGTTGCCGTCGTCGAGATGCGCGCCGGCGTTCTCGATACCGAATACGGAGGTATAGGCAGGATAGAAGCTGCAGTACAGCACGCCACCCGCGGCGATATTGAAGGGAATCTGCAGCGTGCCGGCAAGCTGGGGTGACAGGCCGATGGCGACCAGAAGGCCGGCGCACAGGTCGATGAAAAGAAACACCAGGATCCAGGTGGCGCCGTAGACCAGGAACGGCAGCTTGTTGCGCCAGCAGGCGATGCCGGAGAAGAACAGCGCCTGGACCAGGCGCAGCCCATGCCAGGCGACCAGGACGGGGGCGTGCCAGAACAGCGCGGCGATCACGACATACACGATCGCGAACAAAGTCAGCGGAACGGCCATGGCAGACAGGATGGGCTCCATGGACTTTTCCACGGAGGCAATGCGCATGCCCTCGACCATCGCGTCCGTGAATGGCAGGAAGATGATCAGGCCGGTCGCAATGCAGAGCGCCGCGTACAGCAGCCCCATCAGGAACAGTTTCCTGAATACGCCAGGCTGCTTGAGCGGCTTGGCCCACATCGAGGGCAGCATGATGCGGTCGGCTTCGACATGCTTGCACGCCGATAGCGTCATCAGCGTGATGATGGGCATCAGCGCCACCACCAGTATGGGTCCGACCGGCGGCGTCGCGGTGGCGAAGATGACCAGAAGGCTGATGGCCATGGCCCAGGTGAACATGGCCAGAGGTTGCTTGCGGAACAGACGGAAGCCGTCTCGGACCCATTGCCAGCCGGATGTCGCGGGGAGGAATGCTGCTTGCATGGCTCTTTAAAGGGGGGTGATCTCTCAAAAAGGGACGCGCTATCCCCATTATGGGGGGAGCAACGGTTACGGCAATATTGGCAGGCCAGGGCGGTGGCGCGCTTGCAACACTCTTTCGAAATGCCGGGGGTCGTGCGGTTTCAGGGTCTGAGCCGGCCGCGGCAGGAAAAAGTCATACAGGCGCGATATCCAGAAGCGCAGCGCGGCGGCCCGCAGCATCAGCGGCCAGACCTCGCGTTCCGCGTCGGTGAACGGGCGCACGGCCGCGTAGGCTGCCAACCAGGACTCGACCAGTTCGGGCACGAATTCACCCGTGTCGCGTTCGATGCACCAGTCGTTGACGCTCACCGCCACGTCGAACAGCCAGGTGTCGCAGCCGGCGAAGTAGAAGTCGATGATGCCGCCCATGAGCGGATCTTCGAAGGTGCCGGCGAACAGGACGTTGTCCCGGAACAGGTCGCAGTGGGCCGGGCCGGTCTGCAATGTCTGCCAGGCCGGCGTCGCGGCGGCGGCCTGCTGGTCGGCCAGCTCCGCCGACAGCAGTTGGGCTTGCGCCGGTTCCAGGAAGGGCATGACCTTGGGTGCCGTTTCCAGCCACCAGGACAGTCCGCGCAGGTTGGGCTGGTGCAGCGGAAAGTCGCGTCCGGCCAGGTGGGCGCGGGCCAGCGTGGCGCCGGCCAGGGCGCAATGCGCCGGGCCGGGAGCGGGTTCGTAGCCGCCGGGCAGGCGTGAAACGATGGCGCAGGGCTTGCCGTGCAGGGTCGTCAGGCGAGTGCCGTCGCGCAGGGTCTGGGGCCGGGGCACGGGAATGCCGCGCTCGGCCAGGTGGTACATCAGCTCGATATAGAAAGGCAACTGGGCCTGCGTCAGCACCTCGAACAGCGTCAGCACATATTCGCCGTGGGTCGTGTACAGGAAGTAGTTGGTATTCTCGATACCCGCCGTAATCCCCCGAAGCGAGACAAACTCGCCCAGATCGAAATGCGCCAGTAGGGCGCGAGCGTCGTCTTCGGAGACAGGGGTGAATACGGCCATTGATGTGCGGGATCTAGGGGTTGACGGGCGCGCGCGCATGCCGGTTTCGGCTGCGGCGGCGCAATTTTAGACCACATGGCGGGCCAGTCTGTCCGACTTGCGGTGGAGCGGATACGGCCGCCCGCCAGACACAAAGCCGCCAAGCACCGTAAAATACCGCATCCCCTTGTTTTGTAGAGTGATTCTTGGACTCCCCCGACTGGCGGCTGTGCGTCGCCCCCATGATCGATGTGACCGACCGCCATTGCCGTTATTTCCACCGGCTGCTGGCGCCGCGCGCACGCTTGTACACGGAAATGATCACCACCGGCGCGTTGTTGCACGGCAATGTCGAGCGGCACCTGGACTTTGACGAGGCCGAGCATCCCGTGGCCTTGCAATTGGGCGGCAGCGAACCCGACGCCCTGGCGCATTCGGCCAGGCTGGGAAAAAAGTGGGGTTACGACGAGATCAACCTGAATTGCGGTTGCCCGTCAGAACGGGTGCAGAAGGGCGCGTTCGGCGCCTGCCTGATGGCGGAGCCCGCTCTGGTGGCCGATTGCATGAAGGCCATGCAGGATGCCGTGGATATCCCTGTCACCGTCAAACACCGGCTTGGCCTGGATTACGACGAGTCCTACGCGTTTGTCCGCGATTTCGTCGGCAAGATCTACGACACCGGCTGCCGGGTGTTCATCGCCCATGCCCGCAATGCGGTACTCAAGGGCCTGACGCCCAAGGACAACCGCGAGATTCCGCCTCTGCGCTACGACGTGGTGCGGCAATTGAAGCGCGACTTCCCGGATTGCACGTTCGTGCTCAACGGCGGTCTGGCCGACGCCGAGCAGTCCGTGCGCGCCGCGGGCGATTTCGACGGTGTCATGCTGGGCCGGGCTGCCTGGCACACGCCGCGAGTGCTGTCCGAGGTGTCCTTGCAGCTATGGCCGTCGCTGCGGCTGCCCAGCGATGCGCAGGTGGTGGACGCGATGATGGGATATGCGACGCGGCAGGTCGCGCGGGGCGTGCCCCTGCGGGTGATGACGCGGCCCATGCTGGGGCTGGTGAATGGCCAGTCCGGTGCGCGCCGCTGGCGCCGCATGCTGTCCGATCCGGCCCTGCTGGCCGCGAACAACCCTGAACTGATCTACGATGCCTGGCGCAGCCAGCGGCATGCGCCGGATATGCGCGGCGCCGCGATCGAAGCGGCGCCGGCTGGGGTTTGACGAGGGGCCAGCCAAGCTGGCCGCGGGCTCAGGACTTGGCCGGTTCGGCGCTTTCCGTGGGCCAATCGCGGATATAGGCCTTCAGCATGTTGTTTTCGAATTGCTGGGCCGCCACGATGGCCTGGGCCATGTCGTAGAACGAAATGACGCCCATCAGGGTGGGGCCGTCCATGACCGGAATGTAGCGCGCGTGCTTTTCGAGCATCAGGCGCTGCACTTCGTCGGCGCTGGTGTTGGGGGACACGCTGACCGGGGCATCGTCCATGATGGAACGGATGGTGGTGTCGCCGGCGCCGCCATGCGCATGCATGTGGCGGATGATCTCGCGGAACGTGAGCATGCCGGTCAGCGTCCCGAATTCCATGATCACCAGCGAGCCTATGTCCTGCTCGCTCATTGTTTGCACGGCCTGGGACACAGGCATGTCGGGCGACGCCGTATAGAGCGTATCGCCCTTGACGCGCAAAATCTCGCTGACCTTCAACATCGGTTCCTCCTGGGCGGTTTACGCCCTAATGCTATTTGCTAATTCTTTTTCGCTTCCAGCTGCAGCACGGGAGCGATTCCATTTTCGGTATTTTGCGCTTCTCCGCAGACTTCTTCCAGCGTGGGCGCATTTTGCTGGGAAATCACGGCCGAGGCGACTCGCAATATCTCGGGGTCATTGCGGACCCTGGGCTGGCCGCGGTCCAGCAGAAAACGGTCCACCACGGGTTCCATCGAGGTTTGCCGGGCGTCGCAGGTCAGAACCCAGAGGCCTTCGGGGCTGCGCGTCGCCAAGCCCATTTCAGCCAGGGTTTCGAGGACTTCGTTCAGTTCGTCCTGGTGCAGGCGCAATTGCGCGGCCAGCAGATTGGCGGGCAGTCCGGGCGGATTGGCCGTCTGCGCCTGGCGCAGCGTGCGCAGCGCATCCACGGCGTCCACGAAGGGCGCGCCCGGATAGCGGTTGATTTCCCAGCGGCCCAGCCGGATCAGCGGCGCGCTGGACGCCAGGATGGCTCCCAGCAGCACGGCCAGCCATGACAGGTAGATCCAGAGCAGGAAGATGGGCAGGGTGGCGAATGCGCCGTAAATGACGGTGTAGGTGGGGAAGCGGGTCAGGTAGTAGGCGAAGGCCGACTTCATGATTTCCAGCACGATCGCAGTCACGCAGCCCCCGACCAGGGCATCGCGCCAAAGAACCTCGCGGTTTGGGACCATGACGAACAGCGTGGCAAAACCCAGGGCGGTCAACACCAGCGGGATGAACGACACCGCAACGCTGACGGCTTCGGGCACGTCCCGCACCAGGCCCAGCGATTCGCGCGCCACGAACGAAGTCGCCCAAAGGCTGGCGCCGGCCACGACGGGGCCCAGCGTGATGATGGCCCAGTACACCAGCGCGCGCTGCCGCAGCGGGCGTTGGCGCGTCACGTGCCAGATGTCGTTGAACGCCTTGTCGATCGTCATGATCAGCAACAGCGAGGTGATCAGCAGGAATACGCCGCCGATGGCGGTCAGGCGTGAAGCCTGGCGCGCGAACTGATTCAGGTAATCCATGATGTTGTCCGAGACGGACGGCGGCATCAGGCTGTTGGTCAGGAAATCCTCGAGCGCGACGCGGAATTCCTGGAATACCGGAAAAGCAGTAAACAGCGACAGGACCACGGCCAGCATCGGCACGATGGCCAGGACGGTCGTGAAGGTGAGGCTGGACGCGACCTGCAGCAGTTTCTCTTCGCTGGCGCGTTCAGCGCTGAAGCGCACAACACGTCCGGCCCTCGCGATCCATGAAGAGCGCGAGGTCGAGTGCTCGGTGGCCGCCGGCGTCGCGGCGGCAGGCTCGGCGGGGCGATTCATCAGGCGATAATAGCAGCATGAACCCTGAACTCAACCCCCGCTTGCGCCTGCTGGCCTCGGTATCGCTGTTCGCCCTGATCGTGCTTTGCGTCACCTGGGAAACCGTGGTGGCGCCGCTGCGGCCTGGCGGTTCCTGGATGCTGCTCAAGGCCCTGCCGCTGGCGTTTCCGCTGCGCGGCATCCTGCGCGGCAATCTTTATACCTATCAGTGGGCCTCGATGCTGTCGCTGCTCTACCTGATGGAGGGCGCGGTGCGGGCCATGTCGGATCCGGCTCCGCTATCCGTGTTGATGGCCTGGGGCGAGATCCTGCTGTCGGCCATTTTCTTCCTTAGCGCCATTTTCTACGTGCGGCCTGCCAAACGGGCTGCCAGGAGGCAACGCGCATGAGCGCCCATACGTTGTCCGACCTGCGCGTCGTCAATTCCTTTGCGGCATTGCCCGCAGCCTTCTACACCCGGCTTGCGCCTCAGGCCTTGAATAATCCGCGCTTGCTGCACGGCAATGCGGAAGCGGCGGAACTGATCGGCCTGGACCCGTCGGCCCTGTCCACGCCCGAGTTCCTGAGCGTGTTTTCCGGCGCCCAACCGCTGCCAGGCGGCGATACGCTGGCGGCGGTCTACAGTGGCCATCAGTTCGGCGTCTGGGCCGGCCAGTTGGGCGATGGCCGCGCCCATCTGTTGGGCGAGGTCGAGGGGCCGCAGGGCAATTGGGAGCTGCAGCTCAAGGGGTCGGGCATGACGCCGTATTCGCGCATGGGCGACGGCCGCGCGGTGCTGCGCTCATCGGTGCGAGAGTACCTGGCCAGCGAGGCCATGCACGGGCTGGGCGTGCCCACGACGCGGGCGCTGGCGCTGGTGGTGTCCGACGACCCGGTCATGCGGGAAACGGTGGAGACAGCCGCAATTGTGACGCGTATGTCCCCCAGTTTCGTGCGCTTCGGCTCTTTCGAGCATTGGTCGTCGCGCCGCCAGCCCGAAATGCTGAAGACGCTGGCGGATTACGTCATAGACCGTTATTACCCGGAATGCCGGGAAGCGGGAACGGGCGAGCCCTCGAATGACGCGACGCCCTATATCAACCTGCTGCGCGCCGTCACCCGGCGTACGGCGCTGCTGATGGCAGACTGGCAGGCGGTGGGCTTCTGCCATGGCGTGATGAATACCGACAACATGTCCATATTGGGGCTGACGCTGGATTATGGCCCCTACGGTTTCATGGACGGTTTCCGGCTGGGCCATGTCTGTAATCACTCGGACTCGGAAGGGCGCTATTCCTGGAACCGCCAGCCGTCCGTCGCCCTCTGGAACCTTTATCGCCTGGGTGGCAGCCTGCACGCGCTGGTGCAGGATGTAGAAGGCCTGCGAGCAGTCCTGGATGAATTTGAGCCGGTCTTCACGCGTGCCTTCCATGACCGCATGGGCGCCAAGCTGGGCCTGGTCGCATGGCGACCGGCCGACGAAGCGTTGCTGGACGATCTGCTCAAGCTGATGGACGCCAATCAGGCGGACTTCACCTTGACCTGGCGTCGCCTGGCCGACGCCTTGTCGGGCCAGCGTAGCGCGTTCGAGGACCTGTTCATCGACCGGCCGGCGGCAGGAGCCTGGCTGGATCGTTTGGTGGCGCGGCACGCGCAGGACGGCCGGCCGATGCAGGATGTAACCGCGGGCATGAATGGCGTGAATCCGCTATACGTGCTGCGCAATCACCTGGCGGAAGAGGCGATTCGGGCGGCCAAGACCGGCGATGCAAGCGAGATCGATACCTTGATGAGGTTGCTGCGCAACCCCTACGAGGCCCAGCCGAGGTATGAGCGGTATGCGGGTTTGCCGCCGGATTGGGCGGGCAGCCTGGAGGTCAGCTGTTCGTCTTGAAACCGGCCGCCAGCCGAACAACCGGGACATTTGCGAAAGCCGTTTTCCCGCGATTTACGGGAAAATAACCATTTGGACAAGGAATATCGCAGTTTTTTTCATTGCAATCATTCGTTTCCATTGTAAAAGACGTAAGATTGTCGCCAACGGAATACCCGGGGACTCTGCGTCCGCGGGGCATTTGTCGATAATCTTCAAAATAAAGCACTCTAAATATGGCTGGCGCAGATGGTTTGCTGTGTATCGGTCTGCTTGAGGATGACGCCGACTTCCGGGAGGAGTTGGCGTTAGGCTTGGGTGGCTATGGTTTCCGGGTGGCATTCGCCTGTGATAATGCCGCGGCGTTTTATCGCCGGTTGCAGGAACAACCCTGCGACATCGTCATTCTTGACGCCCACCTGCCCGGTGAAGACGGTTTCTCCGTGGCGACCCGCCTGCGCGCCCTCAGCCCCGTCGGTATCGTCATGCTGACAGGTCGCAGCGCGCTGGAAGACCGGGTGCGCGGCCTGGAAGGCGGCGCCGATGTCTACATGACCAAGCCAGTGGATCTGCTGGAACTCAGTTCCGTCATCCGTAGTTTGGCTCGTCGGATGCGTCTTGCGAAGGCGCCTCGGCCGGTGGATGCGGAAACGCGCGCCACCGCGGACACTTCGTGGTCTCTGCAGGACGGGGGCTGGATCCTGGTTGCGCCGGATGGCGCCTCGCTGCATCTGAGCGCCCAGGAACGGACCTTCCTGGTTGCCCTGATGGATGCCGCCGGCAGCGCGGTCAGCCGTCAGGTCCTGGCGGAATTGTTCCTGCCGGACAGCCCGGGCGGCTTCGAATTGCGCCGCATCGACGTGCTGGTCAGCCGTTTGCGCGCCAAGGCGCAAAGCGCGGGCCTGAAGCTCCCCGTGCTGTCGGTGCGCGGCCAGGGCTACGTGTTCGCGGCCTGAACCCGCCAGAGGCGGTCAAGCCGCCGGAGCGCTGGCCGGCAGGGTGACGACGAAGCGCGTGCCTACGCCTACTTCGCTTTCCATGGTCAGTGTGCCGCCCTGGTTCTGGCAGATGCGCCGGGCCAGGTAGAGCCCGATACCCATGCCTTGCGTTTCGCGGTGCGCTGTGCGCCGGAAATGCGGTTCGAAGATTTTGGCCTGTTCCTCGACGCCTATGCCCGGGCCGCGGTCGGTGACGGCGACCCACGCCATGGGAATGGCGCCCACCCGGGTTTCGCCGGTTTCTATGCGCACGGGCTCATTCGCCGGCGAATACTTGATGGCATTGTGGATCAGGTTGCGTACCACCACGCTGGTCAGCGGACGGTCGCAGTAGACCGGCAGGGAGGGGCTGGCTTGCACCATCAGCGCATGCGCCGTATCGGGCTGCATGGCGGTGACGACATCGAGCACCAGATCCGCCATGTCCGTTTGTTCGCCGCGCGGCATCCAGGCCTGTTCGCCCAGCCTGTCCTGGTTCAGCAACTGATCCATGAGTTCGGTCATCCGTGCGACCGACCGATGAATGCGCGCCAGGCGGTTGTCCACGGCCTCGCCGCTCTCGGCAAGTATCATGTCCAGGGATTGGGCTGCCGCGCTGACGGTGGCCAGCGGTGCGCGCAGTTCGTGCGAGATCAGTGCGTTCATCTGGCGCTGCGTATCCAGCGCGCCGGCCAGTTCTGCCAGCCGCAGTTCGCCTTGGGCAAGGTGTTCCGCGTCGGCGTGCTCGTGGCCTGCGCGTTTCGACCCCAGTGGCGGGTGGCCGTGCTGATGGATCGCCAGCAGGATCAAGGCGCTAGACACCAGCAGCAGTCGCGCCAATTCGGCGATCGTTCCTGCCGCGGCCTGGGGCAGCCAGGCGTCCTGTCCCAGCAGCCAGGCCGAGATGCCATAGGCGCCGGCCAAGGCCAGCGCGGCCGCTCGAGCTGGCGACGGACTGGCGGCGCGGACCATGAACCAGGTGGCCAGCGGCAGACTGGCGATGGCGCAGGCCCCGGCGATGGCGGCGGACACGACGCCGTTGCCCGGGGCGTATGCGACGATCAGCGCCAGTACCGCTACCAGCGTCAAGGCCAGGCTGGCCCAGCGGCAGGCCGTCGCCAGTTTGTCGGCGGATGCTTCTTTGAGGATGGGCGCCGTGAGCGCCAGCAGGGCGGCATAGGAGCCGGCTTGCAGCGCCGCCGCCGGCAACAGCGTGGGCATGGAGCGGAAAACCCCTTCGATCAACATGAAGGCCAGCCCCGCGCCGAAAATGGCATTGCGGGTGGCCGCCCATGCGACTGCGCAGGCCACGCCACAGGCCGTGGCGACACCGGCTGTCAGGCCCAGATGCAGGTCTTCGTGTGAAACGCCTACGCCGTAGGCCAGCGCCGCGTCGGGGCCGAGCAAGGCGCATAGCAGCATCCCCACGCGAGGCAGCATGGCTTGCCGAACCGCGGAGGCGTTACCGGTGCGCCGCAGGCGGGAAGGCCAGCGGGCGCGAAAAAGCCAACAGATGCGAAGCAGCATGCCTTCCGTCAACTGGAAACCCATGGATGATCAGGTGCGATGTCGTGCGTCTGGGCGGAGTTTACGACAGGCCCGCGCATGGCATGGACGCCCAGGCCCGCCAGGACGTTTTGCGTGGCAATGTCTGGCACGTCCTCGGCGTAGACCGCGATATTCAGCGCGGCCGCGGTGGCCACCACCGTGGCGGCGAGGTGCTGGCTGCCCGGACTGTGGAGCAGGCCGGCGATGAAGCCGCCGCACAGCTTCAGATAGGACAAGGGGAATTCGTGCAGGTGCTCGATGGCGCCGAACTGGTACGACAGTCGGCTTACACCGACGCGGGCGCCCGCAGCCACGACGATGTCGCAAAGCGGGTGCAGGTCGGTTCCCTGAGCGGCCAGGGCCGCCGCGTCGATTTCCACGATCAGGCGCGCGCTCAGGGCGGGGCGGTCGGCCAGCATGCGTTGAAGCCTGGACTGGAACGACGGTTGGGCGATCGATGCCAGCGAAATCGGCACTGCCAGCGCGCCGGAGCGCGCATACAGCCAGTCCAGCCCCAGGCGGATGGCTTGTATGTCGCATTCGGCGGACAGGCCGAGGCGGACGGCGGGAGGCATGAAGATCGAAGCCGGAACGGGGTCGGCGCCGCTGGTATCGTGCAGGGTCAGGCTGGCTTCCTGGTGCAGCAGGCCGCCGGAAAGATCGTGCAGAGGCTGCACGGACAACGAGAACCTGTGTTGTTCGAGCGCCGTGACCAGAGCGTCGTGCCAGCTGTATTCGCCGATGTGCGTGCTGTCCGGCGCGCGGCTGGCCGAGGCTATCTGGTCGTCGTCGGCGCTTTCGGCGCACATCAGCGCGTGATCCAGCCGTGCCAGGATGTCGCTCATGCTGTCTCCTGGCGCGTAGGTGGCCATCGCCAGGGCCCAGCGGCAGGATTCATGCTTGTCCATGGGCACGCGCAGCGAGCGCAGTTCGCGCCGCACCCGCTCGGCCAGCAGGCTGGCCTGAGGCGCCGAGGCGCGGGGCAGCAGCAGCGCAAAATCCGAACCGCTGATGCGCGCGAGCATGGCCCCCGGAGCGCCGAATTCAGCGACCAGCTTGCGCAGCCGGTCCGAAGACGAGCGCAGCCACTGGTCCGTGAACGCGCGCGAGAGGTGCCGGTTGATCTGCGCCAAATCGCGTTGACGAAACATCAGCAGATGGCCGCCCGCATCAGGGTCCTTGTCCGCCAGCGCCAATCTGAATTGGTCGACAAAATACTTGCGGTTGTGCAGCCGGGTGACGGGATCCCTGTAGATCTCGCTCTGTAGCGATTCGATCCGAGCATTCTGTTCCTGGACCGTGGCGGCGACCAGGCGTTGCGCGTCCACCAGCGCTTGGTCGACACCCGCCTGTTCGCTGGCGCCATTCGATGTCTTGCGGTCGCCAGGCGCGAGCGCGCGCTCGCGTTCACGGACGTCGCGTGAGATGCGCGCTTCTATTCGCCGCGCCAGATTCACGCAGAACAGGGCCCACAGCAGGCTCGCGGCCAGCACCAGTCCCAGGACCCGCACGCCGCCTTGCCATAGCGTATCGCGAGCAGTCCGCGAATCTGCTTGCACGGTCACGACGCCTTGTGAACTGCCGTCTGGCGCAGCGTAAGGCCGCGATACGGCGGGTGCGGCCATGTTCAGCCAGGCATCGCGCCAATCGTGCTCTCTGGTTTGTGGGTCGGTTTGCGGCGTTTGCCGTTCGACGACAGGCGCCCCATTGTCGTCCGCGATGCGCACCAGCGCATATTCCCCTCCTGCAAACATGTCATCCACCAGCGCAGTCCGTTCTTCGGGGGCGGCGGCCGCATGCGACAAGGCCCAGGCCAGCGCATTAGCGCCGTCGTCGCTTTGCCGCGCCAACTCCGCGCTCAGATAGCGGTGCGCGGCCAGCATTCCCACCGTCTGTGCGCCGAGCAGAACGAGGCCGATCAGGAGGGCGGTGAAGAAAAGTAGCCGGCGGAATGTGGACATGTATTTGGAGGTTCCCTTCCTGGCCGTTGCGTGGCCTGCACTGAGGACTGCCAGGTGTCCGGATGGAATGGCGTCGGATCGAGATCAGGGCTGGAGGGCCGGGATACGGGTGTGATACGAGTCACTAATACATCAGTGGTACAGCAATTCTACATGTCACAGAACGTGCCGAATATTACTAAATTCACGCCGTAAGACGCCAAGGTGTGCAATTATTTCGAAGCTGTCTGATTTTCAATGACAACTATCGAGACACGGTGTATTAATTTTTCGGGTGTAGCTGTCGTAAGTAGTAGGCGAGCATGGCGCAAGGGCCGGCGCCAGTCTGCCGTGGCTCATCCCAAACCCTCCGTGAGCAACCAAAGTAACCGTAGGAATACAGGGAAAAGAGGTGCGTTGCCTCTGAAGTGTGGCGTTTTTTGCGAAAATAATGCATATTTTAAAAAATGTTACAGTCCTTGGGTTCCCTTTCGAACCGCAACGCCAGGGGCTTATGGATAGGGGGCTTCGTGCGTGAGAGTTACCTGCTCGCACTGTGCCTGACGCTTGCGGGCGCACTTGTAGCGATATGCTGGGTCTTCGTACGCAGGGAACGCCTGCTGCGTCAACGCCTGACGCGCGATGAACTGACCGGGGTCCTGAATCAGCAGGAATTGCACCGGCGCGCCCGTGCCTGGCTCAACGATGCCGAGGGCCGTTCGCGCCGCGGCGCTTTCTTTCTGGTGAGCTTCGAGCAATACGCCGAGATCAGCGCCATGTTGCGCGCCGGCGAAGACCAGGCTCTGCTGGTGCAGGTGGCCAATCGCCTGGGCCTGATCTGCCGGTCCATGGGCGGCATGGTGGCGCGTTCGGGGGCGGATGCGTTCACGGTCTGCGCACCCGACGTGGATGAGGCCGGAGCCGCTCAGGTGTCGGCCAAGCTGCTGGAAGCCCTGAGCGTGCCTTACGAACTCGGCGGGCGTCCCCTGATGGCGATGTTCCGCGTCGGCGCTGCCCTGTATCCCGAGCATGGCCGCAGCGTGGAAGAACTGCAGCGCTGCGTGCAGGTCGCCTTGCTGCCGCTGAAGGAGCGCGGCGGGCCGGGCTGGAACCTGTTCGATTTCCGCATGCTGGCGCGCCAGCGCGACCAGCAGGGGCTGGAGAACGACCTGCGGCTGGCGCTGACCACGCCGGACATGGATCAGTTCGAACTGTATTACCAGCCGGTCTGTGACAGCGGCACCGGCATGGTGCAGGGCTGCGAGGCGCTGCTGCGCTGGCATCACCCCGTGCTCGGCAGCGTCTCGCCCGCGGTGACCATCGAATTGGCCGAGCGCAGCGGCCTGATCGTGCCGCTGGGGGCCTGGATACTGGAGCGGGCATGTACCCAGGCTGCGTTATGGCCGGCGACCTGGCGCGTGCATGTGAACCTGTCAGTCAAGCAGATGAACGAGGATGGCCTGGTCGAACTCGTGTCGAATGCGCTTGCGGCCGCAAACCTTGCCCCGCGCAAGCTGGTGCTGGAAATCACGGAATCTCTCTTCATCCTGCACTACGAACGGCACGTGAAGATCCTGAACACGTTGCGGGCGATGGGCATCGGTGTGGCGCTGGACGACTTCGGCTGCGGCTATTCCAGCCTGAACCACCTGCGCTGCCTGCCGATCGATTGGGTCAAGATCGACCGCAGCTTCATCTCAGCGCTGGAATCCGACGCCGGCAGCCGCGAGGTGGTCTCGGCGCTGTTCGGCCTGTGCCAGGCGATGCATCTGCCGGTGGTGGCCGAGGGCGTCGAAACCGAGGGCCAGCGTGAAATCCTGAAGTCGCTGGGATGCCGGGTCATGCAGGGTTTCCTGTTGGGACGTCCCGCACCGGCCTCCGAAATCCAGGCTTTGGCCTCGGCGGTGTCATAATCGGGGTTGCTTGCAAACCCCACCTGTTGACTCCCTATGCCCGGCAATACCCTAGGTACCCTCTTTACCGTCACCAATTTCGGCGAATCCCACGGGCCAGCCATCGGTTGCGTCGTGGACGGCTGTCCTCCGGGGCTGTCGCTGGATGCCTCCGACATCCAGCTCGAACTGGACCGTCGCCGTCCCGGCACGTCGCGCCATGTTACGCAGCGCCAGGAAGCCGACCAGGTGGAAATCCTGTCGGGCGTATACGAGGGAGTGACCACGGGTACGCCCATCGGCCTGCTGATCCGCAACACAGACGCGCGCAGCAAGGACTACTCCAACATCGCCGACACGTTTCGACCGGGCCATGCCGACTATGCCTATTGGCGCAAGTTCGGCGTGCGCGATCCGCGCGGGGGCGGCCGTTCTTCGGCGCGCCTGACGGCGCCGACCGTCGCGGCAGGCGCCATCGCCAAGAAATGGCTGGCGGAGCAATACGGCGTCAAGGTGCGCGGCTACATGAGCCAGTTGGGGCCCATTGCAATCCCCTTCGATTCCTGGGAAGAGGTTCCCAATAATCCGTTCTATGCGCCCAATGCCGCAGTCGTGCCCGAACTGGAGGCCTACATGGACCAGTTGCGCCGCGACGGCGACTCCGTCGGCGCCCGGATCGAGGTCGTGGCCGAGAACCTGCCCGCGGGCTGGGGCGAACCGATCTATGACCGGCTGGACGCCGACATCGCGCACGTCATGATGGGCCTGAATGCCGTGAAGGGCGTGTCGATCGGCGCGGGCTTTGACAGCATCGCTCAGCGCGGCTCGGAGCACGGCGACGAAATCACTCCGGACGGTTTCCTGACCAATAACGCGGGTGGGGTGCTGGGCGGCATTTCCACTGGCCAGCCAGTCACCGTTTCGCTGGCCATCAAGCCTACCTCCAGTATCCGCGTCGAGCGCCGCTCCGTGAACCGCGCCAATGACCCGGTCATGGTGCAGACGCTGGGTCGCCATGACCCTTGCGTCGGCATCCGCGCCACGCCCATCGCTGAGGCGATGCTGGCGCTGGTCTTGATCGACCACGCCTTGCGCCACCGCGGCCAGTGTGGCGATCCGGTAGTCTGATACGCTGTTGCTCTTCGAATTGCCTGGGAGGTCTGCCATGAACCGGAAACGTCTTCTGCTGCGCAACGCGGGTGCAGCGCTCGCGCTGGCAGCCCTGGCGGGCTGCACGGGCATGAATACCACGCAGTCGGGCGCCATTGGCGTCAACCGGACCCAGTACATGTCCAGCATGGTGCCTTCGCAGGCGCTGGAACAGGAAGCGACCCAGCAGTACGCCGACATACTCAAGCAGGCGCAGGCCAAGGGCCTGCTGGACCGCGACCCCCAACAGGTGGCGCGGGTCCGCACCATTTCCCAGCGGCTGATCGCGCAGGCAGGAGTCTTCCGGCCTGACGCCGCCAGCTGGAAATGGGAAGTGCATGTGCTGTCCAGCAACGAGATCAATGCCTGGTGCATGCCGGGCGGCAAGATCGCTGTCTACACGGGCCTGCTTGGCAAGATCAAGCCCACGGACGATGAGCTGGCGGCGGTGCTGGGCCATGAGATTTCGCACGCCTTGCGGGAGCACGCGCGCGAACGAGTGTCCCAGCAGATGGCGACCAATCTGGGGCTGTCGGTGCTGGCGATCGCCACGGGTTCTTCCGCGGCGTCCGACTTGGGCGGACAGTTCACCAGCGTCATGTTCACGCTGCCCAATAGCCGCACGCATGAAACCGAAGCCGACCGCATGGGTGTGGAGCTTGCGGCCAGGGCGGGATTCGATCCGCGCGCCGCCGTGACGCTGTGGCAGAAAATGGGCGCGGCCGACCAGGGCAGCGCACCGCCCGAGATCCTGTCGACTCACCCGTCCGCCGCATCGCGCATCAGCGATCTGCAGGCCGCAGCCCAGCAGGTGCTGCCGCTGTACGAACAGTCCAAGGGCAAAGCCTCCCGCTGAGGCTCTTGCGGCGGCCGTGACTATTACGGCCGCCTCGATCCGCTGTCTTATGCCGCGGCTGTCTTGACGCCGGGGCCGCGCATGACGGCGATGCCCAGCCTGGCCAGGATGCGTTGGGTTTCGGCATCCGGCACATCTTCTGCATAGACCGCTATCTTCAGGCCGCGCGCGGTTTCCAGCACCGATGCCGTCAACTGCTGGCTGCCGGGGCTTTGGGACATGCCGCCGACGAAGCCGCCGCCCAGTTTCACGTACGACAAGGGCAGGGTGTGCAGTTGCGCAACTGCGCCGAACTGCTGAGCCAGGCGGCGCACGCCGATATGCGTGCCGAACTCCGAGGCGACGCGGGCCAGCGTGGCGATCTGCTCATGGCATTCCACCAGGCCGTGCGCATCGATTTCCAGGTACAGGCGCCGCGCCAGAGACCGGTGTTCGGTCAGCAGCAGCGCCAATTGGCGGAAGAACTTCTGGCCCCGCAACGAGGGCAGAGCCACCCGAACAGCCAATTCGCCAGGGTTGGCGGCCAGCCAGTCCAGTCCCAGGCTCACGGCCTCCAGGTCGCAATCGGCCACCAGATCCAGACGCACGGCCGGCGGGATGAACAGCGTGGCGGGTATCGGCACCTGGTCGGCCGCGGTTCGCAGCATCAGCATCGCTTCGGTGCGGACGGTGCTGCCGTCGGTGGCTTGCAGGGCTTCCGTGGCCAGCTCGAAGCGGTGCTCTTCCAAAGCGGATTGGATCGCGTCCTTCCAGGCGCGTTCGCCCGATTCCGAAGGCGACTGCATGTCGGTCGCGCCAGCGATCACGACATGGTCGTTGCCGGCGCTTTCCGCCCGCATCAAGCCGAAGTCCAGGCGGGCAAGCACCGGCCCGGCCTGGCTGCCGTGGCCATAGTCGGTCATGGCCTGCGCCCAGCGGCACAGATGTCCTTCACCCACGGGGATGCGGGACGCGTGCAGGTCGGCGCGTACCTGTTCGGCCACCATCATGGCCTGCGGCGCCGCGCAGCCGGGCAGCAGCAAGGCGAAATCCGAGCCGTTCAGACGGGCCAGCAGGGGCGATGCCACATGCATGCTCTTGAGCGTGCCGCGGATGCGTTCGCAGGCCGTGCGCAGCCATTGGTCGATGAACTCGCGCGGCATATGGCGATTCAGGTCCGCCAGGTCGCGCTGGCGGAACACCAGGACGTGGCCGCCGTCGATGCTGCGGCCGGTCGTGAGGGCAGGGGCTTCCAGCGCGCGGCGGAACTCGTTGACGAAGTACTTGCGGTTGGGCAGGCCCGTGACCGGGTCCTGGTTCAGTTCCAGTTCCAGCGATTCGATCTTGGCGTTCTGTTCTTCGACGCTGGCATGGATGCGTTCGCGGGTCTGGTTCAACGCCTGCACCACCCCGGACAGTTCAGGCACGCGCGCCTCGACCTGTTCCGTCGGGGATTCCTGGCCGATGCTGCGCACGTGATCGCTGATTTCACGCAGCAGGCGGTTCTTGATCCAGCCCACCAGCATGAAGGCGAACACGGCCCAAAGAATGCCGGCGCCCACCACCAGGGCGATCATCTTGAGGCTGCTGCGCCACAGGGCTTCCCAGGCATAGGCGTCGTTGGCGATCAGCGTGACCTCGCCGATCTGGCGCCAGCCGTCGCTGACGGCATGGCTGGCCGATTGCGTCGTCAAGGGAGCCAGTGCCTGAAACCAGGCGGGGACTGACGCCGCGGTGGCCGTGGATTTCCGTTCGATCAGGACCTTGCCCTCCGGATCGCTTAAGCGCACCAGCGAGAAATGCCCGCCGTCGTACAGCGCCGACACCAGCAGCTCTTGCACGACCGGGTCGTTGTTCGCGGGCTGCGACAGCGACAGCGCCAGCGACACGGCGGCGTCCGTGCTTTGCACTTGCAGTTGGCCGGACAGGTACTCCCGGGCGGAATTCACGCTGAGCGCGAGCGTGCCCAGCAGGATGACGCCGATGGCGAGGGTAACGCTGAGCAATAGCTGTCGAAGTATGGACATAGTCTTATTTCCGGACATCAGGGGCGCACGCCTTCCCGTTCCATGCGTTGAAGTAGATCACGCCAGCGGCTGAGACGGTCAACCGGCGCGGCGGGCTTGCCGTCCACATAGACGCCGTCCGCATTGAAACTGAATACCGGCGTCAGGTCGCGGCGCTGCGTGGCGGGCAAAATGGTCGAGATCAGGTTGTCCAGCACCAGCGGCACGGCGTTGGGGGTTTCGTAATAGCCCAGCACCATGTGGGCGATCTGGGTGCTGCTGGCCGCGCCGCCGATGCGCGCGCGGACGTAGATGAAGCGCAGTTTGTTGGCAGGCACGCCCAGCGCCAGCAGCGTGAAGTACTTGCCGATGACGTAGTCTTCGCAATCGCCCGCGCCCCTGCCCAGCGATTCTAATGGCGTGGCCCAATAATCGGCCTGTTTCCAGATGGTGATGTCCTCGCCGGACATCAGGGAGCGGTTCCAGAAATCATTGGCCTGTGTCAGCGCGCCTTTTTCCTGGGCAGGGGCGGGGCTGCGCATCAATTGCAGCCATTCCGAAACCGCCTTGGAGCCTTTTGCGCCATAGCGGCTGGCCGACAGGCTTTGCAGCCGGTCGGCATTCACTTCCAGGGCGGAACTTCCGCCCCAGCCGCAAGCCAGGCATAGCAAAGCCAATCGGCACAGATTCAGCGTGCGGCGGAAACGGCGGGACGATGGCATGAAACGGATTTTCACATTTTTCCGGGCATCTTAGATGCGCCTTGGGAAAAAATGCGTCATGCGGGGGCGGGAAGAGCCTGCTGGGTCTTCCCTGGAGCTATTGCTCAGGCATGGTCGACGGCCAGCTTACCTTTTTGCAGCAAGTCATTGATGATGGCCTGGTTGCTCATGGATTGGCCGTGGGCATCGTGGGTGAGGTCCACGTTTTCCAACACGATCTTTTGGCTCGCACCCATGGTACTCAGCTTGCCTCGGGTATTCACATCGATGACCGTATCGTTGCCTTCCAGGTGGAAAGCCAGGTACTTGGAGAGTGAGCCGTCATCCTCGCCGACCAGCAATCCTTGCAGATCCAGAATGTCGCCGCCATCGGCGGGCTTCAGGATCGAGAAGTCCTTGATCGTGTCTACGGCTGGCGTGCCTGCGGCGCCTTGGTCGTCGAGTACCCATTTGAACGTATCGCTGCCCGAACCGCCGTACAGAATGTCATTGCCCTTGCCCCCGATCAGCACGTCGTTACCTGCATCGCCAAACAGCGTGTCGCTGCCGGTGCCGCCCGACAGGACGTCATTGCCCTCATCTCCGTGGAGCTGGTCATTTCCACCCTGGCCGTAAAGAATATCGTTGGCCGCGCCGCCATGCAGCTCGTCGTTGCCGCCGCGCAGATCGCCCTGCACGTCGAAAAGCGCGTGGTTGTCCGAGATGAACTTGTGTAGATCGGCGTCGGTCGGTTGGATGCCGTTCTTCAATAGCAGGAACTGCTTGAGCGCGTCGAGGCTGGCCCCGTCGGGAAGACCTGCGGGCCTGGCGGCGTTGCCGTCAACGTTCCACGGCAAGTGATCAGTGTTGATTGCATCACCAAACAGGATGTCCGAGCCCTCTCCACCATGAATCTTGTCGTTAGCGACCGGAGTCGTTCTGTCATAGAGCAAGGCCGCTTGCAGATCCGACGGCCTCTGCAGGAACTGCGAGTTGCCAGTACGAGCAAGGTCACTGTCGATGAGATCCGAACTGTTGTCTGGGCGGCCTGAGTACCACATCCGGATCGTGTTGATAGCGATAGACGCGCCGAAACCGCCATTGCTCCCGCTGATATTGTTGACTATGAACTGGTACCTATAGTCGCCAGGACCGTGGATAAGTGTTTTGGTGTTGGCGTCTGTACCTGCCTCGACTTCTGCCCACGTCGAACCGATCCGCTTTAGCAAGACCCACTTGAACGTGCCAACTTCACGCAATTCTCCCGCATTCACCGTATCGAAGTCGAACGAGACGCCTGCGGAATGGGTCACCGTAATTCTGTCGGCTTCGCGCATGGTTACGGCGAAGGGCTGGCCGTCTGCCGTCGTGTCGGCAATGACCAGGAAGTGGGCGATCTCCGTAAAGGGACCCTCATCCTTCACTGCGTAGCTGCCATAACCTACTCTGCCGTCACCTTCTTGCTGCCAATTCTCGGGATCGTTCGCAGTCAATAGATCTGAATCACCGCCGTCGAACTGAAGAAGATTCTTGTAGTACGTGAATTCGCCGCCGGTGTTGTCATATTTGTCGAGTATGGCGTTATCGAATTTGAAGGCCCCAGAAGTATGAGAAAGGGTGCCAACGCCAATGGCATGCACGTCGCTGATTTCGGCGAGATTGCTGAATTCAGCGTCGCGGTCGTAAGTCAGTTCTAATTCCGGAACGCCATTTGTCAGGAAGTAGGTCAGGTTCTTGTACGGATTGCCGTTGCTGTCAACCGTTGGCTGGCCGTCGAACCAGTCCTTGGTTGCATGGAAGGCCGCGCCATATGGTTTGGTCCAGCTATATGGCTGTAGGCCAAGAAGGGTGTCCACGATTTCGTCAACATTGTCGGGTGTCAGCCCCGAAACCGTCTTCTGCAGCGTGGTTCTGTGGTTCCCGAAAGTGATCAGTGATACGTTGATGGTGCCGTCATGAACCGCCAGTTGACTCTCCAGCATGGTCTTTAGGGCTGTCTTGACCGTATCGAGTGGTGTTGCCGCGTTGGAATCAACAACCCAATTCATTGAATACGACAGATCCAGAACCAGAGCAATGTTGTAGCTTGTACCCGGCATCACGTTCTTCACCATGCCACCCTGGTCGCCCAGCAGCACGTCGTTGCCCGAGCCGCCGTTCAAGGTTTCGTCATCGTTGTTGCCACTGACGAATTGGTCCAGATGCAGCTTGAACGTTTGCTGACTAGATGTGTCGTGCCCCCCGTTGGCGGTGCCGCCGGTATCCTTGACGCGAAAGTCGAAGGAGGCGCCGGCGTCTATGCCGGTATTGAAAGCGCCGGACTCGAACACCAACTTGCCGCTGGCCAGATCCCCGGCACTGATCTCCTGCCCCTGTACCACCGGCTTTCCGTCCAGCAACAGCATGCCGCAGGAGGGCAGGGAGTCGATGATCACGGAGTGCATCGAATCGCCTTCCCCTGAATCGGAGAAAGGAAAGTCGTCGAGACCGAATATGTAGCTATTGCCAGCCGCTACGTTGCCGGTGAAGTCCAGCGAGACGGGGGCGTCATTGACGGACTGGACCTGGAGATCGAGGGTGGATGAGATCGTCGTCGCACCGTCCGTCGCGGTGTACGTGATCGGCGGGACATCTCCGTTCCAGTTCGAATCCGGCGTAAAGACATAGCTGCCATCCGCTTTGATGAGGATCGAACCCACGCCAACGAGATTTGCGGTACTGCCTGCGTCGTACTTTGTGTCGTTGACAGTGAAGGTTGTGATTGTCAGCGTGTCGTTGTCGACGTCGACCGTGCCTATGAGCACGTTGCCAGACGCCGAGTGGTCCTCCGATAATTGGTGGACTTGGGCTAGAAGGACTGGCGCGTCGTTGGTTCCGAGGATTTCGATCGTGAGGGTGGCGATGGCCGTGCCTCCCTCTCCATCGGAAACGGAGTAGGTAATCGAACTGTGGGCTTTTTCGCCGATGCCGAGATGCTGGAAGGCAGAGCCAGGGTTGAAGGTGTAGGAACCGTCGGCATTCAGCGTGAAGCTACCGCCATGAGTCCCGACGATCGCCACGCCGACATTGGCTGCGCTGCCGTTGACGCGTAAAACAAACAGGGTGTCGCCATCCGGATCGCTGTCATTGGCCAGTACACCGTGCTGGGCGTTGACGTTGAGGGTGGTGTCCTCGTCCGTGGTGCCCGTATCGTCGGCAACGACAGGGATCGTATTGATGACGTTCCAGTGGAATTCCTGGGACGTCGTGGCGCCGGACGCGTCGGTCGCAGTAATGGTGGCCGTATACCTTCCGCCGACACCGCCCTGCGAAGCGGAATGGTCGACATCACCGCCGATAATTCCGGTGTTCGGGTCGATGCTCAAGCCGGGCGGTAAGCCGGTGGCGGCAAAGGTAAGCCTGTCGCTGGTGTCTGGGTCCGAGAAGTGGCCGGAAACGTCGTAGCGCACGCTCGTCTGTGCATCCAGGCTGGAGGTATCGGAGATAGTGGTGGAAACCGGACCGTCGTTGACGCCGGCGATCGTCACGACGACCGTTGCCATGGCGGCGGCACCGCTGGGGTCCGTGATGGAGTACGAAACGGTACTGGTGGCGGTTTCGCCCGCGGCTAGGTGTTGATGCTCTTTCCCCGGCGTGTAGACGTAGCTCCCGTCAGGTAGAACGGTGAACGTGCCGCCATTGCTGCCCGCGACCGTAACGCCGCTCGAGGTCATGGGCCTGCCGCCGACCGACGCTATTGCCAATGGATCGCCGTCTGGGTCCGTGTCGTTCGCGAGCAGGTTGCCGCGCACCTGATGGTTCTGATCACCCAGTCCTGCATCGTCTCGTGCGGCGGGCGCATGGTTGACGCTGACCGGCGTTGGTGTCTCGTCGTCGTTGCTGATGGCGCCAGTGCTGGACATGCGAGGCAGTGCCGCATCGCTGCGACCGGGATTGGAATAGCTCAGATCAAGCGGACTGGTGGTTTCAAGAAGGCGCGCCAAACGGACGAAGCTGCTGCCACCGGCGCTACCCCCGCCTGCTACCACGGCGGCGGTGGGATCGAGTTCATCGAACAGATCGCGGCCATTGCGCAGGGCTGCCAGCAAACGTTCGGAGTCGGTGCCTTTGGGGGGCGTGACCGCCGCTTCGGACACATCGTCGAGCGTGCCGGTCATTTCGCTGGTCAGCGCGACCTCGCGGCCTTCGCCGATGATGATCGGCATGCCGTTTTCGACTTGAAGGGAAACCGTGGCGCCTGACGCCGTGACGACGTCACTGCCGGCAGGAACCTTGCTGCCGAGGTGCAGTTCGGTCAGGGATCCGTCGCCATGGCGCAACCACGCGCGACCGGAAATTTCGTTGACGATTGCGGGAGACGTATTGGCCATGTTGGTTCCCTCTTCAGGGCGTTATCCAAGATGGCCAGATACTAGATGTCGTTGCCGGGACTAGATACTGGCAACACTTATAGGGTCAAGCAGCAATGCAGATGCTAGGCGGGAAATGCACCGCCGGGAAGGCCGTTGCCGGCCTTCCCGGGGCTTGCTGCTTAGCTGTGGTCGACGTTCAGCTTACCCTTCTGCAGCAGGTCGTTGATGATGGCCTGATTGCTCATGGCCTGACCGTTCGCGTCATGGGTGAGATCAACGTTCTCCAGCACGATCTTCTGATCCGCGCCCTGGGAGCCAAGCTTGCCCTGGGTGTTGATCTCGACGAGCGTATTGTTGGAGTTGGCCGGATCCTGCTTGAAGTTCAAGTACTGCGACAGGTTGCCGTCCTTCTCGCCCACGAGCAGGTCCTTCAGGTCCAGCACATCCCCGCCGTCGACGACCGAGGCCTTCGAGAAGTCCTTGATCGTGTCGATCGCAGGCTGCGCCGTGGTGCCCTGGTCGCCAAGCTGCCACTTGAACGTGTCGCTGCCGCCGTCACCCCACATGGTGTCGTTGCCCTTGCCGCCGACCAGGATGTCGTTGCCGGCGCCGCCATGGAGCTCGTCGTTGCCGGTTCCGCCATAGAGCTTGTCGTTGCCGTCATCACCCCACAGGACATCGTTGCCGCCCTGGCCGTAGATGATGTCGTCGCCCTTGCCGCCATGCAATTCGTCATTGCCGCCACGCGTGTCGCCAGCCGCATCGAACTGACCCGGATTCTGCTTGATGAACTCGTATATCCGTTCGTTCGTCGCGGCGACGCCGTCTACCGCCTGGAGGTAGTCCTTCAGCGAGTCGAGACCGCCACCATTGTGGGATCCCGCGGGATTGCCGGCCCACGCGAGGTGGTCGGTGTTGATCGCGTCACCGAAGATGATGTCGTTGCCGTCGCCACCGTAGACGGTGTCGTGGCCGACTTCAGCCGGATTGCTCGTGCTGCTGCCTCCCTTGAGCGCGGCCTCCAGGTCGTTGGCGGTGTTGACGATGTCAATGGAGCCAACCTTGCCGGTGACGGTGTTGAGGCCCCAGTTAAACGAGATCCGGCCATCGCCGACAGTGTCCGTATTGTCGAAGAAGCGCAGGATGTTGCTGTCGATGCCAGTCCCGATACCGATGCCGTGGACCTTGCTGGTGCCACTCAGGGCTTTGAAGGCGTCGACGGATTCCTTCATGGTGTTGTAGTCGGTATCGTTACCCGGTCCGTCCACTCCCTTCTTGTCGTTGTAGTAGTACTGCGTCGGGTTTCCGTCGGTCAGGAAGAACGTCAGATTCTCGAACTTCGTACCGCTGGGATTCACTTTGCCCTGATCGGCGAACCACTTCACGGTCGCGTTGAAGGCGGCTTCGTAGTTGGTCCCCGCAGTGTTACCCGTCGCGATAGTCAGATCGTTGATCGCCTTGATCAACTGGTTCAGGTTGGCCTGCGTGAGGTTGTTGAACGTGATCGGATCTTGAGCATGGGTTGCGAAGCCGATCAGCGATACGTTGACGACGCCGTCGTGGTGCTCCAGGTCGGCGGCGAGCTTGACCAGCGCGTCCTTAACCAGTTGCATGCGGTTGACACCGGAACCGGACTGCGCGGACATGCTGCCTGAACGGTCCACCACCAGCGCAATGTTGTAGTTCGTGCCGGGGGTGACGTTCGTGACGTAGCCGCCCTGGTCCGCCAGGATGACGTCATCACCCGACCCGCCGTTCAGCGGCGGTTTGCCGCCGCTGCCGCTGTCGTCATTGCCATGGGTCACCAGGTGATCGGCGGAGATGACGAACTTGTGCTCGGTCGAGGTGTCGTTGCCGCCATTCGCCGTGCCGCCATTGTCCTTCACTTGGAAATTGAAGGAGCTGTCCTGCTTGTCGGCGCCCGGCGTGAACTTCAGCAGGCCTTGTTCGATGGCCGACTTCGGAATCTCCATGCCGGCCGTGACCGGCTTGCCGTTATAGGTCATCGTGCCGCTGGTGGGCGGTTGGGTGATGATGACGCTTTGCAGGCTGTTGCCTTCCGCTCCATCGTCGAAGCGGAAATCGTTCAGCGAGAAGACGTACTGGTTATCGCCAACTTCCAGGTTCGCGGAACCGTCCACGGTCGTGGGCGCGTCGTTGACGCCATTGATGGTGATGGTGATGGTGCTGGTGGCCGAGCCGTCGGCGGAGGCGACCGTGTAGGTCTCGACGATGCTTTCGCCCGCCTTGAGGAACTGGATCGCGGCGTTGTTGACGTTGTAGGTATAGGTGCCATCGGGTTTCATTACGATGACGCCCAGCGCTCCGCCGGCATGCGTGCTGTTGGTGAGCTTGAGGGTGGCGGTGTCGAAGGTCGACTGGCCGGCATCGGGATCCGTGATCGTGACCGCGCCCTTGACGGTGAGATTTCCGCCCGTGACGTTCACATCTTCCGTGACCGACCGGAAGTCGTTGGTCATCACCGGCACGTCATTGGTGCCATTGATCGTGATGGTGATGGTCGTGGTGCTGAAGTCGCCGTCGGAATCGCGGATGGTGTACGAGAACACGTCCGAGAGCTTGTCGCCTTGCCCCAGTGCATTGACGCGCGGATCGGTGTTGTTCAGGGTATAGGTATAGGTGCCATCGGCGTGGATGGTGATCTTGCCGTACACGCCATTGACCTCGGCGTTGACGTTGCCTTCGATCGCCTTGTTCGCGTTGGCCGAACCCTTGGCCACGCCGACCACCGTGGTCACGTCGGCGCCCACGGCGTCCGCACCGGTGCCGGTGATGACGTTGCCGGTGGCTTCCAAGACCTTGTCTTCCGTCACACTGGCCGTGTCCGGCTTTGCCTCGGGCGCCGTGTCGGTGATCTGGATGATCAGGCTGCCGCTGCTGCCGTGGCCGCCAGCATTCTTGGCGGTCACGATGAAGTCGTCATGCACGCTGTCCTTGCCGTTCGAGTGATTCTGGGATTTCCCCTTCTCGGTATAGGTGTAAGTGAGCTTGCCGGTAGCTGGATCGTAGCCGGTGATCTTGAGCGTGCCCTTGCCCGTGGTCAGGCTGACGGGGTTGGCATTCGTCGCCTTGGTGACGTCCACGCCATTTACGTCGACGCTCACGATGCCCAACGCCGCGGAAATCTGCATCGTTCCCGTAACGGTGTCGCCGGTGGCTTCCGCCACCTTGTTCGTCGCGTTCGTAACGGCGGATTCCGCGGTGGAGGTCACGTTGAAATGCGTGTTCACCTTGTCGCCGTCGCCATCCGTTCCGGTAACGCCAACCGTGAAGTCCATCGGGCCGGCGGGAACGCTTTCCGTATAGGAGCCGGTCGTGAGGAAGGACATCCTGACGCCGCTGCCCGCGGTGACCTCGATGCTATCGAATTGAGTGAACGAGGGGGTGCCCTGGCTCAACATCTCCTTCGTGATGTGAATGGCGCCAGTCGTACTGTTCACGGGTACGGAGATCATCTTGGAGACGCCGTCGCTCCATACCGTGATATTGAGCGTGCCGCTTCCCTTGACTTCCGCGACATTCAGCTTGAAATCCGAGAGGGCTTCGTTGAAGTCCATGCGGAAGCTTTCGCCCGAGTCGAAGGAGGTGTTGCCGATCCCGAACGAATTTCCGCTGCCGAACGTGTTGGCATTGAACGTCTTTCCGCCGCCGGCGCTCAGCGTGGCATAGCCGAGGTCATAGGTGGATTGGGGGTTGTTGCTGATCGAGGAGGCCAAGTCGATCGACGCGGTCGTCCCGGGCCGGGCTTCGTGCTGGGTGACGGTATAGCCGCCCTCCGGATTCAGGGTCACCGTGAAGATCTTGGTCCCGTTGGGCGAGAAGATGTCGACCGAAGACTTGTTGAGCGCGCTGGTCGTCCAGTTCTGCGGCAGCTGACCGACAGACGACACGACCAGCGTGGCGCCCACGGCGTCGGCGCCCGTATGGAATTCCAGGGTGCCGGTGGCGCTGGTGGCGGCATTCTCCATCACAGTATTGGAGACGGCGCCGAATTCCGGACTGTCATCCTCGATATTGATCGTGATGGTGCCGTTGCTGGTGGCGTGGCCATCGCTGACCTGCACGCCGATACCCAGCTGGAGCACGTCCTCGACCGAGTTCGTCGGGTGATCCACTTGGCCCGACAGGGTTACGGTGTAGCCGCCCGCGTCGGTCATCGTGACAGTGATGACGGAGTTTCCGTGGAAGTCCTTGCCGACCAGGGTGTGGCCATTGTCCGACAGGGTCCAGACGACAGGTTTTCCTTGTGAGGTCAGGGCGTTGTCCGCCGGCTTGACCAAGGTGACGGTATGGGTGTCCTTCACATCCAAATCGGAGATGGTCAGGTTGCCGGAGTAGGTGACAGCGTTCGTCGTATCCGTGGTGCCATTGCTGTCAGGTATGCCGTGCGGCAGGCCTTCTTCAGACAGGTTGATGCTGGCGCTGCTGATCGAGGGCAGATCGTTCGTGCCGGTGATCGTAATCGTCAGCACGGCCTCGCTCTTGTCGCCGTCGGCATCGGTGATGGTGTAGCGGATGGTCTCGGTCAGCAATTCGCCCGCCTGCAGCCCCTGGACAGCTTGCAGGCTGTTGTTGAGCTGATAGGACCAGGTGCCGTCGCCATTGTCTACCAGCGTGCCGTACTTGGCATCGCCGGTAGTGATGACCGTCGTGACTGCATCGGCGCCGAGCGTGTCGTTGCCCAACAAGTTGCCGGAGATGGGGGCGGTCGTGCCTTCCGTGATGCCCGCCGTGTCGTTCTTGGCCTCAGGAGCGGTGTCGGTGATGAGTACGACCAGGTCGTCAGACTTGACCTGGTTGGCCGCATCGGTGACGGTGACGGTGAACTTGTCGGTGACGGAGTCGTCGCCGGCGGTGTGGTTCTTGGCCGTCCCGTCCTGCTGGTAGCTATAGGTGATCTTGCCGGTGGCCGGGTCGTAGCCAGTCAGCGTGAGCTTGCCCTCGGTGCCGGTGATGACACGCGGCGTGGTGCCCAGCGCTTGCAGGTCGGCCACGGAGAGGGTGACGTTGCCGATCTTGACGGTAGCCAGGCCTTCCGGTGCGGTGACGGTCAGTTCGCCGGTGACCGGCTGCGTGGCGTTCTCGGCGATGCTGACGTTGCCGGCATCGGCGCCGTTGGCGTCGGGGACGGTCACGCCGGGCACGCCATCGGTGTGGCCGTTGATGGTGACGGTGATGGTGGTGGTGCTGACGTCGCCGTCGGCATCACGGATCGTGTAGGTGAAGGTGTCCTTGAGCTGCTGTCCATCGAGCAGCGCGTTCACGCGCGGGTCGTTGTTGTTCAGCTCGTAGGTGTAGGTGCCGTCGGCCTTGAGGACGATCTTGCCGTACTCGCCGTTGACGGCGGTATTGACGTTGCCGGTGACGTTCTGGCCGGCGGGGACGGTGCCCTTGGCCACGCCCACGACGTTGGTGACGTCCGCGCCGAGGGTGTCGGCACCGGTGCCGCTGATGACGTTGCCGGAGGCGGTCAGTGCGGTGTCTTCCGTGACGGAAGCGGTGTCGGGCTTGGCTTCCGGAGCGGTGTCGGTGATGAGTACGACCAGGTCGTCGGACTTGACCTGGTTGGCCGCATCGGTGACGGTGACGGTGAACTTGTCGGTGACGGAGTCGTCGCCGGCGGTGTGGTTCTTGGCCGTCCCGTCCTGCTGGTAGCTATAGGTGATCTTGCCGGTGGCCGGGTCGTAGCCAGTCAGCGTGAGCTTGCCTTCGGTGCCGTTGACGACGACCGGGGTGGTGCCCAGCGCCTGCAGGTCGGCCACAGAGAGGGTGACGTTGCCGATCTTGACGGTGGCCAGGCCTTCCGGTGCGGTGACGGTCAGTTCGCCAGTAACCGGCTGCGTGGCGTTCTCGGCGATGCTGACGTTGCCGGCATCGGCGCCGTTGGCATCGGGGACGGTCACGCCGGGCACGCCATCGGTGTGGCCGTTGATGGTGACGGTGATGGTGGTGGTGCTGACGTCGCCGTCGGCATCACGGATCGTGTAGGTGAAGGTGTCCTTGAGCTGCTGTCCATCGAGCAGCGCGTTCACGCGCGGGTCGTTGTTGTTCAGCTCGTAGGTGTAGGTGCCGTCGGCCTTGAGGACGATCTTGCCGTACTCGCCGTTGACGGCGGTGTTGACGTTGCCGGTGACGTTCTGGCCGGCGGGGACGGTGCCCTTGGCCACGCCCACGACGTTGGTGACGTCCGCGCCGAGGGTGTCGGCGCCGGTGCCGCTGATGACGTTGCCGGAGGCGGTCAGTGCGGTGTCTTCCGTGACGGAAGCGGTGTCGGGCTTGGCTTCGGGCGCGGTGTCGGTGATGAGTACGACCAGGTCGTCGGACTTGACCTGGTTGGCCGCATCGGTGACGGTGACGGTGAACTTGTCGGTGACGGAGTCGTCGCCGGCGGTGTGGTTCTTGGCCGTCCCGTCCTGCTGGTAGCTATAGGTGATCTTGCCGGTGGCCGGGTCGTAGCCAGTCAGCGTGAGCTTGCCTTCGGTGCCGTTGACGACGACCGGGGTGGTGCCCAGCGCCTGCAGGTCGGCCACAGAGAGGGTGACGTTGCCGATCTTGACGGTAGCCAGGCCTTCCGGTGCGGAGACGGTCAGTTCGCCGGTGACCGGCTGCGTGGCGTTCTCGGCGATGCTGACGTTGCCGGCATCGGCGCCGTTGGCGTCGGGGACGGTCACGCCGGGCACGCCATCGGTGTGGCCGTTGATGGTGACGGTGATGGTGGTGGTGCTGACGTCGCCGTCGGCATCACGGATCGTGTAGGTGAAGGTGTCCTTGAGCTGCTGTCCAT
>NZ_JACVAF010000013.1:0-44216 GCF_014851745.1 Achromobacter sp. ACM01
CCTTGGCCCCTGCCTCGGCCTCCTTCAGCACCCCGATGATCTGTTCTTCCGTAAATCGTTTCTTCATTGCCGTTCCTTTGTGAACGGACTCTACATCGATTTCGTACTAACCACGGGGAGCAGGTCAATGTAGCTCGACGCATCCAAGCTGGCGAAGCTGGTAACGAATTGCTTACTCTTCCTGACTGGGACAAAACTCCTGGAGCAGATTTAGATCGTGGCACACATGTCGACGTGTCCATGAAAGCTAGTTGAATCCTAGCTACTTGGGAGTACGGCGAGCATTGCGTAAAACAAAAAGCAAGAAGCAGCTCACCGGCTTTCACCCCCCGCTAATTGGTGGCCTCTCAAACTTGAACTATCATCACACTGATCTTAAACACCGACTAGGCGTGTTGTGCTTTTTTTTTCGCGACGACATTCTGTAGCAACAAGGGTATCCCGCGTGTGGGTTTATTCACGCGGGGACCTTATACGGCAACAACAAGTGCCCACTAATAAAAATAAAAAAAATTGGCTCCTGAAGAGTGAAGCCCCTCAGTACCCAGTACTGCCCCTATATGACTTCGCCCCCCTCAGTCCCATAGCCCAGCCTCTTCAAAGCTTAGTCGCACCGTGCGACAGCGCGGGCACAGGTGCCGGCCTACGAGGTCGCCCGACTCCACAGGAGAAACACGCCGGTCCAGACCACAGAGAATGGGCGTCGCTATGTGTCTTTCGGCACGCCAGCGGCTCGACTGTGCGGTTGACTACACGCGAGAGAGCCTTGCCATCGAAGTCGATACGTCACTTCCAGGGTTGCGAGTGGCACAGGCGCTGCAACGACTTGCGCAAATTTGTTGGCTCCGGTTGTTCCTGTCGCGGTAACTGGACGACCTTAATAATGATGACTTCAATATCGCTCTCAGAAGCTTCGCACCTGGTTAGACAGCGCCAGAATGGCACAAGATGGCAAGACAGGTGGTCGATGGGCGTTTAGATTTCTCATATCAAAATTTGGGAGGCTAGCTCGTGCAGACTGATACGGCTCAGGCGGATTCGTCTTTGGAGCGGGAAAAACCTGCCGCCAATCAAGGAACAAATCCGGGAGGAAGGAACCCTATGCAGATCCGCCAAGCCATCGCCCTTGCCCTCTTGCTCGCTCCGCTCGGCGTCATGGCGCAGGAACAAGGCCAAGTAGCGAAGGACCCCTGGACGACCATTGAGCCGGGTGGCGAAACCTCCTGCGCAACAGGAACGCCTTATGCCTTCCATGTGAAGCCCGGCGAAGGCGCGGACGCCGCAAAGCTCATGATCTTTCTCAGTGGCGGCGGCGCCTGCTGGACGGGCGAGCAATGCGACCCCACCTCGGCGGTTTACATTCCCTTCGCGCGTCCTCAGCCAAACGAACCGCGCTGGCGGAGCGAATACATGGGTCGCCTTGGACTCTCCGAACGGGTTGACCCAAGCGACCCGCGCAACTGGCGGGGCGTCTTCGACCTCGTCAACCCGGAAAACCCGGTTGCCAAATGGACGCAGGTCTATGCTTCCTACTGCACGGGCGACGTATACCTCGGCAATCGCGATGTGACCTACAAGACGGCGGACGGCCGGGAGGTGGCGGTGCGCCACCGGGGCCGTGCAAATGTGGAATCGGTGCTCAGTTGGGTCTATGAGAACGTGAAGAAGCCCGAGCGCATCGTCGTCGCCGGGTCGAGCGCGGGCGCCATAGGCGCGCCGATCTATGCGGCGGAAGTCGCGGATCATTATCCGGACGTTGAGATTACCGCCGTCTCGGACGGTGCCGGCGGCTATCGCTCCCCGAAGATTGCTGATCTGATCCTGAACTGGGGCTTCTGGGATGGCGCGCCCGAATGGACGGGCGGCGTCGATCGCGGGAGCGCGACGTTTGAAGACCTCGGCCGCGCGGCAGTGAAACACGCGCCGCGTCTGCGCGTCGTCGAACTCGATACCGCCTATGATGAGGCGCAAGAAAGGTTCCAGAAGGCCTTCGGCACTCCCTCCAGGCTCTACCCGCTACTGGTGCAGAACCGTAAGGAACAGGCCAAAGGGATTCCCGGCTTCGCGGGCTATACGAGCCGGGGCAAGGAGCACACACAACTCCTTTTCGACCGCTTCTATACCAATGAAGAGGAAGGCGTCCGCGTAGCGGACTGGTTCCGCGATGTGGTGGAAGGTCGCAAAGTCAAAAGTGTCACTTGCGGCGAACCGGAGTCCTGCGAGAAGGAACCGGAATAACATTCTTTCGCGCAGATCAGCGTTCTTTGACCCGCTGATCGCCGCTTGATGTTGTTGAGGCCGGGAAACCGGCCTCTTGTGTTTCTAGGCGCGGATACCCCCAATCCTGATACCGAACCACTCAACCCACGTTATAGCAGCTTCTCCTTCCCTACTCTGGATTGCCGTGCGTTCATGAACGGTGCCGTATTCAGTATGGGCAAGTGCGGAAGATCGTCCGCAACCCGCGGGCTTGGGTCAGCACCTTTTTCATTGCGGTTTACTCTATGTATGCTTGCGCGGTCGCAGACCAATATTAAGGATCCACATTGGTAACCTCTAAAAAAGAACCGCTAACCCCCGGCGAGGAACTAGTCATTGCTCTCAAGGCGAAGTACGGCCTCAAGACAGATAGGGCTCTAGCTAACCATCTGGATTTGACGCCAGCAGGCCTGAACGTCTGGCGTCGGTGGAAGGTTGTAACGCCTAAGCAAATCCTAAACGTACTGGCACGAGCTGAACGTGCGGCCCAAAAGGAGCTGCACCGCAATGCGATCCGACCAGTCGTGGAATTCTTCAAGTTGGACAAGGTTCCTTCTAGGCATGGGACGAAGTTCGAGATTTTTGATTCTTCACCTACCCATCCGTATCTGCATGGCTTATCCGAAGAGTTGCGGACCCATCACGGGGTATACGTGTTTTTCGACAGCCGCGGGCATGCTATTTACGCTGGCAAGGCTCGAAAGCAAAAACTTTGGAAAGAACTCAACCTCGCGTTCAACCGAGATAGAAAGGACGTCCAGACCGTCAAGCGAGTGAACCACCCCTCCCGCAGGCAACCCTATAAAACGAACGAAGAGAAGCAGCGTCAGATTTCCTCGCGCGCCATACCGCTGCATGACATGGCCGCGTATGTCAGCGCGTACAAGGTCGTCGACGAAATGGTAGACGGCGTGGAAGCAATGCTGGTACGCAGTTTTGCCAACGACCTTCTGAACGTACGCATGGAGCGGTTCTTCAACGGCAAGTAGCGCTACTTGAGAGGCTAAATGTCACGCTGGCTTTAAACGCCGACCGGATGCGTTGTTTTTTTTTTCGCGGCGACCTTCTGTAGCAACAAGGGTACCCCCGCGTGTGGGGCCGATCCACGCGGGGACCTCATGCGGTGGCAACAAGGGTACCCCTAACCAGGAAATAAGAATAAAGGGTTGGTTCTCCTGAAGAGTGAAGCCCCTCAGTAGCGGGTACCACCCCTATATATGCTTTCCGCCGAGCCGCTGCGCCCTCGGTCTCAGTCCCACAGCGCGGACATCTCGAAGCGCAGTCGGATCGTGCGGCAGCGCGGGCACAGATGTCGGCCGCCAAGGTCACCCGACATCACGGGAGAAACGCGCCGATCGAGGCCGTAGAGAATGGGCGTCGCTATGTGCCGTGGCTTCCGGCATGCCTGCGGTAGGACTGCGCGGTCGACCGCCACGACGTGCTGCCCCTCTGCGCAAAAGGCGGGATGCCAGTCCGCGCCCGGGTCGTCACCGCACCCGACAAACACGTCCCCAACTTGGTAACCGCATTCGCATACCGCGTTGTATATCAAGCCCATGGCGGCCCCTCATGTTTTTGTAACTGCCCGCTATGATGAGTGCTATCCACCCGATAAGGAAAGACCATCATGAGCAACTGCCTGGGAAGCGAAGGCTACATGCACGGCGAGCAAGCCCGGTTCTATGCGAACCTGGATGCCGCGCGAATTCGTAAGACCGCCGCCGACATCATCGCCGTAGACAACGCGGCTCGCGCGGTATCGAACTATCGCCAACAGCAGGGCATCGCCAGCCGCACGCTGGAGATATCAGAAGAGCAGCAGCGCCACGCGCAGGACGTGTACTGGCCGCGCGAGCTGCAATTCATGGAAGAGTTCGCCAACCCGGAAGCCGTGGAGGGCATCGCGGATATGGGCCGGCGCTACGGCGGGCGGCTGGCCTCGACCATTGCAGCGGGGTTTGCCCAGCAACTGGCCCAGGCTAAGCGCACGGCGCCGCGCTACTGCACCAGTGCCAACGCCAAGACGCTGCAAGACCTGATGACCGCCCGCGCCCAGGCGGTGGCCAGCGCGCGCGTGCTGGGCCGAACGCTGGCCTTTGCCGAGTACCAGGCGCGCAATGACCGCGACGACGCGCGCCGGTACCAATCGATTCTGGTGGGTCGTGGTCTCGTCGGGCAGGCGGCGACGCTGTACGCCAGCGCGGGCGTGGAGTTCGCCACGCTGGGCGCGCAGCTGGGCGACGTGTTCAACGCGTTCGATGAGACCGAGGGAGAAGCCCAGGCGCGCGAGCAATGGGGTGACGCCTGGGAACCGCTATCCGCTATCGGGACGGTGGCCTAAGCAAACTGTACGGAACCAAAATGTACGACCATGGATTCGGCACCACAGTACGCACCATGTACGCACCACAAAGCACAAGGGGTTACGCCAAAATGGCGTAACCCCTTGATTTCTTTGGTAGGCCCCCCGAGAGTCGAACTCGGCACCAACGGATTATGAGTCCGCTGCTCTAACCAGGCATGAGCTAGAGGCCCTAAAAACTTTTACTGCCCTTCCAGGAAGCTCTTCAGCTTATCGGCCCGGCTGGGGTGACGCAGCTTGCGCAGCGCTTTCGCTTCTATTTGGCGGATGCGCTCGCGCGTGACGTCGAACTGCTTGCCCACTTCTTCCAGGGTCTGGTCCGTGCTCATTTCGATGCCGAAACGCATACGCAGAACCTTGGCTTCACGCGGGGTGAGAGAGTCTAGCACTTCCTTGACCACATCGCGCATGGAACCGTGCAAAGCCGCGTCGGAAGGCGCCAGCGTGGACGTGTCTTCGATGAAATCGCCCAGGTGCGAGTCGTCGTCGTCACCGATAGGCGTTTCCATGGAGATCGGTTCCTTGGCGATCTTCAGGATCTTGCGGATCTTGTCCTCGGGCATGTCCATCTTCTGCGCCAGGGTCGCGGGATCCGGCTCGGCGCCGGTTTCCTGCAGGATCTGGCGGCTGATCCGGTTCATCTTGTTGATCGTTTCGATCATGTGGACCGGAATACGGATGGTGCGCGCCTGGTCGGCGATGGAACGCGTGATGGCCTGACGGATCCACCAGGTCGCATAGGTCGAGAACTTGTAGCCGCGACGGTACTCGAACTTGTCCACGGCCTTCATCAGGCCGATGTTGCCTTCCTGGATCAGGTCCAGGAACTGCAGGCCGCGGTTCGTGTACTTCTTGGCGATCGAGATCACCAGACGCAGGTTGGCCTCGGTCATTTCACGCTTGGCCTTGCGGGCCTTGGCTTCGCCGGTGGCCATGCGCTTGTTGACGTCCTTCAGGTCCTTCAACGGCAGCACGACGCGCGTTTGCAGGTCGATGAGCTTCTGCTGCAGTTCCTGCACGGCGGGAATCTGACGCTCCAGCGTTTCGGCGTACGGGTGGCCGGCAGCCACTTCGTCGACGACCCACTGCATGTTGGTTTCGTTGCCCGGGAACACCTTGATGAAGTGCGTGCGCGGCATGCCGGCACGGTCCACACACGTGTGCAGGACAGCGCGTTCGAGCTGGCGCACTTCCTCGACCTGCTGACGCAGGGTGTCCGCCAGCTTCTCGACCATCTTGGCCGTGAAGCGGATGCCCATCAGTTCATTCTGGATGGATTCCTGGGCGCGCACGTAGACGTCCGACTTGTAGCCGTCCTTCTCGTACGAGTGGCGCATCTTCTCGAACTGCTTGCCGACTTCGTCGAACTTGGCCAGGGCCTTCACGCGCAGGTCTTCCAGCTGCTTGCTGGACATGCCGCCAGCGGGGCCGTCGTCGCCTTCGTCTTCCTCGGCCGTGACGCCGGCGCCGGCGTATTCCTCGCCGTCTTCCGGATCGACCAGGCCGTCGACCACTTCGTCGATCTGGGCCTGGCCTTCACGCACGCGCAGGATGTGAGCCAGGATCTCGTTGATCGTGGTCGGGCAGGCCGAGATGGCCATGACCATGTGCTTCAGGCCGTCTTCGATGCGCTTGGCGATTTCGATTTCGCCTTCGCGCGTCAGCAGTTCCACCGAGCCCATTTCACGCATGTACATGCGCACGGGGTCCGTGGTGCGGCCGAAATCCGAGTCAACGGTCGTCAGCGCGGCTTCGGCTTCGTCTTCGACGTCGTCGTCGTTGGACGCGACCGGCGCGTTTTCGCTCATCAGCAGCGTTTCGGCATCGGGCGCCTGGTCGTAGACCGCGATGCCCATATCGCTGAACGTGCTGATGATGCCGTCGATCGCTTCCGCGTCGACCAGATCGTCGGGCAGATGATCGTTGATTTCGCCGTAGGTCAGGTAGCCGCGGTCCTTGCCCAGCTTGATCAGCTGCTTCAGGCGGTTGCGGCGCGCTTCGTATTCTTCGGGCGTGACGGGGCCGCGGGCGATCAGATCCTTGGGATCGGCCTTGCCGCGCTTGCCGCCACGCTTGGGCGGCTTCAGATCGGGCAGAACTTCGCCGTCGCCGTCCATGGTGTCGTCAAAGCCGTCGGAATCGTTGTTCGCGTTCTTGGCGGGACGTCCCGGGCGCCGGCCGCTGGGCGCGGGGCGCGCGCTGCCCACCAGGTCAGCGAGCTTGTCTTCGGCCTTCTTGGCGCGAGCCTTGGTCACCTTCTCGGGCTTGTCAGCCGCGGCAGCCTTGGTCGTCTTCTTGGCGGCCGTCTTGGCTGCGGGCTTGGCGACCTTCACCGCCGTCTTGGCGGGCGCCTTTTCCGCTGCCATGCTTACGACGCGCTTGGTCGTGGTGGCCTTGGTTTCGGCCGCATCAATTGCAGAGGAGGATTTGCCGGTGGATTTGGTCATAGTCGCTTCCGTGGTCGTCGCAACCCGTTCGGGCATGTTGCACCGCATGAAGCCGCTTTGGACAGCGGTCCAACGCGGCGGTTATACGGGTAAATCTGGTGAATCAGCGGAGATCACGCGGCTGCGTTGTTCGCAGCGCCGGCTCTTGCGAGCCCGCTTGGCGCCGTTGCGGTGCAATACCGTACTCGCGCGTTGCGTGCATGACCTCATCCTGCGTAGGCTCCCGGGCGTCGGGGGGGCTGCCTGCCTATAAATAGGCTTTGCTTGCTTATCGGGCCTTTGCCCCAAGCAGCTGAGTAGACACAGCACCCAAACCACTAACGCCATCCGGAGATGACCACCGCCGAACTGCTTGATTCACCGCTTAGCTATATTAATTAACCATGTAACAAAGTTGACGCGCGCATCCGCTTTTATTTCTGCCGTTGCGCATCTGACGTTCCGTTTTCTGGAGCATCCGCCACGCCCGGATCGCCGGTCCCGCGTCAAACCCTATACATCCATTAGATTCTGGCTGCCGGAATAGATTCCGCCCGCCGAATGCATTTCTTGTTGCTCACGCCTCGTGGCACGAGGACTAGCGCCAAATTCAGCAAGAATCAGGCCGCAATCAACTGCAAGCGCCACAATCCGCGTACATCAGAAGACAGACCCATCAGGCAGGCTCGCGCCCAACCTCACACTCCCGTCCCGCCCGTCGCAAAAAAACTCGCTTCGCAAGCGGACAACCTTTGATTTTAGCGCATTTAGCGCACGCCAGCACCTTTCAGCACGGCCATGCGGCTGGAAAGCTCCTGATAGCGTTTACGCGCCTCTTCCGTGGCCAAGCCCGCCGCAGCGAGCTTGGCCATTTCCAGCTTGGCCGAGTCAAATTCGATCCGTCTCAAGGCGTCGTCCCATTCCGTTTGCGGATCAGGCAGGTCTTCCTGGGACAGGATGTCGGCCCGCAGGCCCTTCAGCACCGTGGCCAGATCCGAATCCGGCTCCGCGGCTTCCAGCAGGGCGCCGACATGGCGGGCGCCGCTGGATTGCGCCAGCATGATCAGGTCTCTTACAAGACCTAGATGGGGGCCGTGGTCGATGACTTCAAGCTGCTGATCACCCATGGAGTCGACCAGTTCGGGATGCGCCAGCAGCAAGCCCAGCAGGCGCTTGGCCAGCGACGGCATGGTGCGGCGGCCTTCAAACCCGCCCACATCGTTGTCGCGCTTGCCTTTCCAGCCGCCTTTGCCGCCCTTCCAGTCACCCTTGCCCTTCCAGTCGCTTTTGCCCTTCCACTCCTGCTTTCCGCCGCCGCGCTGAGCTCCTCCGCCACCAAAGTCGGAACCTTGGGACGGCAGATGAACCTGGTCCGCGTAGTCGGACTCGTCGGCCGGGATGTCATGAAAATCGTGTCCGGCGAAATCGTAGCCAGCGTCCGTATAGCCCGGCTCGTGGCTCGGCGCCGCAACCGCGCCGGCATCCCCTCCCGTAGCGCCCGGCTTGGGCGCTGGCGCGAAGGGTTTTGCGGGCTGCTGAGCCAGCACCTGCGCCATTTCCTCGGGCGTCAGCTGTACCAGCTTTGCCATTTCCCGCTCGATCTGCACGCGCAACGCGCATTCGGGAATGGCAGCCAGCAATGGCTTGGCCTCGTGCAGGCAACTGGCCCGCCCTTCGGCTTCGTTCATGTTGTGCCGCGAGGCCAACTCGTCCAGCAGGAAGCGGGACAGCGCCACGGCCTCTCCCAGGCACGCCCGGAAAGCTTCCGCGCCCAGTTCGCGCACATACGAGTCGGGATCGTGCTCTGACGGCAGAAACAGGAAGCGGATCGCAATGTCGTCGCGCAGCACGGGCAGGCAAGCCTGCAGTGCACGCCACGCGGCGCGCCGACCCGCGCCGTCGCCGTCGAAGCTAAAGATGACCTTGTCGCTGGCGCGCAGCAGCTTCTTGACGTGGTCCGGCGTGGTAGCCGTACCCAGCGTCGCTACCGCGTTGGCGATGCCTTGCTGAGCCAGGCCGACCACGTCCATGTAGCCTTCGACCACAATGACCTGCCCTTCCTGGCGTATGGCCTGGCGCGCCTCCCACAGCCCGTAGAGCTCGTGTCCCTTCGAGAACAGCGGGGTTTCGGGCGAATTCAGGTACTTGGGTTCGCCCTTGCCGATGATGCGCCCGCCGAAGCCGATGAGACTGCCCCGCGCATTGCGGATCGGGAACATGACGCGTTCCCGGAAACGGTCATAGCGACGTCCGTCTTCGGATTCGATAACCAGTCCGGATTCCACCAGGACGGGGTCCTCGTAATTCGGGAAGACCTGCGACAGGCCGTGGCGGTCTGTGCCGGACCATCCCAGGCCGAAATGCGCCGCGATTTCACCGGTCAGGCCGCGCTGCTTCAAATAGCGGATCGCCGCGGGCGAGGCCCGCAATTGCTTGAGGTAATGCGCCTGAGCGGCATCCAGCACCTGCGTGTGACGGGATTCCTCGGCCTTGCGGCGCGCGGTTTCCTGCTGCTGGCGTGGACTGCGGTTTTCTTCGGGGACCGTCATTCCCGCCGATGCCGCGAGCGTGCGCACGGCATCGGGGAAACTGGCGCCCGTGTGTTCCATCAGGAAGGTGATGGCGCTGCCATGCGCTCCGCAACCGAAGCAGTGATAGAACTGCTTGGTGGGGCTGACAGTGAACGAGGGACTTTTTTCGTTATGAAAAGGGCACAGGCCAAGCAAGTTGGCCCCGCCCTTTCTCAACTGCACGTATCGCCCGACTATGTCGACGACGTCGACTCGGGCGAGCAAATCCTGGATGAATGATTCTGGAATCAATAGATTCGGGAATCAAAAATCAATACAGGCGCGGGGGCAGTTGTTGGCTACGGATGCGCTTGTAGTGGCGCTTCACAGCGGCGGCGTGCTTGCGCTTGCGCTCAGCCGTGGGCTTCTCATAGAACTCGCGCGAACGCAGCTCGGTGAGCAAACCGGTCTTTTCGATGGTGCGCTTGAAGCGGCGCAGAGCGGCTTCAAACGGTTCGTTTTCCTTCAGTCGAACGATAGGCATAAAGTGATTGGCCTGCTTGTAGGGTAACAAAAGTTGATGACAAACCTGGCTTGCTTACCAGCAACGCTGCGCGGGTCCAGGTACGCGTAAACGGCCTCGTGGATACCAAAATCATACCAACAGAGGCAGGCACCGCGAACGGGGAACCTTGAAAGCGCAATCCAGGCGCCGGACTCCGGCTTCAGCGCTGCTTGACAGCCCTGAACCACAGACCCATCCCGGATTTCCGCTGGCTGTTTCCGTTACCCAAAGACTACCCAAAGAGTAACAAGCCAAGTTCGGTTTAGCGATAACCAGCGATTCTAGCATGGTCATGGCTGTTTTGACTACTGGAGGGACAGTCTGGCGCCCTGGGCGGCCAGAATGCCCTCTCCTGCCGAAACGCCATGCTCAGCTCTTGGAGCCCTTGCGGATCCAGGCCTCGAGCTGGTGCGGACGCAGGCTGTCGTAGTCTTCGAAAGGCTGGTGGATCCAGGGGTTCGTCGGCAGCTTGTCGACGTAGTAGTCCGGCGTCGCCTGGGAATGCCCCTTCCACCACAGCACCGCGCTGCGCAGTTCGGTGATGTCGGCAAACTGGCTTTTCAGGTGATCGTAGACCTTGCTGAAGGTCTTGCCGGTATCGACCATGTCGTCCACCAGCAACACTCGCCCGGACAGCGTGCCGCGCGTGATGGTGATGAACTGGGCGATATCCATGTCGCCCTGCTTGGTGCCGGCCGCTTCGCGATAGCTGCTCGTGGCCAGAATGCCCAGCGGCACGTCAAAAATACGGGACATAACGTCACCGACGCGCATGCCGCCGCGCGCCAGGCAAAGAATCTTGTCGAACTTCCAACCCGATTGATGCACCTGCAAGGTAAGGCGCTCGATCAGGCGGTTGTAGTCGTCCCACGTCACCCACAGATGGCTGTCATCATTGGTCGGCGTGCTCATAGGCAAGCATCTCCTGCTTAATAAATACGAAAAGGCCGCCGCCGGTATGAGACCGGCGGCGGCCTTGCGAATAATAACCCGATGTCAGCCCTTCAGGGGATGACGCAGCACAATGGTTTCATTGCGGTCCGGGCCGGTCGACACTAGGTCGATGGGCACGCCGCAAACTTCGGCCACGCGCTCCAGGTAGCGGCGCGCCGCCTGGGGCAGCTTGTCGTACTCGGTGATGCCGACGGTGGATTCGCTCCAACCCGGCAGCTCTTCCAGCACCGGCTGCGCCTGCGCCACGGCATGCGCGCCATAAGGCAGCACATCGCGGAATTCGCCGTTTACGCGGTAGCCGACGCCCAGCTGGATGGTTTCCAGACCATCAAGCACATCCAGCTTGGTGATGCACAGGCCGGTGATGCCGTTCAGGCGGACCGAGCGCTTGAGCGCGGCGCCGTCGAACCAGCCGCAGCGGCGCGGACGGCCCGTGACGGAACCGAATTCCTTGCCGATCGTGGCCAGGCGGGTACCGATCTCGTCGACCAGCTCCGTGGGGAACGGACCCGAACCGACGCGAGTCGTATAGGCCTTGGTGATACCCAGGACGTAGTCCAGTTGCTGCGGACCGACGCCCGCGCCTGCCGAGGCGGCGCCAGCAACGCAATTGCTGCTGGTGACGAAAGGATAGGTGCCGTGGTCGACGTCCAGCAAAGCGCCTTGCGCGCCTTCGAACAACAGGCGCTTGCCTTCCTGCTGCATGGCGTACAGGTTGCTCGACACGTCCTTGACCATCGGGGCGATGGCCGGAGCCAGCGCCATGGCCTGGTCGCGCACTTCATTGGCGGAAACCGCCTCGGCGCCCAGGTACTTGGTCAGCACGAAGTTGTGGTAATCCAGCACTTCGGCGAGTTTTTCGTCGAACAGCGCGGGATTGAACAGGTCCTGCACGCGCAGCGCGCGGCGGGCGACCTTGTCTTCATAGGCCGGGCCGATGCCGCGACCGGTCGTGCCGATCTTGCCGTCGCCCTTGCGCGCCTCGCGCGCCTTGTCGATGGCGACGTGGTACGGCAGGATCAGCGGGCAGATTTCGGAAATCTGCAGGCGCGAACGCACGTCCAGACCGGCGGCCTCAAGCTCTTCGATTTCCTTGAGCAGGGCTTCCGGGGACAGCACGACGCCGTTGCCGATGAAGCAGGTGACGCCGGGATGCATGATGCCCGACGGGATCAGGCGGAGAATCGTCTTCTTGCCGTTGATCCACAGCGTATGGCCGGCATTGTGACCGCCTTGGAAGCGGACCACGCCCTGGACGGATTCCGCCAGCCAGTCGACGATCTTGCCCTTGCCCTCGTCACCCCACTGGGTGCCGATTACGACTACGTTCTTGCTCATGTTACGAATCAATATCGAGTTTCTCGGGAAATCCGGAAATCTCCCCGCGGCCCTCTCGTTGCCGAGAGGGGGTTAGTCACAGCGTTCTGACCGTCCAGGCGCCATCCTGCAGCGCCAGCTCGCGATCGCAAACGAATTCGTCCTGATCCTGCTCGTGACCGGGCAATACCTGAACGACAATTTCCCCCGACCGGCGCAGGCGGCGCACCGCCTCGGTCAGGGCGGGGGCTTGCCCCCAGGGCGCACGTACCGCACGCGCCCTTTCCGCCGGCGGCAAACCCGCCGCCAGCTTGCGTAAATCAAGACTGAAGCCGGTGGCGGGACGGGCCCGACCAAACGCACGGCTGACATCGTCATAACGGCCGCCGCTGACCAGCGCATCGCGCCAGCCTTCGGCATACAGCGCGAACTTCACACCGGAATGGTAGCCATAGCCGCCCACGTCGGCCAGGTCCACGCCGAACGCCACATTGGGCATGGCGTCGACCACCAACTGCAGCGCGTCCAGCGCAGCCACGACACCCGGCAGCAGAGGGAGTTCACGGCGCGCCTCCTGCAGCACTTCCGGCCCGCCGTATAGCTTGGGCAGCAATTGCAGGGCTTTCAGGGTCTCTGCACGCAACCCGGGAGCCCGCTCGGCCAATTCACCCAGTCCGGGAACGTCCTTCTCGCGCATCAGCAGGATGACGTCCTGCGACAGGGCCGTCGCCGCCGGATCGGACTCCAGCAGCGCGCGCAGCACGCCCGGATGGCACAGATCGAGCCTAGGGTTACGCACGCCGGCAATCGCCACGGTTTCCAGCACCAGCTGGATGATCTCCAGGTCGGCCTCGAAGCCGGCGTGGCCGTAGATTTCAGCACCGATCTGCAGCAGCTCGCGGCTGGCCAGCAGGTCCGCCGGGCGGGCATGCAGCACATTGCCGCAATAGCACAGGCGGGTAACGCCAGCGCGGTTCAACAAATGCGCGTCGATGCGCGTAACCTGAGGCGTCATGTCCGCGCGCACGCCCAGCGTGCGTCCGGACAATTGATCGACCAGCTTGCAAGTGCGCAGATCCAGATCGCTGCCCGTGCCGGACAACAATGAATCGATGTATTCGACCAGGGGCGGCGCGACCAGCTCGAAACCGTAAGTGCGATACAGATCGAGAAGTTCGCGGCGCAATTCCTCGATGCGCCGGGCCTCTGCCGGAAGTACGTCGGCAAGGCTCTCGGGCAGCAACCAGTTACCCATGAATGTTTACCTGAAGAACGCCAAGTGATGCGTGGGCGTCGCCCAAACGAAAAAGCGGCTGAGGGGGCGTAAGCCCGCTCAGCCGCTGCGGAATGTTTTCTAGCTTACGGGGTATTGTACATGGTTCGGCGGCCAATGCCAGCCGGGACTGCCGCGGCAGCGTAACCGCCCCCTATTGCGGGGAATTCGGGATGCCGCCTTGCCAGCAAGCAAAAAGCCCCTTGGACTTCCAAGGGGCTTTTCTTCCGCATTACCGTCGCCGCATCACTTGGCCGGCACGGTCACCGGCGCCAGGGCGTCGCCGGTGGGGTCCTTCATGAACTGGAAGAAGCTGGAGCTGGGGTCGACCACCAGCACGTCGCCCGGCTTCGAGAACGAAGCGCGGTAGGCCTCCAGGCTCTTGTAGTACGTGTAGAACTGCGGGTTCTTGCCGTAGGCCTGCGAATAGATCGCGGCAGCCGCGGCATCGCCCTCACCCATGATGCCCTGGGCCTTGGCGTAGGCCTGGGCCACGATGACTTCACGCTGGCGGTCAGCTTCGGCGCGGATCTTTTCGCCTTCGGCGGCGCCGATGGAACGCAGCTCGTTGGCGACGCGCGTACGCTCCGCTTCCATGCGGCGATACACCGATTCCGAAATTTCCGGCGCGAACTCGATGCGGCGCAGACGCACGTCGACGATCTGGACGCCCAACGGTTCGGCGCGCTTGGCGACGTTGGTCAGGATTTCGGCCATGATCTTGTCGCGTTCGGTCGAGACCACGTCGCGCACCGTGCGCACGTTGACCGAAGCGTTCAACGCGTCGCGGATCAGCGCCTGCAGGCGCTCCTGCGCCACGCGCTCGTTGCCGCCGGTGGACACGTAGTACTGGCGCGGATCCAGAATGCGCCACTTGACGTACGAATCGATCAGCAGGTTCTTCTTTTCGGAAGTCTGGATGCGTTCGGCTTCGTTGGTTTCGATGGTCAGAATGCGCTTGTCGAGCGTCACGACATTCTGGAACGGAGGCGGCGCCTTGAAGTAAAGGCCGGGTTCGTTGATGGTCTTGCGTACTTCACCCAGCGAGAACACCAGGGCGTAGTCGCGCTCGCGCACGACGAAGACGCAGGAAGAAAGGGCGGCCAGCACGATGAGCAGGCCGACCAGGATAGGCATGAGACGTTGCATGATCAGGACTCCTCCGGGTTAGCGCGACGTACGGTCGCGAGGCAGCGTGTTGCTATTGCTGCTGCCGGAAGACTGAGGCACCGGCGCGGCGCTGCCGCGAGCCGGCGACTGCGCGGGCGGAGCCAGCGTGGTCGAACCGGAACCGGCGACACCGGACTTGCTGGCGTCCTGAGCGGCCAGGTGCATGATCTTGTCCAAGGGCAGGTACAGCATGTTGTTGTTGCTCTTGGTGTCGACCATGACCTTGCTGGCGCGCGTGAAGATCTCCTGCATGCTCTCCAGATACATGCGCTGGCGCATGACCTGCGGCGACTTTTCGTATTCGCCGAGGATGCTGGTGAAGCGCGAGGTATTACCCTGGGCGTCACCGACAACCTTGGCCTTGTAGCCTTCGGCCTGCTCCGTCATGCGGGAAGCCTGGCCGCTGGCCAGCGGCACGACCTGGTTGGCGTAGGCCTGGCCTTCGTTGATCTGGCGCTCGCGGTCCTGGCCCGCCTTGACGGCGTCGTCGAACGCGGCTTGCACCTGTTCAGGCGGCTGCACGTTCTGGATGGCCACAGTACTGACCTGCACGCCGGTCTGGTAGCGGTCCAGGATCTGCTGCATCAGGGTTTGCACTTGCGTGGCCACCGTGGTGCGGCCTTCGTAGAGCACGAAGTCCATGGACTGCTTGCCCACGACTTCGCGCATGGCCGTTTCTGAGGCCTGGCGGACGGATTCATCCGGATCGCGCGTCATGAAGAGGTAGTCGGGCGCGCCATCGGCACGCAGGCGGTACTGCACGACGAACTGCATATCGACGATGTTCTCGTCCGTCGTGAGCATCAGCGCTTCAGGCAGAACCTTGTTGCGTGCGCCGCCACGGAAACCGACTTCGAACGTGCGCAGTTGCGACACGTTGACCATTTCGTGGCTTTGAATGGGGTACGGCAGGCGCCATTGGAAACCGGCTTGCGACGTCGACTTGTACTTGCCGAACTGTGTCACAACCGCGACCTGGCCTTCCTGCACGATGTAGAAACCGCTGGCCAGCCAGATGCCGGCCGCGACCAGGGCGATCACCCCCAGGCCGATGCGCGCACCGCGCGGCGACGGCGGCGTCATGCCGCCGCGGTTTCCGGGGCGGTTATTGCCGCCCCCGCCCTTGCGCCCGAACAACGATCCGATGCGATTGTTGAAATCGCGCCAGACCTCGTCCAGGTCGGGAGGGCCGTCTCCGTTGCCTTGGGGCCGCTTGGGCGGCGGCTCGGAGCCATTGTTGTTCCCACGACCCCAGCCGGGGTCATTCAGATTGAAGAGTTTGATAATTCGCGGCATTGTTTCCCACAATCTGTCCGGTTTCCGCAATTGCCCCGCGCAACGCATCCAAACCGGCGCGCTCGGTGGCGCTTACAAATACTCGCGCAATCGTACCATGTGCATCGCGTTCCACCCGCGGCTCCAATCCGGCGAGATCGATCTTGTTGTAGACCAGAATGGTGGGAATCGAGGCCGCGCCGATTTCGGCCAGAACCTTGTTCACCTCAAAGATCTGCTCATCGCGCTGCGGGCTGGCGGCATCGACCACGTGCAGCAGCAGGTCGGCATGCACGGTTTCTTCCAGGGTGGCGCGGAACGCCGCGATCAGGCCGTGGGGCAGATCGCGGATGAACCCGACCGTATCGGACACCACCACCGAGCCCGCCCCTTCGATCCAGATGCGGCGCGTGGTCGTATCCAGCGTCGCGAACAACTGGTCGGCGGCGTAGCTGTCGGCGCGCGTCAAGGCATTGAACAAGGTGGACTTGCCGGCGTTGGTATAGCCGACCAGCGATACCGACAGCGCACCGCCGCGCGCGCGCGCCCGGCGCTGGGTCACGCGCTGGCGTTCGACCTTGTCCAGCCGCTCGCGCAGCACCTTGACCTTGGCGCCGATCATGCGGCGGTCCATTTCGAGCTGGGATTCACCCGGTCCGCGCATGCCGATACCGCCGCGCTGCCGCTCCAGGTGGCTCCACATGCGGGTCAGGCGTGTGGCCAGATGCTGCAGCTGGGCCAATTCGACCTGCAGCTTGCCTTCATGGCTCTTCGCGCGCAGCGCGAAGATGTCGAGAATGAGCGCAACGCGATCCACCACGCGCAAGTTGAAGGCGCGTTCCAGGTTGCGTTGCTGTGCGGGGGACAGCGGCTGGTCGAAAAGGACGATGTCGGCCAGCAAGGCCTGGGCCATCGCCACGCCCTCATCGGCCTTGCCTGAACCGATGAAGAACTTGGCGTCGGGTCTGTCCCGCCGTGCCGTCAAGGTGCCGACGATTTCCGCGCCAGCGCCCTTGGCCAGCATGGCGAATTCCTCGGCATGGGCCGCGAAGTCCGGATCTCCCAGATCCACGCTGATAATCAGAGCGCGCATACATGCACCATATTGGAGCCAAAGCGAAAATGCCCGCCGACGAGGACCGTCCGGCGGGCAATAAAAGGTAAAGCTGGAGCGAGATTACTCAGCAGGGACTTCCACCTGGAAATTCACGGCGCGCGCGGGGACGACGGTCGAAATGGCGTGCTTGTAGACCATTTGCGTGACCGTATTGCGCAGCAGCACCACGTACTGGTCGAAGGATTCGATTTGCCCTTGAAGCTTGATGCCGTTCACCAAGTAGATCGACACGGGCACATGGTCCTTGCGCAGCGTGTTCAGGAACGGATCTTGCAGAGTTTGCCCTTTATTGCTCATTGGCCAGGCTCCATTTGTTTGTTATTGAGTGGTGGCGTACTTCTGTACTGGTGGGGTACGCCGAAACTTGTACTCTACAGGGTTTTCCCGGCCCGTGCTACTTGGGCAGGAAGCAAAAGTGACACCAGAGTTTTCCGACTGGAAAGCTGCTGCCGCTCAAGCCTGCAGGACCTCCGCAAGCGCCTTCAACAGCAGTTCGCACTGCTCGTCGGTGCCCACGGTAATTCGCAAAAATTGATCGATGCGTTCATGGCGGAAATGACGCACGATGATGCTGCGCTCGCGCAAGGCGGCAGCCAGACCGGCGGCATCCTTGTTGGGGTGCCGTGCGAACACGAAGTTCGCGGCCGAGGGCAGCACCTCGAAGCCCAGGGACTGCAGCCCCTCCGTCATCCGCGAACGGGTGTCGATCACGGCCTGGCGGGTGCGTTCAAAGTACTCCACGTCTTCCAGGGCCGCCACAGCTCCCGCGGAGGCAAGGCGGTCGATGGGGTAGGAGTTGAAACTGTTCTTTACACGCTCAAGCCCGTCGATGAGTTCGGCGCTGCCTACGGCAAAACCGACGCGCAAGCCCGCCAGCGAGCGCGACTTGGACAGCGTCTGCACCACCAGCAGATTGTCGTAGCGGTCCACCAAAGGAATGACGGACTCTCCGCCAAAATCCACGTAGGCCTCATCCACCACGACGACTGCGTCGGGATTGCCGGCCACGATGCGCTCGACCTCCGCCGCGCTGAGGGCGCGGCCGGTGGGCGCATTGGGATTCGGGAAGATGATGGCGCCCGCCTGCCCCTTGGCGCCGGGCAGATAGTCTTCGACTGCGATGCTGAAATCGGCCGTCAGCGGCATCGTTTCGTACTGGATGCCGTACAGGCCGCAATAGACCGGATAGAAGCTGTAGGTAATGTCCGGAAAGCGCAGCGGGCGTTCATGCTTGAGCAACGCCAGGAAGACATGCGCCAGCACTTCGTCGGAGCCGTTGCCCACGAAGACCTGGCCGGGCTGCACACCGACCGTGCCGGCGATGGCCTGCCGCAGGCGGTCGGACGAAGGGTCCGGATAGAGCTTAAGGGTGTCGTCGCAGGCCGAGCGGATCGCGTCGAGCACCCTGGGCGACGGGCCGTAAGGATGCTCGTTGGTGTTCAACTTGACCAGATTCTGAAGCTTGGGCTGCTCGCCCGGAACATACGGACTGAGCGTCCCGACCACGGGACTCCAGAAGCGGCTCATGGATCAGCTTTCCTGCGTGTAGGGGTTGTGCGAAGACTTGAATTCGATGCGCAGCGGCGTACCGGCCAGGTCGAACGCATTGCGGAAGCGCGTTTCCAGGTAGCGGCGATAGGAGTCCGGAATGGCGTCCAGCGCATTGCCGTGGATGACGACCAGCGGCGGGTTCTGACCGCCCTGGTGCGCATAGCGCATCTTGGGACGGAAGATACCCTTGCGGGGCGGCTGCTGCTGTTCGACAGCGATCTGCAGCTCGCGCGTCAGCTTGGGCGTGGACAGCTTGGCGAACGCCGCGGCGTGCGCCGCGTTGATCGACTTGAGCAAGGGCTTCACGCCCTGCCCGCGCAGCGCCGAAATGGTGTGCATGCGCGCGAACGACAGGAAGCGCAGCTTGCGCTGGAATTCGCGTTCGATGCGTTCCTTGGCTTCGCCGTCCAGGCCATCCCATTTGTTGATGGCCACGACCACGGCGCGGCCCGTTTCCAGCACGAAGCCTGCAATGTGCGCATCCTGCTCGGAGATCTCGGTCTGCGCGTCCAGCATCAGCAGCACGACGTTGCTGGCCTCGATGGCCTGCAGCGTCTTGATGACGGAGAACTTCTCGACCGCCTCGAATACCTTGCCGCGCTTGCGCAGGCCTGCGGTATCGATCAGCGTGTAGCGGCGGCCGTCGCGCTCGAAGTCGATCTCGATGGCGTCGCGGGTCGTGCCCGGCATGTCGAACGCGATCACGCGCTCTTCGCCCATCAGGGTATTGATGAGCGTGGACTTGCCCACGTTGGGACGGCCGACGATGGCCAGCTTGATGCGGTGATCGTGCTCAGCCTCTTCGAATGCGTCTTCCTCGGCGGGCGGCTCGGCCAGGTCCTGGAGCGCCAGCTCGATCAGGTCGACGATGCCATCGCCGTGCGCCGCGGAAATCGGATAAGGCTGACCCAGCCCGAGCTCATGGAACTCGGAAATGGCGCCGCTGGCGCCCATGCCTTCCGCCTTGTTCACCGCCAGCAACACGCGCTGCTGCCCGGACTTGCGCAGCAGCTGGGCGATTTCGTGGTCATGGGCATTGATGCCCGCACGGGCATCAACCAGGAACACCACGACATCGGCCTCGGCGATGGCCTGCCGGGTCTGGCGGGCCATCTCCAGCAGGATGCCGTCCTTGGCGACGGGCTCGAAACCACCGGTATCGATGACGATGAAGGGGATCTCGCCTACCCTGCCCTCGCCGTAATGGCGATCGCGGGTCAGGCCGGAGTAATCGGCCACCAGCGCGGCGCGCGATCGCGTCAGGCGGTTGAATAGGGTCGACTTCCCCACATTGGGGCGGCCGACCAGGGCGACGACAGGCTTGAAAGACACGGTGTAAGGCTTTGTTCTATAGGTTTTAGTTGGCGCCGATCAGGACGAGGTTGCCATTACCCGTCTGGACCAGCACACCTTGGGAAGTAGTCTGCGGCGGCGAAACCACTGGACCACCGCCCACCGACAGGCGCGCCATCAGGCTGCCGTCGCTGCGCGACAGGAAATGCACGTAGCCGTCCAGGTCGCCCACTGCCAACGCACCGCCGAGCATGGCGGGCGCGGTGACCTGGCGGTTCTTCAAGGCCGCCTGCTTCCAGACGTTGCCGCCATTATCCAGCGCAAAAGCGTTGATCACGCTGTTCTGGTCCGCCGCATAGGCGAAGCGCTCGTCCAGCGACAGGCCGCTGACGCTGGAGAAGTCCTTGGCCCACATCGGGCGGCCGCCGGCCGTGACGTCGAAGCAGACGATACGTCCCTGGTAGGCCACGCCGCAAAGCAGATTGCCCGCGATACGGGGCGCACCGACCACGTCGGTCAGGCGCTCCAGGTCGCTGGCGCCGCGCGGCGTCGCCACGGTGCCTTCCCATTGCACGTTACCACTATTGGAGGCAATGGCCATCAGTTTGCCGCCCGGCAGGCCGGTAATGACCAGGCCTTCGGCCAGGACCATCTGCGACACGCTGCGCAGAGCCAGCGAGGGGCCGGGACGCTGCACGTTCCAGACGCGTTCGCCGCTGTTGGCGTCGAAGGCCTGGATGCGGTAGTCGCCGCTGCGGACCACGACGATGCCATAGCCCACGACGGGCGGAATGGTCACGTCGCTGGTGGCACGAACCTTCCACTTCACCTTGCCGGTGTCGTCAAAGGCAATGACGTCGCCGTTCGGCGAGGCCACAGCGGTGGTGGTGCCATCGCTGCCGGCGCCGGCGGACAACTTGCCGTCGACACTGGCCTTCCAGATGGCACGGCCGCTTTGCAGGTCGAATTTGCCGACCGAACCATCGGGCGTGGCGGCGTAGATGGCGTCGCCCAACACCGTGGGTGCAAAGCCCAGTCCGGAACCGCTGCCGACCGAGACGCTCCAGACCTGGCGCACGGACATGCCGGCCTTGTATTCGGTCAGGGGCGCGGGATCGTAGCGGCCGTCATCATGGGAGAACATGCCGCATCCGCCCAGGGCGAGCAAGCCCGCCAGGCAAACGGCGCCACGCCACGTACGGCCAGGTGCAAATTTACGCATTACAGTCACGCTCCGCTCAGGGCATCCAGTTTCAGTTGCACAACCTGGGTCAAGGGATTTGCCGTACCCAGGCCATCGATGGCGCTTTGCCAGGCGGCGCGCGCTTCCTCGCGCTTGCCCTGCGCGGCGAGGATATCGCCGCGGCGATCCGCGTACAAGGCGGCGAAGGCTGCCGGCGGGTTGTTCAGCTGCGCCAGGGCGGCATCGTATTGCTTCTGGTCCAGCAGCATGCCGGCCAGGCGCAGGCGCGCCACCGACTGCATGGACGGGTTCTTGCCCTGGGCAGCCAGCCATTCCAGCTGCTCGCGGGCGCCGGCGTCATCCTTTTGGGCCTGCAGCGCCTGGGCCGCCACCAGCGCGCCGCGCGCGGCGTAGCCGGTGGACGGATACTGCTCGCGCAGCGTGGCCGCGGCGGTCTTGATGCGGACCGAGGAATCGGCGCCACCCAGGCGCGCCGCGTCTTCCAGCGCTTCGAAGTAGCCCATGGCCTGGTTGGCGCGGTGCGATTGGTAGGCCTTCCAGCCCCACCAGCCGCCCCAGGCCAGCGCCACCGCCGCCACCAGCGTGACCACCAGGGTGCCGTAGCGCGCCCACCACGCCTTGATTGCGTCGAGTTTTTCCTGTTCTTCGAGATCGTATGCCATGCATTAACCCTTGTTATTCAATACGTCGGCCAATCCCGCCAACGGGACTTGCTGTTGGGCCGATTCGCCCTGCGCCTCGGCGCGCAGGAACTTGACGCTGGCCGTCTGCGCAGCCACTTCGTCGGCGCCAAGAATAACCGCAACACGGGCGCCGCTGGCATCGGCGCGCTTGAATTGCGACTTGAAGCTTGCGGGACCCGCATGCACGATGACCGACAGGCCGGCATCGCGCAGGTCTTCACCGACCCGGGCGGCCAGGCGCTGCGCCTCTTCGCCTTGGTGCACGACGTAGACGTCGCACTCGGCCGGCTGTTCCACCTGCACGCTCTGCTCCCAAAGGTCCAGCAGGCGCTCCATGCCGATCGCAAAGCCCACCGCGGGCGCGGGCTTGCCGCCCAGCAGCTCGATCAGGCCGTCGTAGCGGCCGCCGCCGCACACGGTGCCCTGGGACCCGAGGCGGTCGGTGACCCACTCGAACACCGTGAGGTTGTAGTAGTCCAGCCCGCGCACCAGGCGCGGATTCAGGCGATATTCGATACCGGCGTCGGCCAGGCGCTGGCACACGCCGTCGAAGTGCGCGCGCGACTCCTCGCCCAGGAAGTCGAACAGGCGCGGCGCGCTGTCGGCCATTTCCTGCATGGCGGGGTTCTTGGTGTCGAGGACGCGCAGCGGGTTGCTGTACATGCGGCGCTGGCCGTCTTCGTCCAGGATGTCGCGGTGCTTTTCCAGGTGCTCGATCAGGGCGGCGCGGTGAGCGGCACGCTCGGCCGGCTGGCCCAGCGAATTCAGCTCCAGGCGCACGTCGGTCAGGCCCAGCAGCTTCCAGAGGCGGGCCAGCATGACGATGAGTTCGGCGTCCACGTCGGGACCGGCAAAGCCCAGGGCCTCGACGTCGATCTGGTGGAACTGGCGGTAGCGGCCGCGCTGTGGGCGCTCGTGGCGGAACACGGGGCCGATGGAATAGACGCGCTGCGGGCGGTCATAGAGCAGGTTGTGCTCGATGGACGCGCGCACGATGCCCGCGGTCATTTCCGGACGCATGGTCAGCGATTCGCCGTTGAGCGCATCGGTGAAGGTGTACATCTCTTTTTCGACGATATCGGTCACTTCGCCGATGCCGCGCGCGAACAGGCGCGTATGCTCAAGCACGGGCGTACGCACATTGCGATAGCCGTAGCCGCGCAGCCAGCCGCGCACGATTTCCTCGAATTGCTCCCAGCGGGCGCTGGCCCCTGGCAACAGATCATTCATGCCGCGTATGGCGGCGACTTTCTGGAAAGCTTGAGTCATCTTGATCATGCCGCATCGCGCGCCGGCAAGCGCGCTAGCAGCCACACCCTTACTTTAGTGAGAGGCAGGCGCGCCATAGCGGCGCGCGACGTAGTCTTCGACAATGGCCTGGAACTCTTCGGCAATATGGTCGCCCTTGAGCGTGACCGTGCGTTCGCCGTCGACGAACACCGGCGCCGCCGGCACTTCGCCAGTGCCGGGCAGGCTGATGCCGATATCGGCATGGCGGCTTTCGCCCGGCCCGTTGACCACACAGCCCATGACCGCGACGTTCATGCTTTCGACGCCGGGATACTGGGCGCGCCAGAGCGGCATCTGGCGACGCAGGTAGGTCTGGATGCTGTCGGCCAGTTCCTGGAAGAACGTGCTGCTGGTACGGCCGCAGCCGGGGCAGGCGACGACCATGGGCGTGAACGCGCGCAGACCCATGGTCTGCAGGATTTCCTGCGCCACGATCGCTTCGCGGCTGCGGTCGCCGCCGGGTTCGGGCGTGAGCGAGATGCGGATGGTGTCGCCGATGCCCTGCTGCAGCAGCACGGCCAGCGCGGCGGTGGAGGCCACGATGCCCTTGCTGCCCATGCCGGCTTCGGTCAGGCCCAGATGCAGCGGGTAGTCGCAACGCGCGGACAGGTCGCGATAGACCGCGATCAGGTCCTGCACGTGGCTGACCTTGCAGGACAGGATGATCGCGTCGCGCCGCAGACCAAGCTCTTCGGCGCGCTGTGCGTTGCTGATGGCGGACACCACCAAGGCATCGCGCATCACGGCCTGCGCTTCCCACGGTTGGGCGCGCAGGTTGTTCTCGTCCATCTTGCGCGCCATCAGTTCGTGATCCAGGCTGCCCCAGTTCACGCCGATACGCACCGGCTTGTCGTAGCGGCAGGCCACTTCGATCATCTGCGCGAAGTTGTCGTCGCGGCGCTTGCCCCCGCCCATGTTGCCGGGGTTGATACGGTACTTGGACAGCGCTTGCGCGCATTCCGGGAACTGGGTCAGCAGCTTGTGGCCGTTGTAGTGGAAATCGCCCACCAGCGGCACGTTCACGCCCATGCGGTCGAGCTGTTCGCGGATGGCGATGACTTCACGCGCGGCTTCAGGGGTGTTCACCGTGATCCGCACCAGCTCGGAGCCGGCCTGGGCCAGCTCCTTGACCTGGATGGCGGTGGCAATGGCGTCCGCCGTGTCGGTGTTGGTCATGGACTGGACCACGACCGGGGCGTCGCCGCCGATCTTCACGACACGGTCGCCCCACTTCACCGCCACCGAACGCGTGGCGCGGCGCTCAGCCGCCCCCACGGAGGGAGGCGGGGCATCCTGGCAAGGCAGAGAGGATTCTTGCATCGGTGGAACCGGGTTGTTACTTGGTCGACTTCGGCAGCCAGTCCGACGGCAGCCAGTGCTGCGGCAGCCAGCCTTGCCAGAAGGCATACGCCACGCCGGCGGCCAGCACCAGCACGATGGCAATGAGCCAGCCCCAGGAGGTCGAGGACGAACGGTCGTCGTCGGCGCCGGACTGGGGAATGGAATGCGCCGAATGCAGCGCGCCCGGGCTGAGCTTCACCGGGCCGGTGACGCGCGCCTTGGGGTCGAGCGAATCGACGATGGTTTGCGAGTCCGCGCCCAGCAGACGCGCATAGTTGCGTACCAGGCCGCGCAGCGAAACGCCGGTGGGCAGGTTGGCCCACTGCTCGTTTTCCAGGGCTTCGATCTGCTTCGTGGAAAACTTGATGCGGCTGGACACTTCGTCGAGCGACCAGCCCTTGGACTGGCGCAGCGCGCGCAATGCCGAGCCGATGCCTCCCGCAGCGCCTGCGGGCGTTTCTGAAACTGCCGAAGCGAAATCCTGCGTCATGCGTGCACCTGTTTAATTGGTATGGTCTGGCGCTGTGCGGCGTTCCGTTCGGTGATCCGGGTACGGTCGCGCACTTCTCCGGCCAGTTGGCCACAGGCCGCATCGATATCGTCACCCCGGGTCTTGCGGACGGTGGTGATGATGCCGGCGTCCATCAGACGCTGCGCAAACACCTTCACCCGCGCCGAGTTCGAGCGCTTCAGGCCGGACTCGGGAAAGGGATTGAACGGGATCAGATTGAGCTTGCAGCGCAGCTGGCGTGCAATTTGGATCAGTTCCTTGGCGTGCTGGTCGGTATCGTTGATGCCGTCCAGCATGCAGTATTCAAAAGTGATGAAGTCGCGCGGGGCGAACGCCAGATAACGTTCGCAGGCCGCCAGCAACTCCTTCAGCGGATATTTCTTGTTCAGCGGCACCAGCTCGTCGCGCAGCGCATCGTTCGGCGCATGCAGGGACACGGCCAGGGCCACGGGACAGTCCTGCGACAGGCGGTCCATCATGGGGACCACGCCGGAGGTGGATACGGTGACGCGGCGGCGCGACAGGCCATAGGCGTTGTCGTCCAGCATCAGGCGCAAGGCGGGCAGGACCTGGTCGTAGTTGAGCAGGGGTTCGCCCATGCCCATCATGACCACGTTGCTGATGACGCGGGTGTCCTCGGTGGCGCGGGCGCTTTCCAGGCGGGCGGTGCCGATGTCGGCCTCCAGCACGCGCTTGGCCCACCACAGCTGGCCGATGATCTCGCTGGTCTTCAGGTTGCGGTTGAAGCCTTGGTGCCCGGTCGAGCAGAAGCGGCAGTTCACCACGCATCCGGCCTGGCTGGAAATGCATAGCGTGCCGCGGTCGTCCTCGGGAATGAAGACAGTCTCGATGGCATTGCCCTGTCCCACGTCGAACAGCCACTTGCGGGTGCCGTCGGTCGAGCGCTGCTCGATGTTGACGGGCAAAGCCTCGATGCGGCAATGCTGCGCAAGCTGGCCGCGGAATTCGCGGGCCAGGTCGGTCATGGCGTCGAACGAATCGGCGCCGCGCTGGTGCATCCAGCGCTGCAACTGGCGGGCCCGAAACGGCTTGCCGCCCCACTTTCCGACCAGTTCGGACAGGGCGGAGCCGTCAAGCCCCAGCAGATTGATTCGTTCGACGGATTCCATGACCTGGGTAAAACTCAAAAGCTAGAACAGATGTTCCGCGAGAATCAACGGCTGTGGATGTTGATTTCGGGGAAGAAGAAAGCGACTTCGACAGCGGCCGTTTCCGGAGCGTCCGAGCCGTGCACGGCGTTGGCGTCGATGCTGTCGGCGAAGTCGGCGCGGATGGTGCCAGGAGCCGCCTTCTTGGGGTCGGTGGCGCCCATCAGGTCGCGGTTCTTCAGGATGGCGTCTTCACCTTCCAGCACTTGCACGAACACCGGGCCGGAGATCATGAAGTCGACCAGGTCCTTGAAGAAGGGGCGTTCCTTGTGCACGGCGTAGAAACGCTCGGCGTCGGCGCGCGACAGCTGGGCCAGGCGGGCGGCGATGACCTTCAGGCCGGCTTGTTCGAAACGGCCGACGATCTGGCCGATGACGTTCTTGGCGACGGCGTCGGGCTTGATGATCGAGAGGGTGCGTTGAATGGACATAAGAACTCCAAAAACTGATTTCTGACTTGGTTTCTGTGAATTGCCTGGCGTGGATCTGCGCTTGTCGGTGTCACCCTTGAAGCGTCATCGCGCTGTTGGCGCACGGGACGGTCCGAAACGAATGCATGTTTCGGGCCGTCCCGAACCACTGGTCCAAGGCAGGGATTCGACACTGCCTACCTGTCGGACTCACCCGGAATCCTCAATGAATTCAGGGACTTCTAAAAGGTTTACAGTAACCCGGTATTCTAACACGCTGAGAAGACCGCATTACATCTTAAAATGTGCGGTTTGCCGCCCGCGTCCCTAGCCCGGGCGCCCCTGTTTGCCGGAACCCTGCAATGACTCAAGCTGCTCCCCCGAACGCCGCGAACGCCGCGAGCGATACCCAGGAACTCTCCAAGAGCTTCGAACCCTCCGCGCTGGAATCCCGCTGGTACGCCGAGTGGGACAAGCGTGGGTACTTCCAGGCGGGCCAGCATGTAAAAACGGGGACCGAAAGCCAGCCCTACGTCATCCAGTTCCCGCCGCCCAACGTGACGGGCACCCTGCACATGGGCCACGCCTTCAACCAGACCATCATGGACGGCCTGGTGCGCTACCACCGCATGCTGGGCGACGACACCGTATTCATCCCCGGCACCGACCACGCCGGCATCGCCACGCAGATCGTGGTTGAAAGACAGCTGGACGCCGAGAAGGTTTCCCGCCACGACCTCGGCCGCGAGAAATTCGTGGAAAAAGTGTGGGAATGGAAGGAAAAATCCGGCAACGCGATCACCAGCCAGGTCCGCCGCCTGGGCGCTTCGGCCGACTGGCCGCGCGAGTACTTCACCATGGACGACCGCATGTCGCGCGGCGTGGTGGAAACCTTCGTGCGCCTGCATAAACAGGGACTGATCTACCGCGGCAAGCGCCTGGTCAACTGGGATCCGAAGCTGCTGACGGCCGTATCCGACCTGGAAGTGGTTTCCGAGGAAACCGACGGCCACATGTGGCACATCCTTTACCCCTTCGTCGATGGTCCGCAAACCATCGTCGACAAGGACGGCCAGACCGTCACGCTGCGCGGCCTGACCATCGCGACCACCCGCCCGGAGACCATGCTGGCCGACGGCGCGCTGTGCGTGCACCCCGAAGACCCGCGCTACAAGCACCTGGTCGGCAAGCTTGTCGAACTGCCGCTGTGCGACCGCAACATTCCCATCATCGCCGATGATTTCGTCGACCCCGAGTTCGGCACGGGCTGCGTGAAGATCACTGGCGCCCACGACTTCAACGACTACGCCTGCGCGCTGCGCCACGATCTGCCCATGATCGTGATCTTCACGCTGGATGCCCACATCAACGAGAACGGCCCCGCGCAGTTCCAGGGCATGGAGCGCTACGTGGCCCGCAAGGCCGTGGTCGCGCAACTGGAAGCCGAAGGCTATCTGGTCAAGGTCGAGGCGCATAAGATGATGCAGCCCAAGGGCGACCGCACCGGCGTCGTGCTGGAGCCGATGCTGACGGACCAGTGGTTCGTGGCGATGAGCAAGCCCGCCCCCGAAGGCACGCTGAATCCGGGCAAGAGCATTACCGAGGTTGCACTGGAAGTCGTGGCCGACGGCCGCATCCAGTTCTATCCGGACAACTGGACCACCATCTACAACCAGTGGCTCAACAACATCCAGGACTGGTGCATTTCGCGCCAGCTCTGGTGGGGCCACCAGATTCCGGCCTGGTACTCGGAAGACGGCCAGGTCTTCGTCGCGCACGACGAAGCCGAAGCCACGGCGCAGGCCCGCGCGGCCGGCGTGACTGGCGAGCTCAAGCGCGACCCGGACGTGCTGGACACCTGGTTCTCGTCGGGCCTGGTTCCCTTCACCACGCTGGGCTGGCCGGAAAACACGCCGGACCTGCAGCGTTACCTGCCGTCCAGCGTGCTGGTCACGGGCTTTGACATCATCTTCTTCTGGGTGGCGCGCATGGTGATGCTGACCACCCACCTGACCGGCCACATCCCGTTCAAGCACGTCTACGTGCACGGCCTGATCCGCGACGCGGACGGCCAGAAGATGAGCAAATCCAAGGGCAACACGCTGGATCCGGTCGACCTGATCGACGGCATCGACCTGGACGGCCTGGTGGTCAAGCGCACCTACGGCCTGATGAATCCGAAGCAGGCCGGCGCCATCGAGAAGGCCACCCGCCGCCAGTATCCGGACGGCATCCCGGCCTTCGGCACCGACGCGCTGCGCTTCACCATGGCGGCTTACGCCACGCTGGGTCGCAACATCAACTTCGACCTGAAGCGCTGCGAGGGCTACCGCAACTTCTGCAACAAGCTGTGGAACGCCACGCGCTTCGTGCTGATGAACACCGAAGGCCACGACCTGACTGGCCCGGAAACCGGCGAAACATCCTTTGTGGACCGCTGGATCGTCAGCCAGCTGCAGGCGCTGGAAGCCGACGTGGCGCGCGGCTTTGCCGACTACCGCTTCGACAACATCGCCAATTCGCTTTACCGCTACGTGTGGGACGAGTACTGCGACTGGTATCTGGAACTGGCCAAGGTCCAGATCCAGACCGGCACGCCGGCCCAGCAACTGGGCACGCGCCGCACGCTGATCCGCGTCCTGGAAGGCGTGCTGCGCCTGGCGCACCCGATCATTCCGTTCATCACGGAAGAGCTCTGGCAAAAGGTGTCGCTGGTGGCCGGCAAGCGCAAGGAAGGCGTCGCCGACAGCGTCAGCGTCCAGCCCTACCCGCAGGCCAACCCCGCCGCGATCGACACCGCCGCCGAAGCCGACGTGGCCGAACTGAAGGCGCAGGTCGAAGCCGTGCGTGCGCTGCGCGGCGAAATGAACCTGTCGCCCGCCCAGAAGGTGCCGCTGTGCGCGCAGGGCGATGCCCCCACCCTCACCCGCAACGCGCCATACCTGGCCGCGCTGGCCAAACTGAGCCAGGTCGAGGTGCTCGACGCCCTGCCCGACGCCGGCGCGCCGGTCCAGGTCGTGGGCGGCAGCCGCCTGATGTTGCACGTCGAAATCGACGTAGCAGCGGAACGCGTGCGCCTGGACAAGGAAATCGCGCGCCTGGAAGGCGAAATCGCCAAGGCCAACGGCAAGCTGTCGAACGCCAGCTTCGTCGAACGTGCGCCGGCGGCCGTGGTCGAACAGGAAAAGGCGCGCATGGCGCAGTTCGGCGAAACCCTGGACAAGGTGCGTGAACAGCGCGCCAAGCTGGGCAACTAAGCCCCATCCCAGCACTGGGAACAAAAAACCCCGGAACATTGTTCCGGGGTTTTTTATTTCATCCGAAAAAGAAGCGTCAGGAAGTCGCGGGCGGCTTGGGCCGGGATGGCCGGCGCCGCTTGGCTGGTTCCGGCAGCGGCTTGCCCGCCAGCTCGGCCAGATAACGCTCGTCGGCCAGGGTGAGCGCCCCTTTTGCGCGAGCAGCCTCGATCAATTCAGGACGCCGCGCCGCGGTCAACTCCAGCGAACGCTCACGCCGCCAGCGGGCGATGTTCGCGTGATGCCCGCTAAGCAAGGGCCCGGGCACGGGCTCGCCTTCGTAAACTTCGGGGCGCGTGTAGTGCGGACTGTCCAGCAGGCCAGACAAGGCGTCGTTGAACGAATCCTGCAGCGCGGACTCGCCATCGTTGAGCACGCCGGGCAACAGCCGCACGGCGGCGTCGATCACGGCGAGCGCGGCGATCTCTCCGCCAGACAGCACGAAATCGCCCAGCGAGATTTCCTGCGTGACGCAGCGCGCAATGAAGCGCTGGTCCACGCCTTCGTAGCGGCCGCAAATGAGGATGAGCCCCTCGCTTGCCGCCAGGGATTCGGCGCCCGCCTGATCGTAGCGCCGGCCGACCGGAGCCAGCAGCGCGACAGGGGCGCGACCCAGGCCTAGCGCGGCGCGCGCGTCCTGGGCGGCGTTGACGGCGGCTTCCAGAGGCCCCGCCATCATCACCATGCCGGGGCCGCCGCCGTAGGGGCGGTCGTCCACGGTACGGTGCACGTCGTGCGTGAAATCACGGGGATTCCAGGCATGCAGGGACCACCGGCCCTGGGCATGCGCCCGGCCGGTGACACCCAGGTCCCGCACTACCCCGAACATTTCGGGAAAGAGCGTAACGACGTCTATACGCATCAAATATCCGCCGGCCAGTCGCTGTCTATGCGGCGAGCTGACAGATCGACGGCGTGTATGTGCGCGCGCACGAACGGAACAAGCATTTCGGCGGGCCGGCCCTTGGCGTTCAGGACGGGCTCGGGGCCTTCAGCCCCAGCCTTCTGGCGCAAGACCCTCAGCACGGCATGAGCGCCGTTGTCGAGAACCTCGTCGACCACGCCCAAGAGCGCAGGCTCACCGTCGGCGCTGGTGTACAGCGCGCAACCGATGAGATCGACCCAGTAGTATTCGTCTTCCTCTGGCGCAGGGAAGGATCCCCGCGGCGCCTGCACGGAACAACCGCGCAGGGCTTCGGCCTGATCGCGATCCGCAATGCCCGCCAACTGGGCCACCACGGTGGCCCCTTGCGAACGGACTTGCACGACCTTGTATGCGACAGGCGCAGACGCGACAACGCCCCGCGCCAATTCAGGCACAGGGCGAGTCAACCACCATTGAGATGCTGAGAGCAGCACTTCGGCATTGGCCGAATGCGGCTGCACTTTGACCCAGCCTTTCACACCGTAGGCTGCACTGATGCGGCCCAGCTCGATCAAATCCGTCGGCGCCGCGTTGGAGGTTGCGGCATCAGGCATGTATCGTGCTCTTGGTAACTATGAAGCAGCTATGAATGGCAGCTTTTAAAGCGCGGTAAAGCTCAGGGCTTGGTCTGCGACGCGGGCAATTAAGCCGCGGCGGAAACCTTGGCCGAGTATTCTTTGACCAGACGCTCGACAGCGGGCGACAGTTGGGCGCCGTTGCTGGTCCAGTGCTGCACGCGATCCAGCGCAATGCGCAGGGCTTCCGTGCCTTCGCTGGCTACGGGGTTGTAGAAACCCACGCGCTCGATGAAACGGCCGTCGCGACGGTTACGCGAATCGGTGGCCACCAGGTTGTAAAACGGACGCTTCTTGGACCCACCGCGGGCCAGGCGAATCACCACCATAGGTAATCCCTTGAATTAGTTGTGAAAAACGGGAAATTCTAGCACTTAAACAGGCCGGCTGGCAAATGGCAGTGCTGAATTGTGCGTAGCGGCGCGATTTGTATCCTAAAACACCACATCCGGGTATTCTACAAACACGGGCCGGGGCCCGCGCCGCAGTTCGAAGTGTAGCCGCCCTGCCCCTCTCTTGCTTGTCTTAGTGCGTCAGAACTCAGTGCGTGTGAAGAAATAACCCGATTGAGGAGATCGGTTTTATGTCGACCTACGCAAGACCCCGCGCTTTGATCTTCCCTGCCGCCTGTCCACGGCGCCGCCACCGCACCGGCTTCAAACCATCCCCCTGAGGGCGGCCTTTCGGCCACCTGCTCCCCCATTTTTTCGGCGTTTTTTCCCCAACTTCCTCTAACCGGAGGGTGCACCACCATGAAGAACCAGAAATCAGTCTTCCCCCCTGTTGCGCGCCTGGCCCTGGCGGGCTTGCTGGCGGGTGCGTTGGCCATGCCGCTTGCCGCCTCGGCCCGAGTCGTGGGCGCCGCCCTGACGACCGCCTCCGGCAAGGTCACCGCAGTGGATCCGGCCACCCGGACCATCACGCTGCAAGGCGAAAACGGCAATAGCGTGGACATCCAGGCTGGCCCCAATGTCCGCAACTTCCAGCAGATCAAGCCTGGCGACACGCTGACCCTCGACTACTACGAGTCGGTGGCTGTGGACGTCCGCCCGGCCGGGTCCGGCATTCCGGAAGTGAAGACCGAAACCGCGGCAACCCGCAACGCCAAGGGAGCCATGCCCGGCGGCGCAGCCGGGCGTCAGACCACCATCACCGCCGAAATCTGGCACATCAACAAGAGCGCCAACCTGGTGACATTGAAGGGACCGCAAGGGGGCATGCGCACCATCCAGGTCCAGGATCCCGCCTTGCAGGCGCGCCTGCAGCAATTGAAGGAAGGCGATCTGGTGGACTTCACGATCACCCGGGCTGTCGCCGCCGCCATCCGCAAGTAATCGGCACTCTCCCCATGCGAAAGGCCCGCCTTGCGGCGGGCCTTTCGCATGGGGAGTACTGCTGGCTACGGTCAGCGCCGCCGCAGGAAATGCACTCCGCGGCCGTCGACCTCCTGTTGTGCGACCAGCGCATTGCCCGTCTGGCGAGCAAAGGCCTGGAAGTCGCGGATTGCGTTGCGATCCGTGGTGATGACGCGCAGCACTTCGCCGCTGGCCATCTGCGCCAAGGCCTTCTTGGCGCGCAGGATGGGCAGCGGGCAGGTCAAGCCGCTGGCATCGACTTCCTGCTCGAAGGACGGCGCCTGCGCGCCGCCATCAAGACTGGTATCCGCGCCGCTCATCACAGACGCTCGTCCACCCATTTCTGCACGCTGGCGATCGCCGCGGGCAAGGCCGCCAGGTCGGTGCCGCCGCCCATGGCCATGTCCGGACGGCCGCCACCCTTGCCGCCCACCTGGGCCGCCACGAAACCAACCAGGTCGCCCGCCTTGACACGGCCGGTCAGGTCGGCGGTGACGCCGCCCACCACGCTGATCTTGCCGTCGGCCGAACCCGTGGCCAGCAGCACGACCGCGGGCTTCAGGCGGTCCTTGAGGTTGTCGACCATGCCGCGCAAGGCCTTGGGGTCCACATCGCCGATGCTGGCAGCCAGGACCTTGATGCCCTTGACCTCAACCGCGGCGCTGGTCGCCAGGTCGTTGCCGGCGCTGGCGGCAAGCTTGTTGCGCGACTGTTCCAGATCCTTTTCAAGGCTCTTGACCTGTTCCTGCACCTGCGCGATGCGCGCCGGCAGATCCGCCGGCGTGCTACGCAGCATGCCGGCAACCTGGGTCAGCAAGGCATTCTGGTTCTGCACCCAGGCCAGCGCGTTGTCGCCGGTGATGGCTTCGACGCGGCGCACGCCCGCGGCCACGCCGCCTTCGGACACGATCTTGAACAGGCCGATGTCGCCCGTGCGGCTGACGTGCGTGCCACCGCAGAGTTCGCGCGAGAAGCCGATATCGAGCACGCGGACGGTGTCGCCGTATTTTTCGCCGAACAGCGCCATGGCGCCGCCCTTGACCGCGTCGTCATAGCCCATGACCTGCGCCACGGTAGGCTGGTTGGCCAGGATCTCGGCGTTGACGATGGCTTCGACGCGCGCGATCTGCTCGGCCGTCAGCGGGGCGTCCTGGGCGAAGTCGAAGCGGGTCTTGTCCGGATCCACCAGCGAACCGCGCTGCTGCACGTGCGCGCCCAGCACCTGGCGCAGCGCCTTGTGCATCAGATGGGTGGCCGAGTGGTTGCGCACGGTGCGGGCGCGGCGGACGGCGTCCACGCGGGCAAGCAGCGTATCGCCCACGGACAGCGTGCCGGACTCCAGCTCGCCGTGATGGCCGAAAACGCCGGCCTGGATCTTCAGGGTGTCGGCCACGGCGAAACGCACGCCGTCGGCTTCCAGCAGGCCGGTGTCCCCAACCTGCCCACCCGACTCCGCGTAGAACGGCGTGGCGTCCAGCACGACGACCGCGCTCTGGCCCGCCTTGACCTGCTGCACCTGCGTGCCGTCGACGTACAGGGCCGTGACCTTGACGCCATCCAGCTCGAGCTTTTCGTAGCCTTCGAAGCGCGTGTCCGCGCCTTCGTAGCTCAAGCCTTCGGCCATCTTGAACTTGCCGGCGGCGCGCGCCTGGTCGCGCTGGCGCTCCATGGCGACCTCGAAGCCGGCCATGTCCACATCCACTTCGCGTTCACGGCAGATGTCGGCCGTCAGGTCCACCGGGAAGCCGTAGGTGTCATACAGCGTGAACAGGGTCGTGCCGTCCAGCTGACCGCCCTTGGGCACGTTGGCCAGGGCCGAATCGAGGATGCGCATGCCGTGTTCCAGCGTTTCGCCGAAGCGCTCTTCTTCCTGCTTGAGCACCTGGGCGACGCGGTCGGCCGTGGCCGCCAGTTCCGGATAGGCCTCGCCCATTTCGGCGACCAGGTCCGGCACCAGGCGATGGAAGAACGGCTTGGTCTGGCCCAGCTTGTAGCCGTGGCGCAGCGCGCGGCGGACGATGCGGCGCAGCACATAGCCGCGGCCTTCGTTGCTGGGAATCACGCCGTCGACGATCAGGAACGAGCAGGCGCGGATGTGGTCGGCGATGACCTTGAGCGAATTGTCTTCCAGGTTCTTGATGCCGGTTTCGCGCGCAGCGGCGGCGATCAAGTGCTGGAACAGATCGATTTCGTAGTTGGAATGCACGCCTTGCAGCACGGCGGCGATGCGTTCCAGGCCCATGCCGGTATCAACACAGGGACGCGGCAGGCGCGGCATATTGCCGGCGGCATCGCGTTCGAACTGCATGAAAACCAGGTTCCAGATCTCGATGTAGCGGTCGCCGTCTTCCTCGGGCGATCCCGGGGGGCCGCCCCAGATTTCAGGACCGTGGTCATAGAAGATTTCCGAGCACGGGCCGCAAGGACCGGTGTCCGCCATCTGCCAGAAGTTGTCCGAGGCGTAGCGCGCGCCCTTGTTGTCGCCGATGCGGATGATGCGCTCGGTCGGCACGCCGACTTCCTTGGCCCAGATGTCGTAGGCTTCGTCGTCTTCCTGGTAGACGGTGACCCAGAGCTTCTCGGCGGGCAGCTTGTAGACCTGGGTCAACAGCTCCCAGGCGTACTGGATGGCGTCGCGCTTGAAGTAGTCGCCGAAGCTGAAATTGCCCAGCATTTCGAAGAACGTATGGTGGCGGGCGGTGTAGCCCACGTTCTCCAGGTCATTGTGCTTGCCGCCGGCGCGCACGCTGCGCTGCGACGACGTGGCGCGCGTATAGGACCGCGATTCCTTGCCCGTGAAGACGTCCTTGAACTGGACCATGCCCGAATTGGTGAAGAGCAAGGTCGGGTCGTTGCCGGGGACGAGCGACGACGAGGGAACAATGGTGTGTCCCTTGGACTTGAAGAATTGCAGAAACTGCTGGCGAATCTCGGAGGATTTCATCGTGGGCGAAGCAGAATTTAGGCGAATTTTTGATTATAGAGGGTTGGCGGGCATCCCAGGAAAAGAGGCCGCACGGCAGCCTCAGCGCACGCAGACGTAACCTGTGGTCCGGCCCATCGCCTCGTTCCAGTCGTCCCGCCCGGAAACTGCCACGGGCGTATAGCCGCCAGGGCAGGAGCAAGCGCCGGTGCGGGGATTCACTGTGGAACGGTTGCAACCAAACGGGAAATTGAGGCTGAACGCCCCGCCGAAGCCGCCGCTTGCCGGCGCCCAGACCTGGGACTGGCAGGTCAGCAGTTCCCCCTGTGCCGAGGTGGCTATGGTGCCGGACGAGACGCCACATGACTGCCCCACGCTGGCGCGAGCGCCGACCGTCAGATAGGAGCCGACCTGCGCCGAGGATGCAACGCTCAGTTCACCCTGCAGCTGCGGATCGCGCGTATCCCGTATCCGGACATAGCGCTCCAGATCCGGCCCGCCGGTCCCGGCTCCCGCCCACAGGGCGAGCGTGCCCGGCGCATAGGCCGGCCCGCCGGACGCCAGGGGATTGGCGAAACTGAATGCCGCGCCGCGCACCAGACCCGGCGTCGCCGGCCACACCGCCCCGGCGTAGCCGCCAGCGGCATCGATCACGGCGGCGATGGCGGTCAGATCCGGCGTTTGCGTCCCCGTTTTGATCAGAGGCGTGGCGCTGTAGACCAGTCCGTCCATCCGGCAAGGTTCGCCAGGGCACGCCTGCGAGCGCGCGATCCGGATCTGAGCCGAGAAGCCCAGGGCGGAACGGTCGGGAAAATCGGCGGGCAACAGCCCCAGTCCGCGCAATTCACCCACGGTGGGCGCCAGTGGATCCGCGAACAGCGGACTCCCCTGTTCGCTGCGGGGCACGTCTCCTTGGGCGAGGATGGTGGAGTGCCGCGCCAGCACCGCCGTTACCGCCAGGCGGATCTGCGTCAGCCATACGCCGGCGGCACGGGCAGCGGCATCCTCGATCCGCTGCACCACCTGGCCTGAGGCCCAGATGGCCGCCATGGCGCTCAAGGCCAGCGCCACCACCAAGCCCGGCAACGAAAAGCCGCGTTGTCGCAACCGCACGGTGACACGCTGCGATCGAGCAGCCGGGATACGCGCGAGCCGGCTCATTTTGCGAGGAACACAAAGGTGTTGACGTCGCCCGGGCTGCATTGGGCCTGAGCCAAGGCCGCGCGGTAGGGCACGCTGGGCGTCGCGAACGCGTCCTTCACGACCCGGAGGCCGCCTCCCCCGCCGCCTATCGAGATGGTCTCGGACATCCGCTGCAGCACCGAGGCGAGCGACGGGCATGCTGCCTGGCTGACGTTGGTCAGCTTGATGGAGAATGCGGAACCCTGCCCCGCGCTGCCGAACGAGGCGGCGGCGACCTCGACCACCCCATTGCCTCCGACGCCGCTGCCGCCCAAGCCATGGGCAATGCGCGCCGCGCCCCCTGTCCCGTCGACGGCCAGGACGCTGGATTCCCGCAGCGCATTGGCCATGGCGCCCGTGTCCAGACCGGCATAGGGCGTGACCCCGCCGCCTTGCGCATTGGTCTTCATGCTGGCGATGAAACGCTGCAATTCCTCGCCCACTTTGGGAACCTTGTTCTCCACGACATAGGCGCCAATGGCCGGAATGCCAACGATCGCGATCAACAGGACGATGGCGGTGACGATGGACACCTCCATCAATGAAAAGCCCCGCTGCCGCTTGGCGCGTAATGGGATTGCGTGGACTTGGTGCATGCTTGCTCTCCTCGTGAAAAAAGCACGCAGGCGGATAAGCGCCGCATGCCTGATGCAGCCCCTATTGGCTTGCATAGAAATTGGTCAACGCCTGGCGCAGTTCGTCGATCACGGCGTAATGCCAGAGCGTGATGCCCAGCACGCCGGCCACGGACGTGAGCAGCAATGCCCAGCGCAACACCGACGCTTGACGACGCACCCGCGCCAGCAGGCGCGACTCGACGCGCAGCCGCACCTGCGCAAGCCCGGCCTCCATGCCCAGAGCGTCCATCATGTCGGCCATGTACCACCAGGTATCCGCGTCCAGCAGCCCCGTGCCGAAAATCTCCGGCCCCGTCTGGCCGCCGTCTATCCGTCCCAGCATGTCCAGCAGATGCGCATGCATCCAGGGAACCGTATCCCGGGCCTGCACGGCCAGGGCTCGCCTGAGACGGGTGTCGGCCGCGCCGTGCTGCCTGACCAGCACGGCCAGCAACGCAAGAAAGCGGATGGCGTGGAAATCGCGGTAGAGCCTCCAGAGCAGCCAGCGGTCCAGCCGCGACCGCGCAGCGCCCGTGTAGCGCGGCAGCGACCACAGGCACAGCAAGGCCAGGCCCAACAACAGCACCAGCCACAGGGCCAGCCATTGCCTCAGGCCTTGGGACAGCGCGAACAGCGCGCGGGTCATGCGGCCGTACTCCTCCGCCGGCACGGCCTGGAACACCTGCTGCAAGCGCGGCACGCTGAAAAAAGGAATGGCGCACAGCAAGGCGAATGCGACGGCTGCCGCCGCAAGGCCCGCCGCCGCGGCCGAGACCAGCGCCAGCCACGCATCCGACGCCAGCCGTACAGCCCTTGCCACGTCCCGCAACGCGGCGGACAGATCGCCGCCTTCTTCCTGCACGCAGCTGAGCAGCACGCATTCACTGGACGGCAGCGTGTCCGTCCAGGCCACGCCCAGATCGCCGCCGGCCTCCAGATACATGCCCGCCCAATGCCTCGACAGCCGGCCGCGCACGGTATCCTCGCCATGACGGCGCGCATCGTCCTCGAAGACGTCGCGCAAATTCTTACGGCCCTGCGTTCCTTCGACCAGGTCGGCCAGATACTCGTAGTAGTCCGCTCGCCCCGCACGAAAGCGCAGCGCGTCCAGGCGCAGCGACAGCGTGCGACCCGAAGGCAGGCCGAGGAAGGGTCGCGCCAACAGCGGCTCAGCCATGGCCGCCCCCGCCGGGTCCAGCGCTCTGCGCAGGCAAGACTGCTGGAAAGTCGAAGCGGCGCAGCAGCACGCGGGGATCGACCTCGCCACGGCTGACCTTGTACAGGGCGCAGTCCCGCGCTAGCGCGCCGCGCGCGGCCTCGCTGCGCCAGGCGGTGGGCCCGGCAGCCTCGGCCTGGCGCTTGAGCCCCACGTTATCGCGCGTACGCACCCGCTCAAGAAAGCCGTCGACGCGCTCGGGCTCGAGCATTTCCGCCGCCACGCTACGGCCTGCGATGCCGTTCAACTCAGGCAATTGCGGGCGCCTGCAAGCGCTGCAACCTGCGGCATTCCTGACCCGGAGCGCGTCAGGATCCAGCAGGAACTCATGCTGCAGCCGTTTCAACCATGCCTGCCATTCGGGACGTTTACCGCTCCCGGCGGATCTGGACCACAGACTGTCCACGGGCAGCGAGCAATGGCTGCACAAGCGCGGCAGCAAGGTCTGGTAGACCAGCAACTTGAGGATGCCTGGCGTAGCCAGAAAATCGCGCGACACGCCGATCGAATCCGACGCCAGGCGTTCGGGTATCAGCACGGCGCCCGCGGCGTGGGTGGTGGTGTACAGGCTGACGCCCGAGCCGGCCAGATCCATGAACGCACGGCCGGTATCGGCGTCCCGGATCTCTCCGATCAGCAGATCGTTCATCGCCGAGCGCTTGATGGTCTTGAGCTTGGCGTCGAACGCGGGCCAGGCGGATTCGGCCAGAGCGCCTCCCAGGGTATTCTGCAAGGCGTTGTCGATGACGTATTCGACCGGATCTTCCAGCGTGATGGCCTTGCGCGTGGGCGCGATGCCCCGCATCAGCGTCGCGATGGTGGTTGACTTGCCGGAGCCAACCACGCCCGCCAGCACGATGGCCCCGCCCTCGCGTTCGCGCGCCCGCGCCAGCGTTTCGACCTGCGTGGGCAGATAGCCCAACGCGAGGAGATCGGCGTTGGCGGTCGCGTCCAGCCGCAAGATGCGCAAGCAGACCGAGGGTCCGGCATCGGCGGCCAACGAGGCCCAGCGCAGCACGATAGGCACGCCATCAATGTCCAGCCCGATGCGCCCTTGCTGCTCCAGCGCAGGGTCGAACACCGCGCCGTTGCCTCCCCTGACATCCATCCAGGCCACCGCCAGGACCTCCAGCAGCGTCGCATTGGACAGGCCCGCAAAGCGTTCCGTACTGACGTATTCCCCACCGATGGTGTAGCGGATCTCGCAGGCAGCGCGCCGCCGGTTGACGTTGATGTGCACGTCGCTCGCTCCTTGCGCCACGCCCCAGCGCACGATATCCAGGAACATTGCGGCGAGGGCCGAGGCGCGCTCTTCCTGCCGCTCCTTGCCGCGCCCGGCGCACGCTGGCTCCGCCAGCTGACCGCGTGCGATCATCAGCAGCAGCGGCGCGGGCAACTGATAGCGCGACACTTGCGCCAGCCGGTAGCCGCGCGCCCGCACCATGCGCTCGACCTCTTCGATCTGGTCGCCCTCCGTGTAGTCCTTGACCGCGAACACGGCGACCTCGCCGTTTTCGAGCAACACGGGGCACAGCCTGCCCGCGAGCGCCGCAAGGTCGAAATCGCGCCCCAGCGCACGCGCGAACGCGGGCTGCAGACGGGCGATGTCGTCGGCTGTTTGAAGCTGAGGCGGCTCCCAAGCCGCCGCCGTGGAAAGCGCCACCGCGCGATGCGCCGCGACGGACGGCAAGGCATGCACAGTCATGGCCGTCCCCTGCCCGCATCGACGCAGGCGGTGCGTTCGGTATCGCCGCGGCGCAGCCTTACGCAACTGTCGTCGATGGCCAGCAGCTGATAGGCGCGGCCATCGACAGCTCCCGCGACGGGTTCGCCCCTGCCCGCCTGGTAGCGGAGCACGGCGCCATTGACGGCGATATCGGCGCTCAAGCGGCGCGCGAGGCCGAAGATCGCCATCACCCGGATATCGTCCGATGCCCTGGCGGGCGGCGTCGCCAGCGCCACGGACTCGGGTCCGGGACGGCACAGGCCGGGGACGCGGCAGTCCGCCAGGGCGGCCGCAGCATCCGCGCGCAGCAAGGCGCGCACGGTTTCCGTCTCTGGCCAGGGCCGCGGTTCGTCGGCGCTTTGCGGTGACGGTTGGCCATGAGCGGCCGGAACCAAGGCGGCCGACAAGAGCAGACGCCCGATGAATCCTGCCGCGGGATTCGGGCGCGTGGCGGCGCCCCTATTCCTGTTCATAAAGTTCTCCCTGTAGTTCGGCTACCAGCGTGCTGGAAACCAATGTGGGCCGGGGTTGCGCCTGGATGTCCAGCGACAGGCGGGACCATCTGGCCGCCGCGACGGCACCGTCCAGAAGCGCGAAGGAACGCAGCGGCCCCCGCAAGGTGATGGCGCGACTGCGAATGGCAGGTTGCAACGGCATCGGGGCGTCGATTTGACCCGCGACGGGTTGAGACTGCACGGGCAACGGCAGCGGCAACGCGGCCGCGAGGATCACCGACGTAAACGCCGCCCGCATGCGTTGCAGCGCAGCGATCAGCCCGGTATCGACCTGCAGCGATGAGGGCAGCGCCAGGTCCGCCAGCATCACCGGCGAGGACGCCATGCGCCATGACAGCGTGGCTTCTTCCAGCGGCTGGAATGTCACCTGCCAGCCTGCGGGCCGCAGCGCGTGCAGCACATCGTTGGCCGCCTGCGGGTGCGCCCTGATATAGACCGCGGAGCAGTTCCACGCCTGCTCCCCGGCAAGGCAGCGCGCGCGGCTCAGCGCCCAACCGCGCACCTGTATGGGCAGCTTGCCGACGCCGTCCAGCAAGCGTGCAACTTCGGCAGGAGCGTGGGCCACAGTGTTTTGCAGCAGGGTCAGATGCGGATCCCGCGGCGACGGGAGGTCCTGCGCAGCGGCCGAATCGGGCGATGCGCGGTCCGGTCTCAGCGCGGGCAGAGCGTCCCATATGGGCGGAGCGACAGCGGCAAGCGCGACGCAGGCCGGGAACAAGCGGAACGCGAGCGGCAGTTCAGCCCAGCGCGAGGACAAGATGACCAACTGCGCGGCCGGGTCCGCCGCCTGCATCAGCAAGGCCCAGGCCTCCTCGGCGTCCCGCGCCTGCAACGCGGGGCGCCGGGCGCACAACAACGCCTGTTCACGCAAGGCTTCGTCGAGCGTGGCGTATACCCTGTCCGCCTGCGACAGCACGGTGCCGCGCTGCGCCGCCACCAGCCAATGCCCGCCGCCCGGCAGGCTGATCAGGCTATGGCCTCCGTCCGGATACAACAAGGCGTACAACTGCGCGGCAGCCTGGATGTGCCCCTGCCTGCGCCGCCCCGCCCGCGGACCGCTGCGCCACGATGAGCGCACGCGGCCATAGCCGGCCACCATGGCCGGCGCCCCGCCCACGACATAGTGGCTGGCCCGCAGGCGGCGCCCGCGCGAACGGGCCAGCGCGGGAATGTTGGAGCCGATCAGGGCGAACCAGCGCAGGCCGAATGCCAGGCTGCGGCCAGTATCTGGAACCTCAAGCAACAAGGTGGGAGGGACGCGTTCCATGCCTAGTACCCTTCCTCGACCTGGGCGGTTACCAGTACCAGGGTCGTCGTGCGTTCCGAGGCGGCGCTGTCCAGGCCGCCAGTAATGAGCGGCAGACTCGGCGCAAGCCGTTGGCGGTCATGCTGTTCCTGGCCGCGGTCGAAACCGGAAACGATGATGGGCTGGCCGGGGCGCAGCTCGACCTGCTGCACCGTGCCGTTGCCGTCGATCGTGACCTGCTGGACCTGCACCTGGTTGCCGCGCTCGCCGAACGTGATGGTCTTCAAGGGCTGGGCAACCGCGTTGTCGTAGGCCAGCGACAACAGGATCTGGCCGTCCTCCTGGATGTCCGGCAACAGCGTCAGGAACGAACCTACTGTTTCTTCCTTTTGGCTGATGGATACCGCGGGCAGCGTACCGTTGGCGCCCCCCGCCGTGGTGCCTGGGACCGCAGTGCTCTGCACCCGGTCGATGTAGCTGAATGTCGTTCTTACCGCATGCGTAACTGGACGACGATTCAGGGTCAGGATGGGCACCTTGTTGTGCCGCACGACCGCGCCCATGGTGCTGAGCGCGGAGATGATGGCCTGAGAGCCTTGGTATGGCCCCCGGGCCGCAGAAGCCTCCAGGCTGCCCCCGCCCGATCCGGCGCCAGGCACCGCCAACCGCGCCGCCGCTCCCGCCGCGGCGTAGACGATGTTCCAGTCGATGCCGCCCGAAACGGCGTCGTTGGCAACGACCGTGATTTCCTCGAACACCAGCCGCACCCGACGGGTCAGCGCCTTGTTCTCGCGCTCGAGGTAGCGGGCGACGCGCTCGAGCGCTTCGGGCGTATCCGTGACGACAATCGAAGTGGAGCCCTCGACCGCTTCGGCGACCACGCCGGAACGTGTGAGGAACGGCACGATGTTGGCGCGCAGGACGGCCATCGCGTCATGCTGTCCCGCCGATAGGGAGGTATTGGACGTGCTCTCGAAGCCTTCGCCCTCGGGGCTGCCTTCGCGGCCCAGGCGCACGTCCACTTTGCTGCTCAGCGACAGCGCGCGCAAATCAAACACGCGAGTCTCGGTGCGGTAGAACTCGAGCGCGTTGTGCTCGTAGCGCCAATGCACCGAGAAGCGCGCGGCCAGCGTGTCGAGCAAGTCGGCCAGCGGCTGCGCGCCCGCGCGGATCTCCAGGCTGGCGGGGGCCGGCACGGACAATGCGCCATTGACGGCCAGCCGGGGCAGGAACAACTCCAGCGGCAGCAAGGCGTCGGGGCGCACTCGCACTGCAATGCCGGTGGCGGCGCTCAGGCGCTGGGCCAGCATCGGCAGATCGGCGTCGTCGGCCAGTATCAAGGTTGTCCGCAGGTTCTCGCGCAATGCGGGCGGCAGCGCCACTTCTCGCGCCAGCGGCTGCGGTTTGCCGGCAAGCCAAGGCATGGCGACATCCTGGGCCGCGACGCGCTTGGCGCGATCCGACAATCCTTCGGTGAAGGCCTGATGGCTGGCGGCCACCTGGGCTTGACGCGCGTTCGCCGCGCGGCGCTGGTCCGCAACCTGCTGCGACACCGCGCAGCCGCCCAATACTCCGCAGGCCGCCGCACTCAAGAACAGTTTGCGCATCATGTCGCGGCCCCTCCTGGCGCAGCCATGCGCGTGCAGGACTGTGCCAATGGCACCACGCGCAGGACCCGGTTGCCGTAGAAGCATGGCTGCAGGGGCCTTTCGGCGAGTTCCGTGGCGCCCAGCAGTTCGCGCACGGCCGACTTGAAGTCGCCGGAGAATTCGGCCGTTGCCGACAAGGGAATGTCCACGTCCACGGCCCAGTGCTGCGGCTGGAAGGTCCAGCCCGCCAGATCCGACCAGCGCGCCAGCACGGCACGCAGCGTGGCGTCCGGCGGCGCCGCGCGGTAGACGGGCTGCGGCGCTGAGACCGGCGCCGATGCGACGCCGGCGGCCGGGGCCGACGCAACGCC
>NZ_JACVAF010000014.1:0-36336 GCF_014851745.1 Achromobacter sp. ACM01
AACCCACAGCCTCCTCAAGAACCCACAGCCTCCTCAAGAACCCACAGCCTCCTCAAGAACCCACAGCCTCCTCAAGAACCCACAGCCTCCTCAAGAACCCACAGCCTCCTCAAGAACCCACAGCCTCAAAAACCAAACCATCACCCCCGCCGCTCCATATACCTCCGCGCCATCTGATACCCCGCAAACACATAAAACCCATTGCTATTGAGCACCAGCCAAGCCCCCAACCCGCCAAGCAAAGCCACCACCGGTCCCACCGCCCGAACGTCTCCCTGCGTCCACGCGATCACGCCCAGGAAGCCGACAGCAATCAAGCCCAAGGCCAGCCGCTTCAGCACCACCAGGCCGAATGCATGCCCGCCCATGAAGGCCACCACGCCAATGGCCAACGCCAGGGCCGTCGCCGCACAGACCAGCACCAGCGCGAACGCCGCCAACGCCGGCCCCGCGCCGCGCAGCAGCAGGCTCAGCAAACCTATCCCCACGCCCAGCCCGCCTGTCATCACCAACACCGCCAACACCAGCGGCGACCACATCCCCGGCGGCGCGCGACGCGCATCCATCTCCGCCACGAAGCGATGCATCGCCGCCGACGCAGCCGGTTGGTCCTGATCCGGCAGCGCCGCCTCCAGCTTGCGGCACTGCGCGATCAACGCGTTCAGGCCCGCCCGCGGCGCATCCATCATGCCCTCGCCGCGCCCGGCGCATGTTCCGCCACCGTGCTGCGCAAGGCCGCCATTGCCTCCTGCACCGCGATCGGACGGAACGCATCCTCGCGCCAGTACATCGCCACCGACCCGAAGCCCGACAGACGCACCGGAATGATCCGCATCGCCCGCATCTGCGAAAACCGCAGCGCCGCCCGATGCGAAGCCACCCCGATCATGTCGCTGTTATTGATCAACGTGAGATTGATGGTCACCGAATTCGATTCGACGTGGTCCGGCGGCGGCGCCTGGCCCGCCGCCGCCAGCGCCGCGTCCACCGCATTGCGGATAGGCGTGCCTTTTGGCCACAGGATCCAGCGGTAAGACAGCAGGTCTGGCCAAGAGGGCTGCTCGATCGCGAACAGCGGATGGCGCGGCCGCGCAACCAGGTGGATGGGTTCCAGGTACAGGGCCTCGAAGCGGATCGCCGGGTCGTGATGCTCCGGCGCCGAACGCCCCACCACGATGTCCAGGTCGCCCTGCGCCAACTGCGCCAGCAACTGGTCGGTCGTACCCTCCACCAGCTTCACGCGGGCCTGCGGCATGCGCTCGAGCAGCTTCATCACCGCCAGCGGCACGGTGTCCGACGCCGACGCGCCCGACGCGCCTATCACCACCCGGCCGCCGCCGCCCTCGCGCAAGGCCGCCATGTCCGCGCTGGCGCGATCCAGTTGCGCCTCCACCCGCTGGGCATGCGCGATCAGCACGTCGCCGTGCGGCGTGGGCCGCAGGCCGCGCGCGTGCCGTTCGAACAGCGGCAGCCCGATGTCGTCTTCCAGATCCTTCAGCCACTTAGACAAGCCCGGCTGCGTCGTATTGAGCATCGCCGCCGAATGGCTGATGTTGCGGGTCTGGGCCAGGCTGAGCAGCATTTTCAGATTGCGCAGGCGCAACCGGTGGGTCCAGTCCATGCAGGCCCTCGTCTCGTCTATGTATATTCTTATTGGTATGGATAATAAGATAAATTCATTTCAAAACACATAGCTCCTTACGCATAATCGTCTCCATATCAGGACCAGCCGCGAGCCACGCGGCGGCCACGCGAAGCCGGCGCCAGCCGGACATTCCGGAGACAAGCATGCCCGACGGTCACACCCCCGGCGCGGACCGCGCCGCCTATTACGCACGCATCGCCAGAAAACACATGGCTCCCTTGTGGGAGTCGCTGCACAACCTGGTGCCGCGCGAACCCGCGCCGCGTTGCGTCCCCGCCATCTGGAAGTACGAAGACGTGCGCGACGACGTCATGGCGTCCGGCTCGCTCATCACGGCGGAAGAAGCCGTGCGGCGCGTGCTCATCCTGGAGAATCCCGGCCTGCCCGGCCAGGCCAGCATCACGCAGAGCCTGTATGCGGGCCTGCAGCTGATCCTGCCTGGCGAAATCGCGCCCAGCCACCGCCATACGCAGTCGGCGCTGCGCTTCATCGTCGAAGGCCGCGGCGCCTACACCGCGGTCAACGGCGAACGCACCACCATGCACCCCGGCGACTTCATCATCACACCGTCATGGACCTGGCATGACCATGGCAACGCCGAAACCGCCGAAGGCGGCGAGCCAGTGGTCTGGCTGGACGGCCTGGACATTCCGCTGCTGCGCTTCCTGGACGCGGGTTTCGCCGAAAACTATCCCTCGGCCACACAACCCGTGACCCGCCCCGAGGGCGACAGCATGGCGCGCTACGGCCACAACATGGCGCCCGTGCGCCACCAGACCTCCAGCGGCACATCGCCCATCTTCAACTACCCCTATGAACGCAGCCGCGAAGCCCTGGACCAGCTCTACCGCCACGGCGAACTGGACCCCTGGGACGGCGTGAAGCTGCGCTACCTGAATCCGGCCACCGGCGGCTACCCCATGCCGACCATGGCGACCTTCATGCAGTTCCTGCCCGCCGGATTCCAGGGCAAGACCTACCGCAGCACCGACTCCACGGTCTACAGCGTGGTCGAAGGCCGCGGCACCGCGCGCATCGGCGACCAGGAATTCCACTTCGGCCCGCGCGACGTCTTCGTCGCGCCGTCCTGGCAGCCCGTGCAGCTGGCCGCGCTGGACGACGCCACCCTGTTCAGCTATTCCGACCGCCCCGTGCAGGACGCGCTGGGCGTGTGGCGCGAAGCGCGCGTCGGCTAAAGGCCGGCGCACTCCCTCCACTTCCGTATCAGGCCGGGGCCGCGCCAGGCCCCGCCCCGCATTCCTCAAAGGTGACCCATGTCTTTCGTCTTCGACCCCGCCGCTCCCATCGCCGTGCCCGTTGCCGGCAGCCAGGACAGCTTCCCTGTGCGCCGCGTCTATTGCGTCGGCCGCAACTATGCCGCCCATGCCCGCGAAATGGGCTTCGACCCCGACCGCGAACCGCCGTTCTTCTTCTGCAAACCGGCCGACGCCGTGGTGCCGGTGGCTGAAGGCAGCACCCTGTCGCTGCCCTATCCTTCCGAGACCGCCAATCTGCACTATGAGATCGAACTGGTGGCGGCCATTGGCAAGGGCGGCGCCAACATCGCCGTCGACGACGCGCTGCAGCACGTCTGGGGCTATGCCGTGGGCCTGGACATGACCCGCCGCGACCTGCAGATGAAGATGCGCGAAGCCGGTCGGCCCTGGGAACTGGGCAAGGCCTTCGACCTGAGCGCGCCCATCGGCCCCCTGCATCCTGCCGGGGCGGTCAAGAACATCGACCAGGCCGCCATCTGGCTGCAGGTCAACGGCGCCGACAAGCAAAGAAGCGACATCGGCAAGCTGATCTGGTCCGTCGCCGAAACCGTCGCCTACCTGTCCAAGTACTTCCGCCTGGAAGCCGGCGACCTGATCTACACCGGCACCCCCGAAGGCGTGGGTCCGGTGGTGCGCGGCGACAAGATGGTCGGCGGCGTGGACGGCCTGGGCACGCTCAGCGTGCAGATGGTGTGAACCTTCCAGGAACCCGCATGCAACTGCACAGCTTCTTCAATAGTTCCACCTCCTATCGCGTGCGCATCGCGCTGGCGCTCAAGGGTTTGCCGTACGAGTACCTGCCTGTGAACCTGCGCAAGCAGGAGCAGCGCGCGGCGGATTACGTGGCCAAGAATCCTTCCGCGGGCGTGCCCCTGCTGATCGATGGCGACACCCAGCTGTCGCAGTCGCTGGCCATCGTCGACTACCTGGACGCCACCCATCCCGAGCCGCGCCTGATCCCCGCCGGCACGCTGGAGCGCGCCCGCGTGCTGGAGCTTTCCGATGCCATTTCCTGCGACATCCACCCCGTCAACAACATGCGCATCCTGCGCTATCTGCAGGACGTGCTGGGCGCCAGCGAAGAACAGAAGAACGCCTGGTATCACCACTGGATCCGCGAGGGCATGACGGCTGTGGAAGCGCTGCTGGCGCGCCACGGCCATGGCGCCTACTGCTACGGCGACGCGCCCACCCTGGCGGACTGCTGCCTGGTGCCGCAGATGGCGAACGCCCAGCGCATGGGCTGCGACCTGTCGGCCTATCCGCGCGCCATGCGCGTCTATGAACACTGCAATGCGCAGCCCGCCTTCCAGCAAGCGGCTCCCACCCAGCAACCGGACTACACCAAGTGAGCAACCAGGAACCCGACACCCAGGGCGCGCCGCTGCGCGAATACACCGATCCCGCCTACCGCCCGCTATGCGCCAACCTGGCGGAAGTGCGCGCCAACATCGACAGGCTGGACGATGAGATCGTGCGCCTGATCGCCGAACGCGCCATGTACGTGAAGGACGCCGCGCGCTTCAAGCGCGACGCCTTCCAGGTCAGCGCCCCGGCCCGCCAGGCCCAGGTCTTCGAAAAGGCGCGCCTGCTGGCCGAACGCCACAACCAGGGTTTCGCCAACCTGGACCAGGTGGTGGACGCCACCTATCGCGCCATGGTCGCGGCCTTCATCGCCAACGAACAAACCTACTTCAACACCATGAAGGATCTCGGAGACACCCATGCATAAGCCCTACGCGCGCCGTATCGCCGCCCATGCCCTGATCCTGGGACTGGCCGCGCTTGCGCCGCTGGCCGCCGCGCAGGCGCAGGCCTGGCCGGCCCAGCCGCTCAAGGCCATTGTCCCCTTCGGCCCAGGCTCCAGCCCCGACCAGGTGGCGCGCATCGTTGGCGAAAAGGCCGGCGCCATCCTGGGCCAGAGCATCGTCATCGAGAACAAGCCGGGCGCCAGCGGCAACATCGGCACCTATGCCATCGCCAACGCCAAGCCCGACGGCTATACCTTCGGCGTGTCCATTACCGGCCCGCTGGTCAACAACACTCTGCTGTTCGACAAGCTGCCCTATGCGCCGGCGACCGACCTGGCGCCGCTGACGCTGGCGGTGCACCAGCCCAATGTGCTGGTCGTGCCCGCCTCGGCCGGCATCGACAACATCGGCCAGTTGCTGGAAGCGCTGAAGAAGAATTCGGACAAGTACAACTTCCCTTCCACGGGCGCCGGCACGGTGTCGCACCTGGCCGTGGAACTGATGCTGCAGCAGACCGGCGCGCGCGCCACCCACGTGCCCTATCCCTCGTCGCCCGCGGCGCTGACCTCGCTGCTGTCCGGCGACACGCAGTTCGCCGCGCTGCCGCCCATCGCCGTCATGCCCATGGTGAAGGATGGACGCCTGAAGGCCCTGGCCGTCACCTCCTCCAAGCGCTCGGCCCTGCTGCCCGACATCCCGACGCTGGCCGAAGTCGGCGTGCCGGGCATCGAGGGCTCGGCGTGGATCGGCTTCGTGATCTCGTCCAAGGTTCCCGCCGACATCCAGAAGAAGCTGTCCGACGCGCTGATCCAGGCCATCCGTGATCCCGAGGTCACCAAGCGCCTGCAGGCTCAGTTCATGGATCCCGCCGGCACCACGCCCGCCGAGTTCCGCGCCTACATGGACGACGAACTCAAGCGCTGGGAGCCGCTCATCAAGAAGCTGGGCATCAAGGGCCAGTAAACCGGCGCCCGGCCACGCCGCGCAACCCAAACAAGGAGAACACGGGATGCTCATCACCGAACCCGCCCGCCAGGTTCCGCTCTACGGCGAATATGAGGTCGTCGTGCTGGGCGGCGGCCCCGCCGGCCTCTTGGCCGCCGCCAGCGCCGCGCGCAACGGCGCCAGCGTGCTGCTGGTGGAACGCTACGGATTCCTGGGAGGGATGGGCACGGCGGCCGGCGTATCCAACTTCTGCGGCCTGCACGCGAACATCCGGGGCGACATCCGCCAGGTGGTCCACGGCATGACGGACGACCTGCTGGACCGCATGCGCGCCATGGACGGGCTCAACGAGCCTCACCTGATCCTGGGCAAGATCCACGCCCAGGCTTATGACATCTCGGCCTTCAAGTGCGCCGCCGACGGGCTGGTCCAGGCCAGCGGCGCACAGGTGCTGTTCCATGCGCTGGCCACCGGCCTGGCGCGCGGCGCCGACGGCAACGTGGATGCGCTCTTCCTGGAAACCAAGTCCGGCCGCTGCGCCGTGCGCGCCAAGGTCTATATCGATTGCTCGGGCGACGCCGATATCGCCCAATGGGGCGGCCTGCCCTTCGAGAAGGGCGACGAGCACGGCGGCATGCTCTATCCCACGCTGATGTTCAAGGTCGGCAATGTCGACGGCGCCCGCGCGCAGGAAGCCTGGAAGACCATCCCCCAGCTGATGGACCAGGCTGCGGCCAGCGGCGAATTCACCTTCCCGCGCCGCGGCGCCATCGTGCGCCCGCAAAAACACGACTACGAGTGGCGGGTCAACGTGACCCAGCTGGCCAACGCCGACGGCAGCGCGGCCGACGGCACCGACGCCGATTCCCTGTCGGCCGGCGAACTCGAAGGCCGCCGCCAGATCGTGCAATACCTCGCCTTCCTGCGCGCCAAGGTGCCGGGCTTCGAGAACGCCTATGTGCTGGACATCGCGCCGCAGCTGGGCATCCGCGAGACCCGCCGCATCGTGGGCGAGGCCGTTCTGAGCAAGGAAGACGTGTTGGGCTGCGCCGACTTTCCGGACAGCATCGGCGTCAATGGCTGGCCGCTGGAAATGCACACGGCCGGCGACGTGCAATGGCTCTGGCCGCCGATCCCCGAGTCCCGCGGCTATAACCAGCTGCCATTCCGCATGATGGTGCCCAAACGCGCCCCGGGCGTGGCGGGCAATGTGCTGGTGGCCGGGCGCTGCGCCTCGATGACGCACGAAGGCCAGTCGGCGGCGCGCGTAAGCGGCAGCTGCTTCGTCATGGGCGAGGCCGCGGGCACAGCGGCTGCCATGGCGCTGCGCGCCGGCATCGCCCCCGGTGACGTGCCCATTTCCGCCTTGCAGGCGCAGCTGGTGAAACAAGGCGTGTTCCTGGGCGGCCAGGACTGAACGGCGCGGAGGCCATACATGAACGCAACGCAAACCGATAAATCCGTGATCGTGGTGGGCGGCGGCATCGGCGGCCTGGCCGCGGCGCTGGCGCTGACCCGGCAAGGCATCGCCGTGCAGCTGCTGGAGCAGGCCGCGCACATCGGCGAAATCGGCGCCGGCATCCAGCTCGGTCCCAACGCCTTCGCGGCGCTGGACGCCCTGGGCGTGGGCCAGACCGCGCGCGCCCGCGCCGTGTTTACCGACCACATCATCATGATGGACGCGGTGGACGCCCGCGAAGTGGTGCGCATCGATACCGGCGAGGCCTTCCGCGAGCGCTTCGGCGGCCCCTATGCCGTGATCCATCGCGCCGACATTCACTTGTCCATCCTGGAGGCCGTGCAGCAGAATCCGCTGATCAGCTTTCGCACCTCCACCCAGATCGCCTCCATGTCGCAGGACGACAAGGGCGTGGAAGTCGTGGACACCCAGGGCAACCGCTATCGCGCCGACGCCGTAGTAGGCGCGGACGGCGTGAAGTCCGTGATCCGCGAACGCATGGTGGGCGACCCGGCGCGCGTGACCGGCCACGTGGTCTACCGCGCCGTGGTCGAACGCGAGAACATGCCCGAGGAGCTGCGCATCAACGCCCCCGTGCTGTGGGCTGGCCCGCACTGCCATCTGGTGCACTACCCCTTGCGCGGCGGCCAGCAATACAACCTGGTGGTGACTTTCCACAGCCGCGAACAGGAAGAATGGGGCGTGCGCGAGGGCAGCAAGGAAGAAGTGCTGTCCTACTTCCAGGGCATCCACCCGCGTCCGCACCAGATGCTGGACCGCCCCACGTCCTGGAAGCGCTGGGCCACCGCCGACCGCGAGCCCGTGGAACGCTGGGGCCAGGGGCGCGTGACCATTCTGGGCGATGCCGCCCATCCCATGACGCAATACATGGCTCAGGGCGCCTGCATGGCGCTGGAGGACGCGGTGACATTGGGCGAAGCCGTGAAGCAATGCGGCCAAGACCTGGAGGCCGCGTTCCGCCTGTACGAATCCGTCCGCATCCCGCGCAGCGCGCGGGTGGTGTGGTCCACCCGCGAAATGGGCAGGCTCTATCACGCGCGGGGCGTCGAACGCACCGTGCGCAACATGCTGTGGACCGGCCGCAGCCAGTCCCAGTTCTACGACGCGTTGCAGTGGCTGTACGGCTGGAAGGTGGAAAACTGCCTCGCGGGGCAATCCTCTCAATAGAAAAAATGCAGGCACCCAAGGAGACAACCATGAGAAAAACCGCAATCCGCGGCAGCGCCGCCCTCGTGCTTGCGCTGACCGCGTTCGCGGCCGGCGCGCAGCAAAAGCCGGTCGACATCGGCTTCATCGGCACCCTGTCCACGCCCGCCGGCTACATCGGCGAAGACGAGCGCGACGCCTTCATGCTGGCGGTCAAGGAAGGCGGCGGCAAACTCGGCGGCGTGCCGGTCAATGTGCGCGTGGAGGACGACGCGCTCAAGCCCGCCAACGCCAAGCAGATCGCCGACAAGATGGTGCAGGGCGGCGTGCGGCTGTTCACGGGCATCAACTTCTCCAACGTCATGGCGGCCGTGGGGCCGACCGTGCTGAACGCGGGCGGCTTCTATGTCAGCCTGAACGCGGGCCCCTCCAACTACGCCGGCAAGGCCTGCAACCCGAACTACTTCTCGGTGGCGTTCCAGAACGACTCCTACGCCGACACCGCGGGCCTTGCCGCCAACGAGCTGGGCGCCAAGCGCGTGGTCATCATGGCGCCCAACTACCAGGCCGGGCGCGATGCGGTGGCCGGCTTCAAGCGCACCTACAAGGGCGAGATCGCCGACGAGATCTACACCAAGCTGGAACAGGCCGACTTCTCGGTGGAACTGGCGCGCATCCGCTCGCTCAATCCCGACGCCATCTTCCAGTTCCACCCCGGCGGCGCGGGCATCAACCTGACCAAGCAATTCGCCAACTCCGGCCTGGCCGACAAGATCCGCATGATCACGCCCATCTACTCGATGGACGACCGCATGCTGGCCGCGACCGGCAATGCCGGCAAGGGCTTCTACCTGAGCTCGTTGTGGAGCGCGGATCTCGACAACCCGCAGAGCAAGCATTTCGTCGAAGCCTTCACCAAGGCCTACAACCGCGCGCCCACCGCCTATGCGGCCCAGGCCTACGACACCGCCAACCTGATCGGCTCCGCACTGAAGGCCGTGGACGGCGACATCACCGGCCGCGCTGACGACTTCCGCAACGCGCTGCGCCGCGCCGACTTCCCCAGCGTGCGCGGCAAGTTCAAGTTCGGCCCCAACCAGCACCCGATCCAGGACTGGTACCTGCTGCACATCGAGGCCGGCCCCGACGGCAAGCTGGTCTACAAGAACCTGAAGGTCATCGCCCGCGACCATACCGACGTGCACGCCGCCGACTGCAAGATGTAAGTCCGCACGACGCCCGGCGGATTGCGCGCAGTCCGCCGGGTCCACTCCACGAGGAGTCCCCAATGCTGATGTTCCTGGAGCAGGTCTTGAATGGCCTGCAGTACAGCGCATTGCTGTTCCTGCTGTCGGCGGGCTTGACGCTGGTGTTCGGCATCATGAACGTCATCAACCTGACGCACGGTTCGTTCTACATGGTCGGCGCGTTCTGCGCGGCCAGCGCCGCGGCGGCCACCGGATCGTTCCTGGCCGCGCTGCTGGCGGCGCTGGCTGGCGCGGCGCTCTATGGCCTGGTGGTGGAGTTGCTGGTGATCCGCCATCTGTACCGCCGCGACCACCTGGACCAGGTGCTGGCCACGCTGGGCCTGACGCTGTTCACCAACGAGATGGTGACGGTGCTGTTCGGCCGCAGCCCGCCCTTCATGGACATCCCGCCCTTCCTGTCGGGCTCGGTGGAGATCCTGCCCGGCCTGAACTATCCCCTCATGCGACTGGCCTTTATCGGCGCTGGCGTGCTGGTGGCGCTGGGGCTGTGGCTGCTGATCTCGCGCACGCGCGTCGGCATGCTGGTACGCGCGGGCGCCGACGACGGCGAAATGGTCGACGCGCTGGGCGTAAACATCCAGCGCCTGTTCACGCTGATCTTCACGCTAGGCGCCCTGCTCTGCGGCTTTGCCGGCGTGATGGCCGCGCCGCTCCTGGCGGTGGAGATCGGCATGGGCGAGCGCATCCTCATCACCACCTTCGTGGTCATCGTGGTGGGTGGCGTGGGTTCGGTGCGCGGCGCGCTGGTCGGTTCTCTGATGATAGGCATGACCGATGCGCTGGGGCGCGCCTACATCCCGTTCTGGATGTCGCGGCTGCTGCCGCCGGAGCTGTCGGACTCGGCGAGTTCCAGCCTGGTTTCGGCCAGCATCTACATCCTGATGGCCATCGTGCTGCTGTTCAAGCCGCGCGGCCTGGTGCCCGCGCAGCGATAGGAACGATACCCATGACCAGAAAAACCATCGTCAACGCGATTGGACTGCTGCTGTTCGTGCTGGTGCCGGCCATCGCGTCGGCCACGGGCGAGAGCTTCCTGATCAACCTGATGACCCGCTTTCTCATCTACGCCATCGCCGCCGTCAGCCTGGACCTGATCCTGGGCTACGGCGCCATGGTCAGCTTCGGCCATGCCGCCTTCTTCGGGCTGGGCGGCTATGTGATCGGCATCGCGGGCTTTCACCTGAGCCAGGGCGACACACTGTTCGGCTGGAGCGGCAGCAACGCGGCGCTGGTGATGTGGCCGCTGGCCATCGCTGCCGCCGCTCTCGCCGGCCTGGTGGTCGGCTTCCTGTCGCTGCGGACCTCGGGCGTGCAGTTCATCATGATCACGCTGGCCTTTGGACAGATGCTGTACTTCATCCTGGTCGGCCTGATGGTCTACGGCGGCGACGATGGCCTGTCCATCGACACGCGCAACACCCTGCCCGGCCTGGACATGAACAACCCCACCGCCTTCTATTACGTCTGCCTGGCGCTCATGACGGCATGGATCCTGGCCTGCCGCCGCATCGTCAATTCGCCCTTCGGCATGGCGCTGCAAAGCATCAAGCAGAATCCGCGCCGCAGTATCGGACTGGGCCTGGCACCGCTGCGCTACCGGCTCACCGCCTTCGTGCTGTCGGCCGCGGGCACCGGGCTGGCGGGCGCCCTGTGGGCCAACTACGCGCTCTTCGTCAGCCCCGACATGTCGTCCTGGCAGAAGTCCGGCGAACTCATGGCCATGGTGATCCTGGGCGGCATGGGGTCCATCTTTGGCCCCGTACTGGGCGTGGCCGTGTACCTGGGCCTGGAACAGGTCGCCACCGCCTGGACCGAACACTGGATGCTGATCCTGGGGCCTGTGCTGGTGCTGGTGGTGCTGTTCGGCAAGCGCGGCGTCTATGGCTGGCTGGTGGGAGGCAAGCACCATGACTGATCATCCCAAGCTGGAAATCCGCGACCTGCAGAAATCCTTCGGCGCCGTGCGCGCGACCCAAGGCGTCAACCTGCAGGTCCGGCCCGGCGAACTGCATGCGCTCATCGGCCCCAACGGCGCGGGCAAGACCACGCTGCTGTCGCAGATCAGCGGCGAGATCCTGCCGGACTCGGGCGACATCCTGCTGGATGGCCGCGACATCACCCGCATGCCCGCCCACAAGCGGCCCGCGGCCGGGCTGGCGCGTTCGTTCCAGATCAGCCAGCTCTACCCCGCCTTCAGCGCCGAGGACAACGTCGCCATGGCGGTGCAGGCGCACAGCCCCGGCGGCTTCAACCTGTGGAAGAACGCCCGCCGCCTGCCGCAACTGCGCCAACCCGCCAGAGAGGCGCTGGAACGCGTCGGCCTGGGCGGCCGCGCCCACGTACGGGTTTCGGAACTGGCCCACGGCGAAAAGCGCCAGCTGGAACTGGCGATGGCCTTGTCGCTGGATGCCTCGCTGTTGCTGCTGGACGAGCCCATGGCCGGCATGGGCGCCGAGGAATCCCAACGCATGACCGCCCTGCTGCAGGAGCTGAAGGGCCGCTACGCCATCCTGCTGGTCGAACACGACATGGACGCCGTCTTCGCCCTGGCCGACCGGATCACCGTGCTGGTCTACGGCAAGACCATCTTTACAGGCACGCCGGACGAGGTGCGCCACCATCCCGACGTGCGCGCCGCCTATCTGGGCGAGGAGGACTGATGCTGCAACTCAAGCAACTGCAGGCCGGCTACGGCGCGAGCAAAGTGCTGTTCGGCGTGGACCTGGACATCGCCGCGCGCCAGGTCGTATCCCTGATCGGCCGCAACGGCATGGGCAAGACCACCACCGTCAAGACCATCATGGGCATGCTGCCCGCCCAGGGCGGCAGCATCCTGCTCGACGGCCAACCCATCGCGGGCCAGGCCCCGCACCGCATCGCCCAGCTGGGCATCGGCCTGGTACCCGAAGGCCGCCGCGTCTTCGGCTCGCTGTCGGTGGAAGAAAACCTGATCGCCACCGCCCGCAACACCCGCGCCGGCTGGCACGTCGGCCGCGTCTTCGACCTGTTCCCGCGCCTGAAGGAGCGCCGCGCCCAATCCGCCCGCACGCTGTCCGGCGGCGAACAACAAATGCTCGCCGTCGGTCGCGCCCTCCTCATCAACCCGCGCCTGCTCATCCTGGACGAAGCCACCGAAGGCCTGGCGCCGCTGATCCGCCACGAAATCTGGAACTGCCTGCGCCGCCTGAAGGAAGAAGGCCAGACCATCCTGGTGATAGACAAGAACCTGAAGGAAATGGCGACGCTCGTCGACCGCCACCACGTCCTGGAAAAAGGCCGCGTGGTCTGGCAAGGCAGCCCAACCGAACTTGCCGCGCAGCCCGAACTGGCGCAGCGCTACCTGGGCGTCTAGTCGGATGATTCGCAGAAACTCAGCCGATTCCCGAACGGATCGATGACAGTCATCACCCGCCCCCAAGGCATCTCTTCCACGCCGGGCCGCATATAGCCATAGCCCTTGGCATTCACCTCGGCCTGGAACTCGTCCACGCCCCGCATCCGCACGAACACCGCGGACCCGGGCGTGGCGTCGCCGTGGTGTTCGCTCAGGTGCAGCGTCAGGTCACCGCGATGCACTTGCGCATACAGCGGCATGCCCGGCTCGAAGCGATGCTCCCAGTCCCATTCGAACCCGAGGAAATCCAGATAGAACTCGCACGCCTTTTCGACGGAGAAAATACGCAAGATGGGAATGGCAGCTTGCAGATGCATGACGGCCCCAGATCAATAAGCAAGGACGCTCAGCATAGACCACGAACCACACGGCAAGGCGCAAAACGCCAAACGCCAAACGCAAACACACACCATCACGACGCAAGACACCGCGTAAGCCCCAAAAGGCCGCCCGCGCGGCCGGCCTGGGGCGGGCCCCGCAAGACACGCCACCAAACACAGATGTCGGCAAGAACCAGAAGAACGCCAATCGCCCCAGCTGACGTCAGGTTTCAACCGCCAGAGCCCGTCGCGTCGGCGGCCCGCGGTGTGCGGGGCGTCGATAAGCCCAAGGGAATCCGTAGGGAGCCGAAGGCGGACGAGGATGACGCAGGGGAAGTCCGGAGCGAAGGCTCCGGACCGCAATCGCAGCCCCGCACACCGCGGGCCGCCGACGCGACGGGCGTCTCAAGAACTCAAAAAACGCCCATCAAGACAAACCAATCAATTCAAACTAGCACCCGAGATCTTCACAATCTCCTGATACTTCGCCTTCTCGCTCTTGACGAACTCAGCAAACGCCTCAGGCGTCATCGGCGCAGCCTCAGACCCCATCGTCAACAAGCGCTGCTTCACATCCGCCTGCTGCATAGCATCGGCATAAGCCTTGTTCAGCTTAGCCACCACCGGCGCCGGCGTGCCGCCCGTCGTGAACACCCCGAACCAGGTCCCCAGGTCAAAGCCCTTGATCCCCGACTCTTCCACCGTCGGCACATCCGCCAGCAGCGAAGAACGCTTGGCAGTCGTCACGGCCAATGCCTTGACCTTGCCGTCCTTGATCAGCGGCGCCGAAGCCGCCAGGTTGTCGAACATGAAATCCGACTGTCCCGACAGCAGCGCCAACTGCGCAGGCGCCGCGCCCTGGTAAGGAATGTGCTCGACATTGATCCCCGCGCGCGCCTTCAGCAGCTCGCCCGACAGATGGCCCGCGCTGCCGTTGCCGCCCGAACCGTAGTTCAGCTTGCCCGGATTCTTCTTGGCGTAGTCGATCAGATCGGCCAGCTTCTCGATCTTGTTCTTCTGCGCGAACTCGACGTTCATCACCAGCACGTTGGGCACCGAGGCCACGATGGTCACCGGCGCGAAGTCCTTCACCGGGTCATACGGCAGATTGGCGAACAGCCAGGGATTGATGGCGTGGGTCGCGACCGCGCCCATCACCAGCGTGTAGCCGTCGGCCGGCGCCTTGGCCACCAGGTCGGCGCCGATGTTGCCGCCCGCGCCCGAACGGTTCTCCACGATGACCGGTTGGCCCAGCGAGCCGCGCACCTTCTCGGCCAGCATGCGGGCCATGGTGTCCAGCGGGCCGCCAGGCGGGTAAGGCACGACGAAGCGCAGCGGCTTGGTCGGGAAATCGGTGGCCTGGGCCAGCGCCGGGGCGCCGAAAGGCAGGGTGGCGGCCAGCGCCACGGCGCCTTGCAACAGGGCGCGGCGCACAGCGCTGCGGGGGGTCTGCGTCATGATGTTGTTCTCCTCGCTTCGGATCAATAGCGGTCAGTAGCATACCGCAGCGAGGAATAAGGCGTAACAAAGAGATACCAGCAGAACCCCCGGCTGTTCACGCCGCTGCCCCGTCACGGCAACCCGCCGCCCCAAGAAAAAACCGCCCGAAGGCGGTTTTGAAGCATCAGTGCAGGATCTGGCTCAAGAAGAGCTTGGTCCGGTCGTTCTGCGGATTGTCGAAGAACTCGTCCGGGCTGTTCTGCTCGATGATCTCGCCGCGGTCCATGAAGATCACGCGGTTGGCGACCTTGCGCGCGAAGCCCATTTCGTGGGTCACGCAGATCATGGTCATGCCGCTTTCCTGCGCCAGGTTGACCATCACGTCCAGCACCTCCTTGACCATTTCCGGGTCCAGCGCCGAGGTCGGCTCATCGAACAGCATGATCTTGGGGCTCATGCACAGCGAACGCGCGATCGCCACACGCTGCTGCTGGCCGCCCGAGAGCTGGCCAGGGAATTTCTTGGCCTGGTCCGGAATGCGCACGCGCTCCAGGTACTTCATGGCCGTGGCCTCGGCTTCCGCGCGCGGCTTCTTCAGCACCCACATGGGCCCCAGCGTCAGGTTTTCCAGCACGGTCAGGTGCGGGAACAGGTTGAAGTGCTGGAACACCATGCCGACGTCCTTGCGGATGGTCTCGATGTGCTTGAGATCGTTGGTGAGCTCCGTGCCGTCCACGATGATGTGGCCCTTCTGGTGCTCTTCCAGGCGGTTGATGCAGCGGATCATGGTGGACTTGCCCGAGCCAGACGGCCCGCACACCACGATGCGCTCACCCGGCGCGACGTCCAGGTTGATGTTGCGCAGCACGTGGAACTGGCCGTACCACTTGTTCACGTCCTGCAATTTGATGATGGCATCAGACATGCCTGTACTCCCGTAAGTATCGCGGTGCGCGTCCGCCCGGGGCGGACGCGCTGCAAAGTTCTAGCGTGCGTGTCCCGTGGCCAGGCGTTTTTCCAGCGCCTGGCTGTACTTGGACATGGAGAAGCAGAAGACGAAGTAGATGAGCGAAATGAACAGGTACGCCTCCACCCCGAATCCGCGCCATGCCGCGTCGGACAAGGCCGCCTTGGCCGCCAGCGTCAGGTCGAAGATGCCGATGATCACCACCAGCGAGGTGTCCTTGAACAGCGCGATGAAAATGCTGACCAGCGGCGGGATCACGATCTTCAGCGCCTGCGGCAGGATGATCTTGCGCATCTGCTGCCAGTAGTTCAGGCCCAGCGAATCCGCGCCCTCGTACTGGCCCTTGGGAATCGCCTGCAAGCCGCCGCGCACCGTTTCGGCGATGTACGCCGCCGCGAACATGATGATCGCGATCTGCGCGCGCAGCAGCTTGTCGATGGAGAAGCCTTCGGGCAGGAACAGCGGCAGCATCACCGAGGACATGAACAGCAGGCTGATCAGCGGCACGCCGCGGATCAGCTCGATGTACACGACGCACAGCGCCTTGATGGCAGGCATCTTGGAGCGCCGGCCCAGGGCCAGCAGCACGCCGATGGGGAAGGCGAAGGCGATGCCGAACGTGGACAGGATCAGCGTCAGCGGCAGGCCGCCCCAGCGCGCGTTTTCCACGTAGGTCAGGCCGAACACGCCGCCCCACATCAGGAGCGCCACGGCCGTCAGGCCCACGGTCCAGATGACGGCGAGCTTCCAGTTCCAGAAGCGCCGGATGCCGCTGCAGACGATCACGGCCACCAGGATGATGGTTGCGATCAGCGGACGCCATTGCTCGTCGTAGGGATAGGTGCCGAACAGGATCAGCCGGTGCTTCTCGATGATGAACGCCCAGCAGGCGCCCCCGGAAGCGCGGCACTCCTGCGCGTTGGCCGCAGAGAAGTTCGCCTTGATGAAGGCCCATTCCACCAGCGCCGGCACTGCCATCAGCAGGAACCACGCCAGCAGCACCGTGATGAGGATATTCAGCGGCGAGGAGAACAGGCGCGACTTGATCCAGGCCCAGGCGCCCACCTGGGTGCTGGGCGGCGGCAGGCCTTCGGCGGGGATATGCGAAGTGCTGCTCATATCAACGCTCCACCAGCGCGATGCGCTTGTTGTACCAGTTCATGAATATCGAGATCGACAGGCTGACCGTGAGGTACGCGGCCATGATGATGAGGATGCCCTCGATGGCCTGGCCGGTCTGGTTCAGCGTGGTGTTCACCACCGACACGATGTCGGGGTAGCCGATGGCCACCGCGAGCGAACTGTTCTTGGTCAGGTTCAGGTACTGGCTGGTCATCGGCGGGATGATCACGCGCAGCGCCTGCGGCAGCACCACCAGGCGCAGCACCTGCTTGCGGCGCAGGCCCAGCGAGCCGGCAGCTTCCCACTGCCCGTTATTGACCGCCTGGATGCCTGAACGCACGACCTCGGCAATGAAGGCCGAGGTGTAGATCACCAGGCCCGCCATCAGGGCGGCGAATTCCGGCGACAAGGTCAGGCCGCCCGAGAAGTTGAAGCCCTTGAGCTCCGGCATGTCCAGGGTCAGCGAAGCGCCGCTGACCAGCCAGCCGATGATGGGAAAGCCGATGAGCAGGCCGATGGCGGCGCGGCCCAGCGGGAACACGCGGCCGGTGGCCTCCTGGCGCTTCTTGCCCCAGTGGCCCAGCAGGATGATCGCCACGATGGCCAGGCCCAGTCCGGCCAGCATCCAGTCCAGCGAATTGCCTTCCAGCCCCGGCACCTTCAAGCCACGGTTGGATATGAAGACGCCGGGCAGCGGATTGTGCGCCTGGCGCGGACCGGGCATGTTTTCCGTGATCAGCGCGTACCAGAAGAACAGCTGCAGCAGCAGCGGCACGTTGCGCATTATCTCGACATAGACCGAGGTGATCTTGGCGACCAGCCAGTTCTTGGACAGGCGGCCGATGCCGATGAGCGTACCGAGGATGGTCGCCAGCACGATGCCGATGACGGCTACGCGCAGCGTGTTGAGCAGGCCCACCAGGATGGCGCGGCCGTAGGTGTCCGCAGGGGTATAGGCGATGGGCGTTTCGCCGATCGCGAAGCCGGCCTCGCGGTCCAGGAAGCCGAAGCCCGTGGCGATGTTGCGCACGGACAGGTTGTGCAGGGTGTTTGAAACCAGGAACCACACGGCCCAGGCCACCGCGGCCAGCGCCAGGACTTGATAGACCACGGAGCGCACCCCGGGATCGTTCCAGTTCAGACGCCGGGGAGGTGCCGATGCAGGCGCGCTTTTATTGGGAGTATTCATGAGTAAATCTACAGAAGTCGGACACCGGGCGGCGAAGCCGGTAGGGCCGCGCCACCCACTCCTGCCACCCGCCCGAGGGCGGGAGAGGAAAAACGGAGCGCCGGGCTCCGTTTTTCCAGGCAGCCGTGTGTTAGCGCACCGGCCAGCCGTACATCAAGCCACCATTCTTGTAGGAAGCGTTCAAGCCGCGCTCCAGCTTCATCGCGCTGCTCTTGCCCAGCGTGCTTTCGAAGCTTTCGCCGTAGTTGCCCACGTTCTTGATGATGTTGTAGGCCCACTTGTCATCCACGCCCAGGTTCTTGCCCATGCCCGGGGTCACGCCCAGGATGCGCTGGATGTTGGGATTGGGGCTCTTGGCCATTTCCGCGACGTTGGCCTTGGTGATGCCGTATTCCTCGGCTTCGAGCATGGCGTTGAGCGACCAGCGCACGATGTTGAACCATTGCTCGTCGCCCTGGCGGACCATGGGGCCCAGCGGCTCCTTGGAGAAGTCTTCCGGCAGGATCACGTACTTGTCCGGGTTCTCGAGCGTGGTGCGGGTGGAAGCCAGTTGCGACTTGTCGGTGGTGAAGGCGTCGCAGCGGCCGGCCGAGAAGGCGCGGATGATTTCGTCGTACTTGTCGATCACGACCGGCTTGAATTCGATCTTCTGGCCGCGGAACCAGTCAGCCAGGTTCAGTTCGGTGGTGGTGCCGGGCTGCACGCAGATGGTGGCGCCGTTGAGTTCCTTGGCGCTCTTGACGTTCAGGTCCTTGGAGACCATGACGCCCTGGCTGTCGTAGTAGTTCACGCCCACGCCGATCAGGCCCAGCGTGGTGTCGCGCGTCAGCGTGACGGTGGTGTTGCGGGTGAGGACGTCGACTTCGCCGGACTGCAGCGCGGTGAAGCGTTGCTGCGTGTTCAGCGGGGTGAACTTGACCTTGGTGGCGTCGCCGAACATGGTCGAGGCGATGGCGCGGCACAGGTCCACGTCGATGCCCTTGTATTCGCCCTTGCTGTCAGCGATGGAGAACCCCGGGATGCCCGTCGAAACCCCGCACTGGACAAACCCTTTTTTCTTGACGTTATCGAAGGTTGCGCCCGCATTGGCAGCCGCGGATGCAGCGAACAAAGCGGCGCCGATCGCAGCGAGTTTCAGTACTTTCATCGTGTTCTCCGTGTGGGATAAAGCGAAGTCGCAACGCAGGCCGGGTTGGGCCGACGTATGGGGCGGATGGTAGCGTCCGCGCCGCTCGCGGCGCATCCGGGAATTCCCTTGAAATATAGGGACACTGGGTGAAATGAAACGCTGTTTCCTGTCGAAAATGGGGGCACTGTTTGCGCCAGGACAAACGCGCCCGGACGCCTTGCGCGCAAATATTTGTCCGCGCATCGTCCAGGCGGTTTAGGCCACCTTAGTGTCCCCGAGTTACTATTGCGGCTTCATCTGACAGCCGCCATGATCGAATTCCAGCACGTATTCAAATCATATGGTCGCGGCCGCAATATCCTGGCCGACATCAACTTCCGCGTGAGCGCGGGAGAGTTCGTTTTCGTATCCGGGCCGTCCGGCGCGGGCAAGTCCACCTTGCTCAAGCTGATCGGCGGACTGGAGCCCGCCAGCCGGGGGTCGATCCAGGTCAACGGCCAGCGGCTGGACAAGCTGCCCGCCCGCGCCCGGCCGTACCTGCGCCGCGCCGTGGGCGTGATCCTGCAGGACACGCACCTGCTGTTCGATCGCAGCGCGTTCGAAAATGTCATGCTGCCGCTGGCGGTCACGGGCCACGCCTGGGACTCGGCCGCGGCGCGCGCCCGCGCCGCCCTGGACAAGGTGGGGCTGTCCGGCAAGGAAGACCTGAATCCGATCGAACTGTCCGGCGGCGAACAGCAGCGCCTGGCGATCGCGCGGGCCATCGTGAACCGGCCCGCCATCCTGATCGCCGACGAACCCACCGCCAACCTCGACCACGACAACGCGCAGCGCATCATGAATGTGTTCCGCGACTTCAACCGCGTCGGCGTGACCACGCTGATCGCCTCGCACGACCAGGACCTCATGGCGCGCTACGCCACCCGCACCTTGCGCATCGACCCGGGCAAGTTCGCCGACTCCCAGGGTTCCGCAACGCCGCAGCCTGAGGCCGGCGCGGGACAATCCGGTATCGGGCAGCAGCCGGGCGCCGCGTCCGGCCGCGCCTACCCGGGAGAGTCCGCATGAACGCCTGGCTGCGGCAACACCGCTACGCACTGCTGGTCACCCTGCGCCGGCTGGTCAAGCAACCGTTCTCCTCCCTGGCCAACCTGCTGGTCATGGCCCTGGCGCTGGCCCTGCCACTGTTGGGCAGTGCCATCCTCGTCTCGGTCCAGCCGGTGGCGCGCCAGATGTCGGTCACCCCCGAAGTCACCGTCTTCATGCGCGTGGACGCCCCCTCGGGCGCCGCCGCGGACGTGGCCAAACGGATCCAGGACGAATTCAAGGACGACGTCCGCGCCGTGCGCGTGGTGGGCCGCGAGGACGCCTTGGCGGATCTGCGCGCCAACCCGGCCTGGCAGCAGGCGCTGGCCGTGCTGCCGGGCAACCCCCTGCCGGACGCAGTGGTGGTGACGCTGGCCGATGGCGACAACCTCGCCGGCCGGGCAGACAAGCTGGCCGCCTCCTGGAAACAATGGAACCACGTAGACCTGGTGCAGCTGGACAGCGCCTGGGTGCAGCGCCTGGAGGCGATCCTGCGCTTTGCCCGCATCGGCCTGGCCTTCCTGGCCGCCTGCGTGGCGGTGGTGGTGCTGGCGACGGTCTTCAATACCGTGCGCATGCAGGCGCTGTCGCAACGCGAGGAAATCGGCGTGGCGCGGCTGGTGGGCGCCACCGAATCCTTCGTGCGCCGCCCCTTCCTCTACCTGGGCGCGCTATCGGGCGCGGTGGCCTCGCTTCTGGCCATCGGCGTGGCGGCGGTCGCGCTGTCGCCACTGAACGACGCCCTGGTGGGGCTGGCCCGCAGCTACGGGGCCGAATTCGCCCTGCACCTTCCGGGCCCGTCCGTGCTGATCGGCGCGGTGGTGGCTTCGGCCGCCCTGGGCGCCCTGTCGGCCCGCTGGTCGGTCACCCGCAGCACGCGCTTCTGACGCGCAGCGCCTAAAGCTCCGTATAAAGCCCCTTCTTCCCCGTGATCCGGGGAACGACTTCCGCCCGCCTGTGTAGGATGCTTGCATGCCTGCCTGCGGGCGTCTTCGGCTTTGGGCCGGGCTGCAAAAACAGGACACATTACTGCGCCCGTTACATAGCAATTCACCCGCTGGAAGCTTGAGTATGCAAGAATAAAGCGACATTTTCTTACATACTTTGATACATTTCTGTTCTCGAGCTGCCACCTTCGTGTCCCAATCGTTGTACTTGCCCTTAATCGAGTCCCATGGCCGCCCGTCTTGAAGCCCGTGCGACGCGCCACTATTTCGACAGCGCGTTCCAGTGTCAGGCGGTGAAAGTACTGCCCAACGAGTACTACGTCACCAACGAAGACCTGATGATCTCGACCGTCCTGGGGTCTTGCGTCGCCGCCTGTATCCACGACCCGATCACGGGCGTGGGCGGCATGAACCATTTCATGTTGCCTGAGGGCGACATGCAGTCGCCCGCCTCGGCCACCATGCGCTATGGCGCCTTCGCCATGGAAGTGCTGATCAACGAACTGCTGAAGGCCGGCGCGGCGCGCGACCGGCTTGAAGCCAAGGTATTCGGCGGCGGCGCCGTGCTGTCCGCCATGCAGCAGATGAACATCGGCGAACGCAACGGCCAGTTCGTGCTGAACTATCTCAGAACCGAAGGCATCCCCGTCAAGGCGCAAGACCTGGGCGACGTGCACGCGCGCCGCATCAACTACTTCCCGCGCGACGGCCGGGTGATGGTCCGCAAGATGGCGCCGCATCATCAGCGCGCCGAGGAAATCATCGCCAAGCGCGAACAGGCGGCCGCCCAGAGCGTGCAGGCCAAGACCGAAACCCCGCAGCGCGTCGAGCGCTTCACCCGTCCCGGCGTGGAACGCTTCGACCGTCCAGCCCGCCCAGGCGTGGAACGTTTCGACACCGCCCTGACCCGCCGGCGCCGCACCGAAACCACAAGCGACTGAAGGGCCGCGCATGCGCATTGCGCCGCATGCGCCCCTACAATCAGCGCATGTCCACCGTCCGCCTGTTCTACGCCTTGTGGCCCGCCCCCTCGCTGGCCGCCCAGCTCGCGACCTGGGCAGAGCAGGCTCGGCCCAGCTGCGGCGGGCGCGCCATGCGCACGGAAACCCTGCACCTGACCCTGGCCTTCCTTGGGCCGGTGGACGCGGCGCTTGCCGATGAGCTGGCCGCGGCGACACCTGAACGCCGCCTCGCCCCCGAGGACATCAGGCTGGACCGCTACGGCGTCTTCGGTCGCCAGCGCATCCTGTGGGCCGGTCCCGGCGACACGCCCGAAGGCCTGCAGGCCGCCCACGATGATCTGTGGCTATGGCTGTCGGGTTTTGGCCTGGCCGCGCCGCCGCAGCCCTTCCGCCCGCACGTCACCCTGCTGCGCAACATCGAGCACTCCAGTCCGCCAGCCGAAGCGCCCGCCCCCCTGCCCTGGCGCTACGACCGCATGGTGCTGGTCGCCTCCGAATCGCAATCGGGCGGCAGCCGCTACCGCATCGTGGCGCAGTCCCGGCCGCAAGACTCCTGACGTTCCGCTCTGGCACAATCAGCCGGTTGCCATCACCCGGGACCGCCATGATCATCCTGCTGGACCAAGACGGCGTGCTCGCCGATTTCGAACACGCCTTCATCGACGCCTGGCGCGCGCGCCATCCGGACATCCCGCCGGTGGCGTTCGAGGACCGCAAGTCTTTCTACATCCGCCAGGATTACGCCCCCGAGCTGCGCGGCATGGCCGAGGCCATCTACACGGCGCCCGGCTTCATCCGCGACCTGCCGCCGGTGCCCGGCGCGCTGGACGCCATAAAGGAACTGCTGGCGCTGGGCCTGGACGTGCGCATCTGCTCCTCGCCCCTGTCGCAGTTCGAGAACTGCGTGGCGGAGAAGTACCTGTGGGTGGAAAAACACCTGGGCCGCGAAGCGACCAACCGGCTGATCCTGACCAAGGACAAGACCCTGGTGCACGGCCACCTGCTGATCGACGACAAGCCCCTGATCGAAGGCGCGATCAAGCCGCGCTGGAAGCACATCCTGTTCGACGCCCCCTACAACCGCGAGGTGTCGGACCGCCCCCGCATCAGCTGGCAGAACTGGCGCAACGTGCTGGCCGGAGAGCTGTATACGGCAGACGAGTGAGTCCTGTTCAGTAGCCGCGATTTGGGACTATTCTGTGTTGCAGTACCCCCCACCCCGGAGGAGCCCGCGCCATGAATCTGTACCGCCTGCTGAAGCAGCGAGAAGCCGATCACAAGCCCTTGCGTGTTGCCTTGCTGGGCGCCGGAAAGTTCGGCGCGATGTTCATGAGCCAAGCCCCGCGCACGCCGGGAATGAGGCTGGTCGCCGTGGCCGATCTGGCGCCCGACCGGGCCCGCGCGGCGCTCACCCGGGTGGGCTGGCCCGCCAGCGCGCTCAACGCCAGCAGCACCAATGATGCGCTGAAGAACGGCAAGGTCTACTTCAGCGACGATCCCCACGCCGTGATCGCCAGTCCCGATGTCGATATCGTCATCGACGCCACCGGCCAGGCCGCCGCCGGCATCAGCCACGTGCTGGCCTGCTGCGAATACGGCAAGCACATCATCATGGTCAACGTCGAGGCCGACGCGCTGGCCGGCCCCCTGCTGGCGCGGCGCGCGCGAGAGGCCGGCATCGTCTATTCGCTGGCCTACGGCGACCAGCCGGCCCTGATCTGCGAAATGGTGGACTGGGCCCGCGCCAGCGGCTTCGAGGTCATGGCCGCGGGCAAGGGCACCAAGTATCTGCCGGAATTCCATACCTCCACGCCGGACACCGTCTGGCCCTATTACGGCTTCACCGCCGAGATGGTAGCGGCGGGCGACTTCAACGCACAGATGTTCAACAGTTTCCTGGATGGCACCAAGAGCGCGATCGAAATGGCCGCGGTGTCCAACGCCACGGGCTTGCTGCCCTCGCCATCCGGCCTGCACTTCCCGCCCTGCGGCGTGGACGATCTGGCGCGCGTGCTGCGGCCGCGCGAAAGCGGCGGCATCCTGCACCATCGCGGCCAGGTCGAGGTGATTTCCTCGCTGGAGCGCGACGGCCGCCCGGTGTTCCGCGACCTGCGCTGGGGCGTGTACGTGACCCTGGCCGCCGACAGCGACTACGTGCGCCGCTGCTTCAAGGAATACGGCCTGGTCACGGACCCCAGCGGCAACTACACCGCCATGTACAAGCCCTATCACCTGATCGGCCTGGAGCTGGGCATCAGCGTGGCCAGCGTGGGCTTGCGCCGCGAACCCACCGGCGCGCCCGCGGGCTGGCATGGCGACGTCGTCGCCACCGCCAAGCGCGACCTGCCGGCCGGCCAGATCCTGGACGGCGAAGGCGGCTACACGGTGTACGGCCGGCTGATGCCGGCGCGCGATTCGGTGGACGAGGGCTATCTGCCGCTGGGCCTGTCGCACCAGGTCAAGTTGAAGAACCCGGTGCGCCAATCGCAGGCGATCCGCTGGGCCGACGTGGAGTACGACGAAAGGTCTACGGCCGTGCAGTTCCGCCGCGAAATGGAACAGACCTTCGCCTAGGACTCACCCGCGCGGCAGGCAGTCCCCGGCGCCCTAGACCGGCGCCGGCCGCTCCGCCTGGAACAGCCGCAAGCGGTCCGCGGCGTTGCGCAGGTGCTGGTCGGCGGCGCGTCCGGCGGCGTCCGGATCGCCTGCGTCGATGGCCGCGAAGATCGCCTGATGCTCGCTCTGCACCGCGGCCATGCGTTCGGTGTACATGCGCGCCGTATTGTTGCGCGCGCTGCGGATGACCCGGCGCACATTGGCTTCCAGGTAATCGTTCAGGGCTACCAGGTGCGGATTATGGGTCGCCTGCACGATGGCATGGTGGAACTGGTAGTCCTCTTCGTCGCCCAGCTTGTCGTTGAGCAGCGCGTATTCCATGCCCACCAGCGCCTGGCGCATCTTCTTCAGATCCGCGTCGGTGCGGCGCTGCGCAGCGTAGCGCGCGGCGGTGACTTCGATGGACAGCATCAGCTCCAGGATATGTTCCAGTTCCTGGTTGTCGCCCGGCGTGGGCGCGGCGATGCGGAACGCGTTCTTCTGGAAGTTCGGATCGACGAACACTCCGCTGCCTTGCTGCGACGTGATCAGGCCTTCGGACTTCAGGCGCGCCAGCGCTTCGCGCACGACGGCGCGGCTGACGGAATAGGTTTCCGTCAGCTGCTTTTCCGTGGGCAGGCGATCGCCGGGTGCGAGCGTCCCCTGGCGGATCTGCTCCGCCAACGCGTCGCCCAGCGCCGCCGAAAGCGAACTCTTGGGCGCGGCGCGCGGCGGATCCTGTTCTTGGTTGGGCTGCATGGTCGAATGGTGGAAACTTGCGGGCGGCGCGCAGACGCGCCGCCTCTTGTTTATGGGAATGCCTGGCGGACCGGACGCGGCATGGGCAGGCGCGCCATCCTGGGACTTTACGCGATATAGATGCCGCCGTTGACCTGCATGACCTCGCCGGTGACGAAACCGGCCAGCGGCGAGCACAGGAACGCGATGGAGCCGGCGATTTCCTCCGCCGTGCCGTAGCGGCGCAGCGGCGTGCTTTCCAGCAGCTGCGCGCCCTTCTGTCCGATCAGGTCCTGCGTCATGGAAGTGGCGATGATGCCCGGCGCGACCGCGTTCACGCGGATCTGCGGCGCCAGCTCCAGCGCCAGGCTGCGCGTGAAGCTCTGCACCGCGCCCTTGGAAGCCGAATAGGCCGCGTGCGCATAGCTGCCGCGCTGGGCCGCCAGCGAGGTCAGCAACACGATGGAGCCGTCGTGGCGCAAATGGCGCTGGGCGGCGCGGCATACATAGAAGGTGCCGTCCAGGTTCACGCGCATCAGCGTGCGCCAGGCCTCGTCGCTGGTGTCCTTGACCAGTTGCTCCGGATAGATGCCGGCGCAATGCACCAGGTGGTCCAGCCCGCCGAAATGCTTGGCCGCCGCCTCGAACACGCGTTCGCAGTCGGCCGACGCCGACACGTCCAGCGCTCGCGTGTAGACGCGCTGTCCGCTGGGGTCCAGCTCGGCCGCCACCTCTTCCAGGCGCGCGTTATCGATGTCGGTCAGCACCAGCCGCGCGCCATGCGCCGCCATCAGCCGCGCCGTCGCCAGGCCGATGCCATTGCCCGCGCCGGTGATGGCGGCAACCTTTCCTTCGAACGAAATCATTCTGTCTCCTGTAGCACGCTCGTACGCGGGCTGAGCGCCTTTCCGGCGGACCCTGGAATTCCGATTGGACTCCCGAAACCGCCGCTTGACACGGGAAAAACGCTTGCCCTATGATTTATCGGACAACTTAATAAAGTTGCCTGACAACTTATTCCGAAAGCGTAAAGCAACTGGCGCTTTCAGGCAAGAGAGTCGGGAACGACACGGCGGCAAGCCGCTACCCAGGCAGGGGACAAACAGGTGGAAATCACCGGCAGCACTACCGTTTTCGCGATCGCGGCGGACCCGATCGCGCACGTCAAGACGCCCCAGCGGCTCAACGCCCTGTTGCGCGAGCGCGGCGTGGACGCGGTCATGGTCCCGTTCCATGTGGCCCCCGACGCCCTGCCCGGCCTGTTCGCCGGCATCCGCGGGCTGGTCAATCTGGGCGGCATCGTGGTGACGGTGCCCCACAAGGAAAATGCCGCCGCCCTGTGCGACGCGCTGACGCCCTCGGCCCAGCTAAGCGGCGCGGTCAACGCGGTGCGCCTGCGCGACGGCGTGCTCACCGGCGGCAACTTCGACGGACTGGGTTTCGTCGCCGGCTTGCGCAGCCAGGGCCACGATCCGGCCGGCCGCCACGTCTACCTGGCCGGCCTGGGCGGCGCGGGCAAGGCCATCGCCTGTGCCGTGGCCGACGCCGGCCCCGCCAGCCTGCGCCTGTACAACCGCAGCGCCGACAAGGCGCTCTCCTTCGCCGCTCATCTGAGCCGCCAATATCCCGGCTTGGCCATCAGCGTGGCCAGCGCCGCGCCCCAGGCTTGCGACATCGCCATCAACGCGACCTCGCTGGGCCTGAACGACACCGATCCCCTGCCCTTCCAGCTGGACGCGCTTGCCGCCGGCACCGTCGTAGCCGACGCCGTCATGAGCCGCGTCGACACACCCCTGCTGCGCGCCGCCGCCGCGCGCGGCTGCCGCACGCATCCGGGCCTGTACATGCTGGAAGGGCAGATTGCCGAAATTGCCCGCTTCCTCGGCATAGAAGAGCCGCGCAAGCCCGCCCGCGCGCTTGCCTGATCAACAGATTCACCACACTCCCGTCCCACGGAGGAGACACGCATGAAATTGGCTTTCACCACTGGCCTGCTGTGCCTGGCCGGCATCGCCGCATCGGCCCAGGCCGCGCCCGTCAAGATCGGCCTGATCGAGACGCTGTCCGGCCCGCAGGCCTCGACCGGCCTGATGTTCCGCGCCGCGGTCAAGTATGAGCTGGACCGCATCAACGCCGCCGGCGGCTGGAACGGCCAGCCGCTGGAACTGGTCGAGTTCGACAACCAGGGCGGCCCGGTGGGCGCGTCCGACCGCTTCCGCGCAGCCGCGGCCGAAGGCGTGCAGATCCTGGTGCAAGGGTCCTCGTCGGCCATTTCGGGCCAGCTGACCGAAGACGTGCGCAAGCACAACCTGCGCAACCCGGGCAAGGAAGTCGTGTTCCTGAACGTGGGCGGCGAGGCGCTGGAACTGACCGGCCAGAAGTGCCACTTCTACCACTTCCGCTTCACCACCAACGCCGACCTGCGCGTGAAGGCGCTGGCCTCGGTCATGTCGGCCGACGGCACGCTGGGCAAGCGCGTGTACGCCATCAACCAGAACTACTCCTGGGGCCAGGACATGGAAGGCGCCACCGAGCGCTTTGCCAAGCAGTATGGCTATGAAGTGGTCGGCAAGACGCTGCACGAAGTCAACAAGATCCAGGACTTCGCCCCCTACGTGGCGCGCATTCGCTCGGCCACGCCCGACACCGTGATCACGGGCAACTGGTCCAACGACCTGCTGCTCTTGATGAAGGCCACGCAGGCCGCCGGCCTGAAGGTCCGTTTCGCCACCGTGTTCCTGGACCAGGTGGGCAACCTGGCCAACGCCGGCGAAGTCGCGCTGGGCCACTACATCGCCCATCCGTACAACATCGAGGCCGCGGGCGAGGAAGGCGCCAAGTTCGCCGAGGACTACAAGGCCAAGACGGGCCACTACCCCAGCTATACCGAGCCGCAGACCGTGATCGGCATCCGCTTCCTGGGCGAAGCGCTCAAGCAGGTGAAGCCGCAGGACGGCAAGCTGTCCGTGCCGCAACTGGCCGGCGCGCTGGAGAAGGTCACCTACACCTCGTCGCTGGGCACCTACACGATGCGCGCGGAAGACCACCAGGTGCAGTTGCCGATGGTGGTGTCCAAGGTCGGCAAGAACGCCAAGTACAAGGCCGACGGCACCGACATGGGCTTCGAGCCGGTCAAGGTGCTGGCCGCGGCCGATGTATCGGCGCCGCCGCAAGCCACTTGCAAGATGCAGCGGCCGAACTGATGGGTTGCAAGCGCGTCCGTCGCCAGCTTGCGCATGGCGCCACGGACGCGCTTGCCCATCCATTCGTCGCAGATCAATAAGCGCACCCCCGGCGCGGGCCGGAAAAACCCTGGTGCGCATCGCTCGCAAGACGTCCGTCGTCTTAGCGCAAGAATCCTGGAGCGGACATGGAATACTTTACCGTCTCGCTGTTGAACGGCGTGATTTACGGCCTGCTGCTATTCATGGTGTCGGCAGGCCTGACACTGATTTTTGGAATGATGGGCGTGCTCAACTTCGCGCACGCCTCGTTCTACATGATAGGCGCGTATGCCGCCTACACCCTGACGCCCGTCACCGGCTTCTGGACCGCGCTGGTCCTGGCCACCATCATCGCCGGCCTGCTGGGCATGGGCGTGGAGCGCTACTTCCTGCGCCGCGTCCACAAGTTCGGCCATGCGCAGGAACTGCTGGTGACCTTCGGCCTGGCCTTCATCGTGGCGGAGCTGATCAAGCTGTTCTACGGCGACTTTCCGGTCGACTACCGCGTGCCGCAGTTCCTCAACTTCGCGGCCTTCCGCGTGTTCGACGCGGACTACCCCTTCTACCGCCTGCTGATGGGCGGCGTGTCGCTGGCGATGTTCGCCGTGATCTATGTGCTGCTGTCGCGCACCCGCGTCGGCATCGTGGTGCGCTCGGCCATCTACCGCCCGCGCATGGCCGAAGCGCTGGGCCATAACGTGCCGCTGGTGTTCATGAGCGTGTTCGGCGTGGGCGCGGCCATGGCCGGCCTGGCCGGCGCGGTCGCGGGCGCTTTCTACACCACCAATCCGAACATGGCGCTGGAACTGGGCGTGCTGGTGTTCGTGGTGGTCGTGGTGGGCGGCCTGGGCTCGCTCGAAGGCGCGATGATCGCCTCGCTGCTGATCGGTCTGATCAGCTCGTTCTCGGTCGGCATCGACGCCAGCCTGGCGACCCTGTTCGGCCTGTTCGGCGCCGGGGAATGGGCCGAAAGCGTGGGTGGCCTGATGACCGTGAAGATTTCCAGCCTGGCGGCCACCCTGCCCTTCCTGCTGATGCTGGTGGTGCTGCTGGTCAAGCCTTCGGGCCTGAAGGGAGAACAGGCATGAGCCAGACCCGCCGTACTTCCGTCCTCCTGCTCCTCGTCCTGTGCGTGGCCGCGCTCTGCGCGCTGCCCTGGCTGCTGCCCCCGGGCCAGCTGGTGGCGGCCGTGCAGATGCTGATCGCCGCGCTGTTCGCCTGCGCCTTCAACCTGCTGGCCGGCCAGGGCGGCATGCTGTCCTTCGGCCACGCCGCCTACTTCGGCGTGGGCACCTTCGCCACCATCCATGCCATGAACGCGCTGGGCGGCGCGGGCCTCTTGCCCACGCCCCTGATGCCGCTGGCAGGCGGCGTGGCCGGCCTGCTGTTCGGCCTGGTCGCGGGCTGGTTCGCCACCATGCGCGCCGGCGTCTATTTCGCCATGATCACGCTGGCGCTGGCCGAGCTGCTGCATGCGCTGGCGCCGCACCTCAAGGGCGTGTTCGGCGGCGAGGCGGGCGTGTCCGCCATGCGCATGCCGGCCTGGGGCTTCACCTTCGGTTCCGACATCGAGGTCTATTTCCTGGTGCTGGCCTGGGTGCTGGTGTCGCTGGCCGCGCTTTACGGCCTGACCCGCACGCCGCTGGGCCGGCTGACGCTGGGCCTGCGCGAAAACGCCAACCGCCTGCGCTACCTGGGCTATCGGCCGCACACGCTCAAGACCCTGGTGTTCGCGCTGTCCGCCATGTTCGCCGGCATCGCCGGCGGCCTGCAGGCGCTGAACATCGAAGCCGGCAACTACGTGCTGTTCGACGTCAAGCTGTCCACCGACGCGGTGCTGTTCGCCTACATCGGCGGCGTCAACGCCTTCCTCGGTCCGGTGCTGGGCGCGTCCATCCTGACCTTCCTGTCGCAGACGCTGGCCGACATCACGCGCTCCTGGCTGCTGTACCAGGGCATCCTATTCGTGCTGGTGATGCTGTTCGTGCCGGACGGCCTGGTCGGCCTGGTGCAGGGCGCCGCCCGTTCGCTGCGCGAGCGCGGCCTGGGCAACTGGCTGCCGCGCGCCGCGGTCTCGGTGGCAGGCGGCCTGCTGCTGACCTGCGCCACGGTCTTCACGGTGGAGCTGCTGCAACGCATGTTCGCCCGCGACTACCGGTCGCTGCTGGCCATGAATCCCGAGGCCGGCTGGCCCGACATTCCGCTGTTCGGCCACGACTGGGCGCCGCTGGCGCTGTCGACCTGGCTGATTCCGTTGGTGTTGTTCCTGGCAGGCCTCGCTGCCTGCCGCTGGGCGCTGGCCCTGTGGCGCGACGACGAACAAGCCGCTCCCGCGCTGGAGGCTGCACAATGAGCCACGAAATCCTGACCCTGACCGACGTGCGCAAGTCCTTTGGCGACGCGCAGATCATCCGCGGCGTGAACCTGAAGGTCGAGGCCGGCGAACGCCATGCCGTCATCGGCCCGAACGGCGCCGGCAAGTCCACGTTGTTCCACCTGATGTCGGGCTCGTTCGCGCCGACCTCGGGCGACATCAGCCTGCGTGCGCGCTCCATCGGCGGCCTGCCGCCGGAGCGCATCAACCGCCTGGGGCTGGCGCGCTCGTTCCAGATCACCAATGTGTTCCCGCGTCTGTCCGTGCGCGAAAACCTGCGACTGGCGGTGCTGCGCATGCACGGCCTGGTCTACAACTTCTGGCGTCCCATCGCCCGCAACCGCGCCGTCAACGAAGACGTCGACCGCCTGCTGGAGAAAGTGCGCCTGGCCGCCAAGCAGGACACCGCCGCCGGCGACCTGAACTACTCGGAACAGCGTTCGCTGGAAATCGGCATGACGCTGGCCTCGCGCCCCAAGGTCATCCTGCTGGACGAGCCCATGGCGGGCATGTCCCAGCACGAGGTGGACTACACGGTCGAACTGATCAAGGACGTGACCCGCGACTGCACGCTGCTGATCGTGGAGCACGACATGCAGGTGGTGTTCTCGCTGGCCGACCGCATCAGCGTGCTGGTCTACGGCGAGATCCTCGCCACCGGCACGCCGGCCGACATCCGCGGCGACGCCCGCGTGCGCGAAGCCTACCTGGGAGAGGAAACGGTATGACGACGCAATCCCCCTTGCTGAGCCTGCAAGGCGTGCATGCCCACTACGGCAAGAGCCACATCCTGCACGGCATCGACCTGACCGTGGGCCGCGGCGAGGTCGTGAGCCTGCTGGGCCGCAACGGCGCCGGCCGCTCCACCACCATGAAAAGCATCATGGGCCTGGTGGACGTGACCGGCGGCAGCATCGCCATCGAAGGCCGCGACATCACCAACAAACGTCCCTTCGAGATCGCCCGCGCCGGCCTGGGCTTCGTACCGGAAGAGCGCGAGGTGTTCGCCAACCTGACCGTGGACGAAAACCTGCGCATGGGCGAACAGCCCAAGCGCGACGACGCGCCCTACTGGTCAACCGAGCAAATGTTCGACTACTTCCCCCGCCTGAAGGAACGCCGCGGCACCAAGGCCGGCAACCTGTCGGGCGGCGAACAGCAGATGCTGACCATGTGCCGTTCACTGTTGGGCAACCCCAAGGTCATGCTGATCGACGAACCCACCGAAGGGCTGGCGCCGAAGATCGTGGAAGTGATCGCCGACGTGATCCGCGACATCCACAAGCGCGGCGTGTCCGTGGTGCTGGTGGAGCAGAAGCTGACCATCGCGCTGAAGGTCTCCACCCGCGTCAGCGTGATGGGCCATGGCCGCATCGTTTTCGAAGGACCGCCCGCGCAGCTGCATGAGCGCCAGGACGTGGTCCAGGAATGGCTGGCGGTCTGAGCGCCGGCATATACATCGCTAAGAGGCAAACATCTTGGACCAAACTCCGGAAGTCATCCATCCCGACCTGCGCGGCCAGAGCGTCGTCATCACCGGCGGCGCCAAGGGCATCGGCCTGGCCACGGCGCAGGCCTTCGTGCGCCAGGGCGCGCGCGTGGCGCTGCTGGACATGGACGCCACGGCGCTGGACGAAGCCGTCGCCGGCCTGACTGCCCTGGGCGGCGAGGCGCTGGCCGTGCAAGCGTCGGTCACGGACGCCGACGCGGTCGAGCAGGCTTTCGCACAGGTCGAAAAGGCCTGGAGCCGCATCGACGTGCTGGTCAACAACGCCGGCGTCTCCGCCAACAAGCCCACGCTGGAAGTCACCGTGGACGAGTGGCGCCGCGCCGTGGACATCAATCTGACCGGCGTGTTCCTGTGCGCCCAGGCCGCCGGCCGCCGCATGGTGCCCGCTGGCGCCGGCAGCATCATCAACCTGGCCTCCATGTACGGCGTGGTGGCGGCGCCCGACCGCGCCGCCTATTGCGCCACCAAGGGCGCGGTGGTGCTGCTGACCGAGACCCTGGCCGTGGAATGGGGCCCCATGGGCGTGCGCGTGAACGCGCTGGCGCCGGGCTACGTGGAAACGGACCTGGTGCGCGACCTGGCCGCGCGCGGCCGGCTCGACCCCGAACGCCTCAAGCAGCGCACGCCGCTGCGCCGCCTGGCGCAACCCGCCGAAATGGCGGACCTGGCGGTGTTCCTGGCCTCGCGCCAGGCCGCCTATGTCAACGGACACACCCTGGTGGCCGACGGCGGCTGGAGCCGCTACAGCTACCTCTAATCGCAAGAACGCATACACACATCTCTGGAGATTCACTCATGGCCACCCACCAACCGCTTGAGTCCCAAGCGCCCTGGCGGCAACTGACGGTAGACGCCAAGGACTGGCAACAGGCGGACCCGGCCCTGCTGGGCACCATGCTGACCCAGCTGCACTGGATCCGCGCCTTTGAAGAAGCCGTGCTCGACCTGGCCGCCGAGGGCCTGGTGCACGGCCCCGCGCACTCGTCCGTGGGCCAGGAAGGCGGCGCGGTCGGTTCCGTGCTGGCGCTGGGCGCCGGCGACCAGATCAACGGTTCGCACCGCGGCCACCACCAGTTCCTGGCCAAGGCGCTGCAGCACGTCGCCCCGCTGGGCCTGGACCCGCTCGATCCGCTCACGCCCGCCATCGATGAAGTCCTGCAGAAGACGCTGGCCGAGATCATGGGCCTGGCCCAGGGTTACTGCCGCGGCCGTGGCGGCAGCATGCACCTGCGCTGGCTCGAAGCCGGCGCGCTGGGCACCAACGCCATCGTCGGCGGCGGCGTGCCGCTGGCCGCCGGCGCGGGCTGGGCGCACAAGCATGCCGGCACCGACCGCGTCGCCGTGACCTACTTCGGCGACGGCGCGGTCAACATTGGCTCGGTGCTGGAAACCATGAACCTGACCGCGGCCTGGAAGACACCGCTGTGCTTCTTCATCGAGAACAACCGCTACGCGGTGTCCACCACGGTCGAAGAGTCCACCGCCGAACCGCGCCTGTCGGCGCGCGGCCTGGCCTTCAACATCCCGTCGTGGAAGGTGGACGGCATGGACCCGCTGGCGGTCCACCTGGCCATGTCCGAAGCCGTGGCGCACATGCGCGCGGGCAACGGCCCCACCATCGTCGAAGTGGACGTGTACCGTTTCTTCCACCAGAACGGCCCGTTCCCCGGCAGCGCCTTCGGCTACCGCAGCAAGGACGAGGAAGCGCAATGGCGCCGCCGCGATCCGCTGGACAAGATCGCCACGGAAATGATCGCCCGCAAGCTGATCACGCAAGCCGAAGTGGACGCCCTGCGTCAGCGCTGCAAGGACGTGATGAAGGACGTTTCCGGCCGCCTGACCGAAGCCGCCGACGGCGGCAAACGCCGCGTGCGCGCCGACCTCTGGCCCAGCCCGGATTTCCGCGACGTGGGCCTGCGCAGCGACGGCTCGGAACTGGCCGGCCTGCGCTACCAGGAAGCCGCCGACCACGCCGGCCAGTCCGCCGAGCGCAAGTTCGTGGACGCGGTGGCCGACGTGCTGGACCGCCGCATGGAAACCGACCCCGGCGTGGTGGTGCTGGGCGAAGACGTGCACCGCCTGAAGGGCGGCACCAACGGCGCCACGCGCGGCCTGAAGGACAAGTATCCCGACCGCGTACTGGGCACCCCGATCTCCGAGAACGCCTTCGCCGGCCTGGGCGGCGGCCTGGCCATGGACGGCCGCTACCGCCCTATCGTGGAATTCATGTACCCCGACTTCATGTGGGTCGCGGCCGACCAGATCTTCAACCAGATCGGCAAGGCCCGCCACATGTTCGGCGGCGACATCGACGTGCCCTTCGTGCTGCGCACCAAGGTCGCCATGGGCACGGGCTACGGCTCGCAGCACTCGATGGATCCGGCCGGCATCTTCGCCACCGCGCCCGGGTGGCGCGTGGTCGCGCCGTCCACGCCTTACGAGTACGTCGGCCTGATGAACACCGCGCTGGCCTCCAAGGACCCGGTGCTGGTGATCGAGCACGTGGACCTGTACGCCTCCTCGGGCGAGGTGCCCGCGGACGACCTGGACTATGCGATCCCGTTTGGCAAGGCTCGCGTGCGCCGCGAGGGCGGCAAGGTCACCATCCTGACCTATCTGTCCATGGTCAGCCGCGCGCTCAAGGCGGCGGAAGCCGCCGGCGTGGACGCCGAGGTCATCGACCTGCGCACGCTGGACCGCGCCAGCCTGGACTGGGACACCATCGGCGCCAGCATCATGAAGACCAACAACGTGCTGATCGTGGAGCAAGGCGCGCGCGGCACCTCCTACGGCGCCATGTTGGCCGACGAGATCCAGCGCCGCTACTTCGACTGGCTGGACCAGCCAGTCAAGCGCGTGACCGGCGGCGAAGCCTCGCCCAGCATCTCCAAGGTGCTGGAGCGCGCCGCCTTCGCGGACACCGAGGAAGTCATGGCCGGCCTGGCCGACGTGCTGGCCGACCTGGGAGAACAGGCATGAGCGCATCCCTGCACATGACCGTGCCGATGGAAGTCGGCATCTGCTGCGCCGACCTGGACGCGCTGCTGGCCTTCTATACCGGGGTCCTGGGCCTGAAGCTCGTCAACCGCGTGAGCGTGCCGGCAGACAAGGCCCAGGCCACCGGCCTCACGCGCCATGGCTACGACGTGGCGCGCCTGCAGACCAGCTACGGCGAACGCATCAAGCTGCTGCAACCCGCCGCCGCGCCCGAGGCCGCCGCGCGCGGCTCGGCCATCCTGGACCGCCAGGGCGCAACCTACCTGACCTTCATCGTGCGCGACCTGTCCGGCGTGGTGCGCGAACTGGAAGCCCGGGGCGTGGTTTTCGACAGCAAGCCCGCGCCGATGGAAGTGCGCCCCGGCACCTGGCTGGCGTTCTTCCGCGACCCGGAAGGCAATGTGCTGGAACTGGTCGAATACGACGATCCCGCCACCTACCGGCCAGACCTGGCCGGCGCCGCTGAATAGGACGAACATCGTGGCACACCTTATCAAGCTCCCCTCCGTTGCGGCCGACACCTCGGGCGGCACGCTGCACCAGTGGCTCAAGAAAGAAGGCGACACCGTCGCCGTGGGCGACGCACTGGCCGAAATCGAAACCGAGAAGGCCATTGTCGAGATCAATGCCGAGCAGGCCGGCGTGCTGGGCCGTATCGTGGTCCAGGCCGGCGCCGCCTCCGTGCCGGTGAACACCGTGATCGGCGTGCTGCTGGCGCAGGGCGAGGACGCTTCGGCCATCGACCGCGCGCTGGCAGAGGCCGGCGCCGCCGCGCAGCCCGCGGCCGCGCCAACCGCCGAACCCGCGCCTGCGGCCGCCGCCCCTGCCAC
>NZ_JACVAF010000015.1:0-23426 GCF_014851745.1 Achromobacter sp. ACM01
GGGCGACAACGTGGCCATGACGGTCAAGCTGCTGGCCCCCATCGCCATGGAAGAAGGCCTGCGTTTCGCCATCCGTGAAGGCGGTCGTACCGTCGGCGCCGGCGTCGTCGCCAAGATCCTGAAGTAAGCAATACCCGGATGGGTAGAGTGGACTCTAAAGTCCCTCTATCCATCTTTGCTGTAAAAGTAGTATGATGTATGGTTCCGCAAGTTGTTGCATGTAGGCGGAAGCAGCTGTGTAGTGCAAGTGTAGTGTTTTAGGGGCATAGCTCAATTGGCAGAGCGTCGGTCTCCAAAACCGAAGGTTGTAGGTTCGATTCCTACTGCCCCTGCCACCGCCAGGATAAACCCGCGGGAGATCATCGCGAGTTACGCATTCACGGCGGCTCGCGTCGCAATATGTCTAATACCAGCGTAGAAACCGTAACCAGTACCGCCGACCGGGTGAAGCTCGGGCTGGCGGTTCTTGTCGTTATTGCTGGCATCGTCGGGTTCTCCGTGCTCAGCGCGCAACCGATGCCTGCACGTATCGGCGTATTCGTCGGCGGCCTAGTGATCGCAGCCGTGATCGCCTGGTTCAGCGAACCCGGCCGCCGCACCCTGAGCTTCGCCAGCGAGTCCTACAACGAAGTCAAGCGTGTCTCGTGGCCCACGCGCAAGGAAACGACCCAGATGACGGGTATCGTTTTCGCGTTTGTGGCGGTCATGGGCCTTTTCATGTGGGTGCTCGACAAGGGCATCGAATGGATTCTTTACGGCCTGTTGCTGGGCTGGAAATAAGGACGGCGAATGAGTAAGCGTTGGTATGTCGTCCATGTGTACTCCGGCATGGAAAAAAGCGTACACAAGGCCCTGAACGAGCGCATCGAGCGCGCGGGCCTGCAAACGTCTTTTGGCCGCATTCTTGTGCCCTCCGAGGAAGTCGTCGAGGTCAAGGGTGGCCAGAAGTCGATCACCGAGCGCCGCATTTTCCCCGGTTATGTCCTGGTTGAAATGGACCTGACCGACGAAACGTGGCACCTGGTCAAGAACACCAACCGCGTCACCGGGTTTTTGGGTGGCTCGGGCAACCGTCCGACCCCGATTTCCGAAAAGGAAGTCGAGAAGATCCTCTCCCAGATGGAAGAGGGCGTCGAGAAACCCCGCCCCAAGATCCTGTTCGAAGTGGGCGAGATGGTTCGGGTCAAGGAAGGTCCGTTTGCAGACTTCAACGGCAACGTCGAAGAAGTCAATTACGAAAAGAGCAAGGTGCGCGTGTCTGTCACCATTTTTGGTCGCGCCACGCCTGTCGAACTCGATTTCAGTCAGGTCGAAAAGACCTAATTTCAACCCCCGGGGAGCTCCCAGGCCTGAACGCCCAGGAGCGATATAACCCGCAAGGAGCAAAGCATGGCGAAGAAGATCGTCGGCTTTATCAAGCTGCAAGTGCCGGCTGGTAAGGCTAACCCCTCCCCCCCGATTGGCCCGGCCCTGGGTCAGCGTGGCCTGAACATCATGGAATTCTGCAAGGCGTTCAACGCCAAGACCCAAGGCATGGAGCCTGGTCTGCCGATTCCGGTGGTGATCACCGCCTTCGCCGACAAGAGCTTCACCTTCATCATGAAGACCCCGCCCGCGACGGTCCTCATCAAGAAGGCCGCCGGCGTGCAAAAGGGTTCGTCCAAGCCGCATACCGACAAGGTCGGCACGCTGACCCGCGCTCAAGCTGAAGAGATCGCCAAGGCCAAGGGCCCCGATCTGACCGCCGCTGATCTGGACGCCGCCGTGCGTACGATCGCTGGCAGCGCCCGCAGCATGGGCATCACGGTTGAGGGGATCTAATCATGGCAAAACTGTCCAAGCGCGCCGCCGCCATTGCGCAGAAGATCGACCGCACCAAGCTGTATCCGGTCGCTGAAGCCCTGACCCTGGTCAAGGAAACCGCCGTCGCCAAGTTCAATGAATCCATTGACGTGGCCGTGCAGCTCGGCATCGACCCGAAGAAGTCGGACCAACTGGTTCGCGGCTCGGTCGTTCTGCCCGCCGGCACCGGCAAGTCGGTTCGCGTGGCCGTGTTCGCCCAAGGCGACAAGGCTGAAGCCGCCAAGGCCGCTGGCGCCGACATCGTCGGTCTGGACGACCTGGCTGACCAGATCAAGGCCGGTCAAATGGACTTCGACGTGGTCATCGCCTCGCCCGACACGATGCGTGTCGTGGGTGCCCTGGGTCAGATCCTGGGCCCCCGTGGCCTGATGCCGAACCCGAAGGTCGGCACCGTGACCCCGGACGTCGCTACCGCTGTCAAGAACGCCAAGGCCGGTCAGGTTCAGTACCGCACCGACAAGGCTGGCATCATCCACGCAACGATCGGCCGCGCGTCGTTCGGCGTGGAACAGCTGCAAACCAACCTGGCCGCTCTGGTCGACGCCCTGCAAAAGGCTCGTCCCGCAGCTGCCAAGGGCATTTACCTGCGCAAGCTGGCCGTTTCGTCCACGATGGGCGGCGGTGCGCGCGTGGAAATTGCCTCGCTGTCGGCCAACTAAGCCGATAGCTGTAAACGTACTTTGGGCTGCATCCGGATTCCTCCGGATGTTGCTGTCAAAGACCGCTGGAGCAGGGTGGTTCAAGCAGTACCGGACCCCTCCGCTTAATACCGAAGCCCGTAAGGTTCGGATCCAGCGTAGACGGCGTCCCCAGGAAGATTTCTTTACACGAAGAACTCGACCAGGCGCCGCATTCGGTTGACGCGCAAGGCTCAGGCCCCAGGCGTCTTTTGATGGAGTGTTCAAACCGTGAGTCTCAATCGTCAAGAGAAAGCGGTGGTGATCGAGGAAGTCTCGGCAGAAGTCGCCAAGGCCCAATCGATTGTTATCGCTGAGTACCGTGGTCTGGACGTCGCCTCTGTCACCGTACTGCGCAAAACTGCGCGTGAATCGGGCGTGTATCTGCGTGTTCTGAAGAACTCGCTGGCCCGTCGTGCTGTTGCCGGCACGGCTTTCGAGCCGTTGGCTGAGCAACTGACCGGTCCGCTGATCTATGGCATCAGCGCTGATCCGGTCGCGGCGGCCAAGGTCCTCGCAGGTTTCGCGAAAAGCAACGACAAGCTGGTCATCAAGGCGGGCTCGCTGCCCAACAGCCTGTTGAACCAAGAAGGCGTGAAGGCCCTGGCCACCATGCCCTCGCGCGAAGAGTTGCTGTCGAAGCTGCTGGGCACCATGCAAGCCCCCATCGCGCAATTCGTGCGTACGCTCAACGAAGTTCCGACCAAGTTCGCCCGTGGCCTCGCCGCCGTGCGCGACCAGAAGGCAGCGGCTTAATCGCCCTGCTGTCCGGAATTCGCTGAACGACCGAGCGACACCCAAACCCTGGCATTACCAAAATATTTGGAGTTCTGAAAAATGGCACTTAACAAAGCTGAAATCCTTGACGCCATCGCTGGCATGACCGTGCTCGAGCTGTCCGAGCTGATCAAGGAAATGGAAGAGAAGTTCGGCGTGTCGGCTGCTGCCGCCGCTGTCGCTGTCGCTGCTCCCGCTGCTGGTGGCGCTGCCGCCGCCGCTGAAGAGCAAACCGAGTTCACCGTTGTCCTGACCGACGCCGGCGCCAACAAGGTTAGCGTCATCAAGGCCGTGCGCGAGCTGACCGGTCTGGGTCTGAAGGAAGCCAAGGACCTGGTCGACGGCGCTCCGAAGCCCGTCAAGGAAGCTGTGGCCAAGGCTGACGCCGAAGCCGCCAAGAAGAAGCTGGAAGAAGCTGGCGCCAAGGTCGAAGTCAAGTAAGACCTGCGTCAATTTGCCCGGGGACAGCGCAGTTTGCAGTCCCCGGGCTTTTGCGTTTCCAGGAAACCCCTACTGGGGGTATGCCCTTTACAGGGGGGTTTCCTGGAGTCGTATCACCTGGGGCCGTGGTTGACGGCCCATGCAACCTCGAGTCGGAGTGCTCATGCCTTACTCGTACACCGAAAAAAAGCGCATCCGCAAAAGCTTCGCCAAGCGTGAAGACGTTCAAAACGTTCCTTTCCTGTTGGCGACACAGCTTCAATCCTACCTAACTTTCCTGCAGGCGGATACCGCCCCGTCCGATCGCGTAGCCGACGGTTTGCAGGCGGCGTTCTCGTCGATTTTCCCGATCGTTAGTCACAACGGTATGGCGCGCTTGGAGTTCGTGAGCTATGTGCTCGGCGAACCGGTGTTCGATGTCAAGGAATGTCAGCAACGTGGCCTGACCTATGCCTCGCCCCTGCGAGCCAAGGTCCGCCTGGTGCTGCTTGACCGCGAAGTCAGCAAGCCCACCGTGAAGGAAGTGAAGGAACAGGAAGTCTACATGGGCGAAATTCCGCTCATGACGGGCACGGGTTCCTTCGTCATCAACGGCACCGAGCGTGTCATCGTTTCGCAGCTGCACCGCTCGCCTGGCGTGTTCTTCGAGCACGACCGCGGCAAGACCCACAGCTCCGGCAAGCTCTTGTTCTCGGCCCGCGTGATTCCTTACCGCGGCTCGTGGCTGGACTTCGAATTCGATCCGAAGGACGTCCTGTTCTTCCGCGTCGACCGTCGCCGCAAGATGCCCGTCACGATCCTGTGCAAGGCCATCGGCATGACGCCGGAATCGATCCTGGCCAACTTCTTCGACTTCGACAACTTCGAATTGAAGAGCGAAGGCGCGATGATGGAATTCGTTCCTGAGCGTTGGAAGGGCGAAATGGCCCGTTTCGACATCAGCGACCGTAGCGGCAAGGTCATCGTCGAAAAAGACAAGCGCATCAACGCCAAGCATCTGCGCGACCTGGCTGCCGGCGGCATCCAGCGCATCTCCGTGCCGGAAGACTTCCTGTATGGCCGCGTGCTGGCCAAGAACATCGTCGACCCGGACACCGGTGAAGTCATCGCCAACGCCAACGACGAAATCACGGAAAGCGTGCTGGGCGCCCTGCGCGCCGCCAACGTGCACGACATCCAGGCCCTCTACACGAACGACCTGGACCGCGGCCCGTACATCTCGCAAACGCTGCGCACCGATGAAACCGCCGACCAGATGGCCGCGCGCGTTGCCATCTACCGCATGATGCGTCCTGGCGAACCGCCCACCGAAGAAGCGGTGGAAGCGCTGTTCCAGCGTCTGTTCTACAGCGAAGAAACCTACGATCTGTCGCGCGTCGGCCGCATGAAGGTCAACAGCCGTCTGGGCCGTGGTGAAGACATCACCGGTCCGATGACGCTGACCAACGAAGACATCCTTGAAACCATCAAGGTGCTGGTCGAGTTGCGTAACGGCCGTGGCCAGATCGACGACATCGATCACCTGGGCAACCGTCGCGTGCGTTGCGTCGGCGAACTGGCCGAGAACCAGTTCCGCGCCGGCCTGGTGCGCGTCGAGCGCGCCGTCAAGGAACGTCTGGGCCAGGCCGAGACGGAAAACCTGATGCCGCACGACCTGATCAACTCCAAGCCGATCTCGGCTGCCATCAAGGAGTTCTTCGGTTCGAGCCAGCTGTCGCAGTTCATGGACCAGACCAACCCCCTGTCGGAAATCACGCACAAGCGCCGCGTTTCCGCACTGGGCCCGGGCGGTCTGACCCGCGAGCGCGCCGGCTTCGAAGTCCGCGACGTGCACCCGACCCACTACGGCCGCGTCTGCCCGATCGAAACGCCGGAAGGCCCGAACATCGGCCTGATCAACTCCATGGCGCTGTACGCTCGCCTGAACGAGTACGGCTTCCTGGAAACGCCTTACCGCAAGATCATCGACGGCAAGGTCAGCGAGCAGATCGACTACCTGTCGGCCATCGAAGAAAGCCACTACGTCATTGCGCAGGCCAACGCCGCGCTGGACGAGGAAGGCCGCTTCGTGGACGACCTGGTGGCTTGCCGCGAAGCCGGCGAAACCATGCTGACCGCCCCGGCCAACGTGCACTACATGGACGTTGCCCCGTCGCAGATCGTGTCGGTCGCCGCCTCGCTGATTCCGTTCCTGGAGCACGACGACGCGAACCGCGCGCTGATGGGCGCCAACATGCAACGTCAGGCCGTGCCTTGCCTGCGTCCGGAAAAGCCGGTCGTGGGTACGGGCATCGAGCGCACCGTGGCCGTTGACTCGGGTACGACCGTGCAAGCCCTGCGTGGCGGCCTGGTCGACCACGTCGATGCCGAGCGTGTCGTGATCCGCGTGAACGATGAAGAAAACGTCGCTGGCGAAGTCGGCGTCGACATCTACAACCTGATCAAGTACACCCGTTCCAACCAGAACACGAACATCAACCAGCGTCCCATCGTCAAGCGTGGCGACAAGGTCGCCAAGGGCGACGTGCTGGCTGACGGCGCATCGACCGACCTGGGCGAACTCGCCCTGGGTCAGAACATGCTGATCGCGTTCATGCCCTGGAACGGCTACAACTTCGAAGACTCGATCCTGATCTCCGAAAAGGTTGTTGCCGATGACCGCTACACCTCGGTCCACATCGAGGAACTGACGGTCGTCGCCCGCGACACCAAGCTGGGTCCGGAAGAAATCACGCGCGACATCAGCAACCTGGCCGAGACGCAACTGAACCGTCTGGACGATTCGGGCATCACGTACATCGGCGCCGAAGTCAGCGCCGACGACGTGCTGGTCGGCAAGGTCACGCCCAAGGGCGAAACCCAGCTGACGCCGGAAGAAAAGCTGCTGCGCGCCATCTTCGGTGAAAAGGCGTCCGACGTTAAGGACACCTCGCTGCGCGTGCCCTCGGGCATGACCGGCACCGTGATCGACGTGCAAGTGTTCACGCGCGAAGGCATCGTGCGCGACAAGCGCGCCCAGTCCATCATCGACGATGAACTGCGCCGCTATCGCCAGGACCTGAACGATCAGCTGCGCATCGTTGAAAACGACCAGTTCGACCGTATCGAAAAGATGCTGGTCAACAAGACCGTCAACGGCGGCCCGCGCAAGCTGGCCAAGGGCGCCACGATCACCAAGGCATACCTGGCTGATCTGGACCGCTGGCAGTGGTTCGACATCCGCCTGGCCGACGAGCCGCACGCCGTCGTGCTGGAGCAGGCCAAGGAATCGCTGGAGCAGAAGCGCCACCAGTTCGACCTGGCTTTCGAAGAAAAGCGCAAGAAGCTGACGCAAGGCGACGAGCTGCCCCCGGGCGTGCTGAAGATGATCAAGGTCTATCTGGCCGTGAAGCGTCGTCTGCAGCCTGGCGACAAGATGGCAGGCCGTCACGGCAACAAGGGCGTGGTCTCGCGCATCACCCCGGTGGAAGACATGCCGCACATGGCTGACGGCACGCCGGCCGACATCGTTCTGAACCCGCTGGGCGTGCCCTCGCGGATGAACGTCGGCCAGGTGCTGGAAGTGCACTTGGGCTGGGCTGCCAAGGGCGTGGGCCACCGCATCGCCGACATGCTGCGCGACGAGCGCACTGCGCAGGTCAAGAACGTCCGCGCATACCTGGACAAGGTCTACAACACGACCGGCACCGGTGCGCGCATCGACGAGCTGACCGACGAAGAAGTCATGGAAATGGCCCAGAACCTCAAGAACGGCGTGCCGTTCGCGACGCCCGTCTTCGACGGCGCGACCGAAGAGGAAATCACCACGATGCTGGAACTGGCCTATCCGGACGAAGTCGCCAAGCGCATGGCGCTGACGCCTTCGCGCACGCAGGCGTGGCTGTACGACGGCCGCACCGGCGAGCAGTTCGAGCGTCCGGTCACGGTCGGCTACATGCACTACCTGAAGCTGCACCACTTGGTCGACGACAAGATGCACGCGCGTTCGACCGGCCCGTACTCGCTGGTTACCCAGCAGCCTCTGGGCGGCAAGGCGCAGTTCGGCGGTCAGCGTTTCGGGGAAATGGAAGTGTGGGCGCTGGAAGCATACGGCGCCGCCTACACCCTGCAGGAAATGCTGACGGTGAAGTCCGACGACATCACCGGCCGTACCAAGGTATACGAAAACATCGTCAAGGGCGATCACGTCATCGACGCCGGCATGCCGGAATCGTTCAACGTGCTGGTCAAGGAAATCCGCTCGTTGGCCCTGGACATGGATTTGGAGCGTAACTAATGAAAGCGCTACTCGACCTCTTTAAGCAAGTCTCGCAAGACGAGCAGTTCGATGCCATCAAGATCGGCATCGCCTCGCCCGAGAAGATCCGTTCGTGGTCCTACGGCGAAGTTCGCAAGCCCGAGACCATCAACTACCGTACGTTCAAGCCCGAGCGCGACGGCCTGTTCTGCTCCAAGATCTTTGGCCCGATCAAAGACTACGAGTGCTTGTGCGGCAAGTACAAGCGCCTGAAGCATCGCGGCGTGATCTGCGAAAAGTGCGGCGTGGAAGTCACCGTCGCCAAGGTTCGCCGTGAACGCATGGGCCACATCGAGCTGGCCAGCCCCGTCGCGCACATCTGGTTCCTGAAGAGCCTGCCGTCGCGTCTGGGCATGGTGCTCGACATGACCCTGCGCGACATCGAACGCGTTCTGTACTTCGAAGCCTGGTGCGTGATCGAACCCGGCATGACGCCGCTCAAGCGCGGCCAGATCATGTCGGATGACGATTTCCTCGCCAAGACCGAAGAGTACGGCGACGACTTCCGTGCCCTGATGGGTGCGGAAGCCGTGCGCGAACTGCTGCGCACCATCGACATCGACCGCGAAGTGGAAACGCTGCGCGGCGAACTGAAGGCCACCAGCTCGGAAGCCAAGATCAAGAAGATCTCCAAGCGCCTGAAGGTGCTGGAAGGCTTCCAGAAGTCCGGCATCAAGGCCGAGTGGATGGTCATGGAAGTGCTGCCCGTGCTGCCGCCGGACCTGCGTCCGCTGGTGCCGCTGGACGGCGGCCGCTTCGCGACCTCCGACCTGAACGACCTGTACCGCCGCGTCATCAACCGCAACAACCGCTTGAAGCGCCTGCTGGAGCTGAAGGCTCCGGAAATCATCCTGCGCAACGAAAAGCGGATGCTGCAGGAAGCCGTCGACTCGCTGCTGGACAACGGTCGCCGCGGCAAGGCCATGACCGGCGCCAACAAGCGCCAGCTCAAGTCCCTGGCCGACATGATCAAGGGCAAGAGCGGTCGTTTCCGTCAGAACCTGCTGGGCAAGCGCGTCGACTACTCGGGCCGTTCGGTCATCGTGGTGGGTCCGCAGCTCAAGCTGCATCAGTGCGGCCTGCCCAAGCTGATGGCCCTGGAACTGTTCAAGCCGTTCATCTTCAATCGTCTGGAGATGATGGGCCTGGCCACGACCATCAAGGCTGCCAAGAAGCTGGTGGAAAGCCAGGAACCGGTGGTCTGGGACATCCTGGAAGAAGTCATCCGCGAACACCCGGTCATGCTGAACCGTGCGCCCACGCTGCACCGTTTGGGCATCCAGGCGTTCGAGCCGGTCCTGATCGAAGGCAAGGCGATCCAGCTGCACCCGCTGGTTTGCGCGGCGTTCAACGCCGACTTCGACGGTGACCAGATGGCCGTTCACGTGCCGCTGTCGCTGGAAGCCCAGCTGGAAGCGCGCACGCTGATGCTGGCCTCCAACAACGTGCTGTTCCCGGCCAACGGCGAACCGTCGATCGTGCCGTCCCAGGACATCGTGCTGGGTCTGTACTACACGACGCGCGAGCGCATCAACGGCCGCGGCGAAGGCATCTTCTTCACCGACGTCGCTGAAGTGCAGCGCGCCTACGACAACGGCGAAGTCGAACTGCAGTCGCGCATCACCGTGCGTCTGAAGGAACACGAGCGCGACGAGAACGGCGAATGGCAGCCGGTGATCCGCCGTCACGAGACGACGGTCGGCCGCGCGCTGCTGTCCGAAATCCTGCCCAAGGGCCTGCCCTTCACGGTGCTGAACAAGGCGCTGAAGAAGAAGGAAATCTCGCGCCTGATCAACCAGTCGTTCCGCCGCTGCGGCCTGCGCGACACCGTGATCTTCGCTGACAAGCTGATGCAGTCGGGCTTCCGCCTGGCCACGCGCGGCGGTATCTCCATCGCCATGGGCGACATGCTGATCCCGACCGCCAAGGAAGGCATCCTGGCCGAAGCCAGCCGCGAAGTGAAGGAAATCGACAAGCAGTACTCGTCGGGTCTGGTCACGTCCCAGGAACGCTACAACAACGTGGTGGACATCTGGGGCAAGGCCGGCGACAAGGTCGGCAAGGCGATGATGGAACAACTGGCCACCGAGCCCGTGATCAACCGTCACGGCGAGGAAGTGCGCCAGGAATCGTTCAACTCCATCTACATGATGGCTGACTCGGGCGCCCGCGGTTCGGCCGCCCAGATCCGCCAGCTGGCCGGTATGCGCGGCCTGATGGCCAAGCCGGACGGCTCGATTATCGAAACGCCGATTACCGCGAACTTCCGTGAAGGCCTGAACGTACTCCAGTACTTCATTTCGACTCACGGCGCGCGTAAGGGTCTGGCCGATACGGCACTGAAGACCGCCAACTCGGGCTACCTGACCCGTCGTCTGGTCGACGTGACGCAAGACTTGGTGATCACCGAGGACGATTGCGGCACCTCGCAGGGCTACAACATGAAGGCCCTGGTCGAAGGCGGTGAAGTCATCGAACCGTTGCGCGATCGCATCCTGGGTCGTGTGGCTGCTGTCGATATCGTCAACCCGGACACGCAGGAAACGGCCATCGTCGCCGGCACCCTGCTGGACGAAGACATGGTCGACACCATCGACCGCATCGGCGTGGACGAAGTCAAGGTCCGCACGCCGCTGACTTGCGAAACGCGCCATGGCCTGTGCGCGCACTGCTACGGCCGTGACCTCGGCCGCGGCTCGCCGGTCAACCAGGGCGAAGCGGTTGGCGTCATCGCCGCCCAGTCCATCGGTGAACCGGGCACGCAGCTGACGATGCGTACGTTCCACATCGGTGGCGCGGCATCGCGTTCGGCCCTGGCCAGCGCGGTGGAAACCAAGTCCAGCGGTACCGTCGGTTTTGCCAGCACGATGCGCTACGTCACGAACGCCAAGGGCGAACGCGTGGCGATCTCGCGCTCCGGCGAACTGGCGATCTTCGACGACAACGGCCGCGAACGCGAACGCCACAAGATCCCGTACGGCGCGACCGTGCTGGTGGGCGATGGCGAAGCCGTGAAGGCTGGCGCGCGCCTGGCGACCTGGGATCCGCTGACCCGTCCGATCGTGTCGGAATACGGCGGCGCCGTCCGCTTCGAGAACATCGAAGAAGGCGTGACCGTTGCCAAGCAGGTGGACGAAGTCACCGGCCTGTCGACGCTCGTCGTCATCACGCCGAAGACCCGTGGCGGCAAGATCGTCATGCGTCCGCAGATCAAGCTGGTCAACGAGAATGGCGAAGACGTCAAGATCGCCGGCACCGATCACTCGGTGAACATCTCGTTCCCGGTGGGCGCGCTGATCACCGTGCGTGATGGCCAGCAGGTTGCTGTGGGTGAAGTTCTGGCGCGTATTCCGCAAGAATCGCAAAAGACCCGCGACATTACCGGCGGTCTGCCGCGCGTGGCCGAGCTGTTCGAAGCCCGTTCGCCGAAGGATGCCGGCATGCTCGCCGACGTCACCGGCACGGTCTCGTTCGGCAAGGACACCAAGGGCAAGCAGCGTCTGGTCATCACCGACCTGGAAGGCGTGAGCCACGAGTTCCTGATTCCGAAGGAAAAGCAGGTTCTGGTGCACGACGGCCAAGTGGTGAACAAGGGCGAAATGATCGTGGACGGCCCGGCCGATCCCCACGACATCCTGCGCCTGCAAGGCATCGAGAAGCTGGCGACCTACATCGTCGACGAAGTGCAGGACGTGTACCGTCTGCAGGGCGTGAAGATCAACGACAAGCACATTGAAGTGATCGTCCGCCAGATGCTGCGTCGCGTGAACATCGTCGACGCCGGCGATACCGAGTTCATCCCGGGCGAGCAGGTCGAGCGCTCCGAGCTGTTGAACGAGAACGACCGCGTCACGGCTGAAGACCGCCGTCCCGCCAGCTACGACAACGTGCTGCTGGGTATCACCAAGGCCTCGCTGTCGACCGACTCGTTCATCTCGGCCGCTTCGTTCCAGGAAACCACCCGGGTCCTGACCGAAGCCGCCATCATGGGCAAGCGCGACGACCTGCGCGGCTTGAAGGAAAACGTCATCGTCGGCCGCCTGATCCCGGCAGGTACCGGCCTGGCTTACCACCATGCCCGCAAGGACAAGGAAGCGCTGGAGGCTGCGGAACGCGAAGCAGCCCGCCAGCTGGCCAACCCGTTCGAAGACTCGCCGGTCACGGTGGGCTCGGATGCGGAAACGCCGGCTTCCGATCTGGGCGCCGAGGATTCCGCCGAATAAGCGGAAGCACCCGGCAGGGATGCCGCGCGCAGTCCGGCGCGGCATGCCCGGAATCAAAAAGGCCGCTGATGCGAATCAGCGGCCTTTTTTTGTCTGGCGCAGGGGAGCTTACTTTGCGACCTGCGCCTGCGCGTGCCGGAACACGGGCCCCCAGACGGGATGGCCGGCTTCGTTGGGCGCCAGTTCGAAAGCGGGGTCCAGCGCCAGAATGCGGGCGAAGCTGTCTTCGCACAGCCGCGGATACTTGCTTACGCAGTAGCTGAACGCCTGCAGCTTGTAGGCCTCGATGCGTACGGCCTTGGTGGAGGTGGCCAGGGCGTCGGAGGTGGCGACGCCGCGGATGACTTCTCCGTAGCGGCCGGCGCTGTATTTGTCGCGTACCTGCTGCAGCTGGTCCAGGGCTTCCGCGGTGGGAGGCGCTTCCGGCTTTTGGGATGAGACGCCGGCGCAGCCCGCCAGCAGGGCCGATAAGCCGAGCAGACTACTCAGAACGCGAATTTTCATGGCTTCCAAAGGTGTAGAGGGGTTTAGCGGTACGCTATCGTGCCACAGCCTGATGCGCTCGGACATTTTCGGCAATGTCCTTGCGGTGCGGATTGGATAATATTCGCCTTATTCCATAGTTAATTCAGCTGTCGCGCGACAGCGCAGTCCCGATCATGTCTTCTTCCGCCGGCCTCCTGACGCCGCGTGGCCCCTTTTCCGGCGCCGCGCCGCTTGCACTGCGTCCGCTGAGCGCCATCGCCGCCAGCACGGCGGGGGGAGTGCCGGAAACCCGCATCAAGCGGCTTTTGTCCGATCTGCTGCCGTCCTTGATGGCGCTGCATGCCCAAGGTGAAATCTGCGGCGATATTTCGCTGGATACGGTGGGTATGGACGAAAACGCCCGTGCCCATCTGGTGCCTGAACTGGTCGTGGCGCGTTCGCGCCGCGCTACCCGCACGCCGACCCCGGGTTTTGCGCCGTTCGAACTCTACACGGATTCGATGGAATGGCCGCGCGGCCCCTGGAGCGACATCTACGCCCTGTGCGCGGTGATGCATACGCTGGTCATCGGCAGCAAGCCCGCTCCGGCGCCTGAACGCCGGGCGGAAGATACCTACGAGCCGCTTGCGTCCCTGGGTTTGCCGAAGTACAGCCAGGACTTCCTGGCAGTGATCGACGCCGGCCTGGCCATGGCGCCCGCCGACCGCCCGCAGACGCTGGCCGACCTGGCAGGCATGCTGGGCATCGCCGCGCCGGTCGAAACGGCGCCGGACCCGGTGATTCCGGCGCCGGCTTCGCGCGCGGCGCCCGCCGCTGCCGCCGCAGCGCATCAACCTGCGCGCGGACGCCATCCCCTGCTGGTTCTGCTGCTCATCGTGGCGTTGATCGGCGCGGGCGTTTACGCCTGGTTCGAGTCGGGAATGGGCGCGCCGAATGCGCTGATTACCCGGTCCGAAGTGGTCCAGCCGAACCCGCCGGCGGTGCATCCCCTGCCGCCGCCATCGCCACCGGCGCCGGGCGCCGCGTCTGCGGTGCCGCCATCGCTGCCGGAGGTTCGAACCCCGCAGGAAACCGCGCCTCAACCCCCAATCGCGGGAAGCGCGCCCGCTCAGAGCGACACCCCGGCTCAGCCGGCGGTGCCCGCCGAGGCGTCTGGGACTACGTCAACTCCGCCCGCGGCCGCGCCGGCCGAGACTCCCGCCGTGGCCGAAGAGGCTCCCAAGCCCAAGCCGGTTCCCGTGCTGGTGCGGTTGGACATCCGCCCTTGGGGCGAGGTCTGGATCAACGGCGTGGCGCGGGGCATCAGTCCACCCGTCAAGGAACTGCGGCTGATACCCGGCAAGTACCAGGTGGTACTGCGCAACGCCGATCTGCCCCCGTACCGCATGACGCTGGAGGTCAAGGCGGGCAAGCCCGCCGTGATCTCGCACGTCTTCCAATAAGGATCGCCGCGGCTATGCCGCGGGCATCTCCTCCGGCGCCATCGGCAGGCGCAGCGTGAAGACCGAACCCACGCCCAGCTCGCTGCTGACCTCGACCGATCCGCCGTGGCGTTCGGCCACCGTGCGCACGAATGCCAGGCCCAGGCCCGCGCCACCGACATCGCCGCGGGTTTCCACACCCACGCGCGAGAACGGCTCGAACAAGCGGGCCAGATCCTGCGCTGCGATACCCTGGCCCTGATCGCGGATATTGACGCGCCAGAAGCCGGGTTCCTCGTCGATGCCGCATTCGATCCGCGTGTCCGCCGGGCTGTATTTGATGGCGTTGTCGATCAGATTGCACAGCGTGCGCATGAGCAGGGTCTGATCGCCGCGGACGTAGGCGGCGGGCAGCGGCAGCGCGAGGGCGAGTTCGATGCCGCGCTTCTGCGCCGAGGCCCAGAACTCGTCCACGGCGTCCTGGAGCAGGCTGCCTAGATCCAGCTCTACTGCGCTGATCGTCATCGACTCGGCACGGGTCAGATGCACGAAGTCGTCGACCAGGCGCAGCGTACGGTTGGCCAGCGCGGCGATGCGGCCCAGGGTTTCACCCTGGTCTTCGGCGGAGCCGCTTTCCTGTTTCATTTCGACCAGCGCGAGGATCGAGCTTTGAGGCGCGCGCATGTCGTGCGAGATGAAGCGCAGGGTTTCCTCGCGCTGGCGTTCGGCTTGGCGGATGCGCGAGATGTCCGTCAGCGTGGTGACGGTGCCGGCGAAGTTGCCTTCGGCGGTATGGATGGGCGCGCATTTCAGGATCAGGTCGCGCCCCGCGTGGTCGCGTATTTCCAGGTCGGCGCTCCAGGGCGATGACGCGGCGACCGGGCCTTGGCCGCTGAGCGCTTCGGCGACGCGTTGGCGCGTGGCAGGATCGGAGATGGTCTTCTCGAGCAGGTGCGCGGCCGGGCGGCCGACGCGGGGAGGGCGCATGCCCAGCCGCTGGAAATACATGACCGCCGCCTGGTTGCGGAATTGCATGCGGCCGTCCTGATCGAAAACCAGCGTGGCGTCCGGCATGCCGTCCAGGCCGTCGGCCAGGAAGCGGCGCAGGTTGCGCACTCGGGCCAGCGCCCGGCGCAGCTCCCCGACGCGGCTCTCCAGCGACACGCTGGGTCCCGCGCCCTGGGCGCCGGCTTCGTTCAGCACCGGCGGGTACTCGCGCTGCAGGCGACGCAGCTCGTTGTCCATGTAGCGCAGCGCGGCCTCCTGGCTGCGCCAGCTCCAGAGCGGATAGCACAGCGTCACGCCCAGCAGGGCCGCGGCCGGCGCGAACCACACATAGGCATAGGCCAGCAGCAGCAGCGCCGTCAGCAGGATGAGGGCGAACAGCGCCAGGCTGACCAGCAGGGCCCGCTTGGGCGACAGCCGCCACAGGGCCAGGCAGGCCAGCAGCACGGGCAGCGCCGCAAACAGCGCGTTGCACCAGGCGGGCGGCAGCCGATAGGCGATGTCGTCGCGCGCGGCGTGCAGCAGGTTGGCGATGATCTCCACCCCCGACATGCCGCTGACGTCATGCGATACCGGTGTCGGGTAAGCGTCGCCCAGGCCGGTGGCCCAGGCGCCGACCAGCACGTACTTGCCGCGCAGATCCTCCGGCGACAGATCGCCGCGCAACACGGACAGGTAGGACACGGTGCGCGTATGCGCGGTGGGGCCGGCGTAGGGGATCAGGATGCTGCCGTCAGGCGCGGCGCGTTTCAACAGTTTTTGCGCGGATTCCGGTTCGCCGCCGACGTCCAGCATGGCCAAGGCCAGATGGTTCCAGCGGCGGTCTCCAAGCCGCGCGGTCAGGGTGGCTTCGCGCACCACGCCATCCGGGTCGATGCGCGCGTTGATGAAGCCTTTCGCGGCGGCGGCCTGCGCCACGCCGGGGATGGGTTCGTTGACGGCGGAAGGGCGGTCGAGCCGGTCCAATACGACCGGCAGGACGGCCCGTCCGTGGCGCCGGATGCTGTCGGCCAGAATGCGGTCGTCGTTCGGATTGGCCATGTCCGGTTCGGCGAAGATCAGGTCCAGAGCCACGGCTCGAGCGCCCTGCAGCCGGTCCAGCAGCGCCGCGTGGACCGCGCGCCGCCAGGGCCAATGGCCCAGCGCCTTGACGCTGTCATCGTCTATCGCGACGATCAGGATATCGGGATCGGCGGCGCGCCCGGTTACCGACAAGGCGCGGTCATAAAGAATCTGGTCGAAACGGCCCAGGCCGTTGAAGGCGCCCAGGATGGCGGCAAGCGCCGCCAAAGCCACAGTCAGCCACAGCCCTGAGCGCGAGGTCCGGTCCTGCGGATCGGCGTCGGCCATGGGGCGGGCTCTAGTAATCGGTCAGCGTGATCAGGCCGCCCGTGCCGCTGGCGACGCCCGAGCCGTCGGAGGTCAGGAGCATGTTCGCGCCCTCGAAGGTTGCGATCGCGTCGCGCCCGTTCAGGCCCAGGTCATCCACCGCGCGCACGGACACGTAGTAGGTGCCGGGACCGGGCGCCGTAAAGCGGATGTCGTTGGTGGGGAAGCTCGTCGACGATACCGGCAACGCGCCTTCGGCATCGCGCGAGACGCGCACCAGATAGCTCTGTGCGCCGGACACGGGCGAGACGTCAGCGGTCCAGGCGCCGCCGCCCGCACGCGTGGGCGTGCCCAGTTGCGGCGCATCCAGCAGCGCGCGCATGCCCGAGACGACGCCGTCCGCGCCGACCGCCGCACCGTAGCCCGTGGCCACCGCCACGGGTTTGGCCGGGGCCGATCCGGGGGCGTGGGGCTGCAGCCGCACGCTGCCTTCCAGCACTTCGCTGTGCACGCCTTGCGCGCCGCTTTGTACGCGGAAGCGCGTGCCACGCACGCCGGTGACTGCGACCGGCGTGCGGACTTCGAAGCGGCCCACGCCCTGTCCGGACGGTGCCACGGTCGATTCCACGCCGCCCTTTTGCACCTGGACGACGGAATCCGTCAGCGCCGTGCCTTCGAACTGGCGCAGGCGCGTCAATTCGACCGAACCGCCAGCCGGCAGCGTCAGCTTGGAACCATCGGCCAGCTCCAGCGTCACGAAGCCGTTGGCGGCGGTGCCGACCGTGCTGCCTTCGGCCACGGTATCGCCGGCCCGCAGGGGCTTGCCATCGACGTTCGCCTGGCCGCTGACGTGCACGACGCGGGCGTCGGCGGGCCGTACGGGAATCATGGACAGCGGAATGCGCAACTCCAGCCCGATGGGCAGCGTTTCGGGCGTGACGACCTTGTTCAGGGTCTGCAACTGGTTCCAGTTGGCCGGCTTGTGCGTATAGCGGGTCGCCAGGTCGATCAGCGTATCGCCTTGCCGTATGCGGTAGATGAAATCATCTCCGAGCGCGCCGGCAGGCTGGCTGCGCGCCGGCGCCATCAACGTCAGGCAGGACATCAGGGCAAGCAAAGAAAGCGCGCGGCAGCGGCTCATGACTCTCGATTCTCCAGGGATGCGCGCAGGCGCTTACTGCGGATTGACTGCGATGTCTTCCGGCGAGCTGATCAGCTCAAGCCGGTAGCCCAACGCATATGAAGACGTAAGACGCACGCCATGTTCCGGACGCAGCTGGAGCTTTTGCCGGATGTTCGACAAGTGGGTGTCCAGGGTGCGCGAGGTGGCCGGAATTTCCCGGTTCCATACACATTCAGCCAGCACGTCGCGGGACATGAGGCGGCCGACATTGCGGAAAAACAGCAGCGCCAGTTCGAATTCCTTGGGGGCGAGCGGCACAACCGCGGAATCCAGGGTGATGCTGCGGGCGGCGGGTTCGATGCGATAACGCGCTACGTCGAAGGCATCGTTCGCAGGCTCGGCAATCTGGCTGCGGCGCAGCAAGGCCGCCACCCGGGCCAGCAGCTCCAGGGGGCGCAACGGTTTGACGATGTAGTCGTCCGCGCCCGCGCGCAGGCCTTCCACCAGATCGTCTTCGCTGGACCGGTTGGTCAGGAAGATGACCGGGATGCGCGGGCCGATATTGGCACGCAGCCACCGCACCACATCGTCACCGTCGATGTCGGGCAGATGCCAGTCCAGCAGCACCAGGTCGAAATGCTCAGTGCGTAGCGCGGCCAGCAGATCCCGGCTTTGCTGATAACTGGTGCAGTCGTATCCGGCAGTGGTCAGAACTTGCTGGATGCGTCGTGCTTGATCCAGGTCGTCTTCCAGCGACGCGATTTTCATCAGACGTGTTCTCGCGAAGGTTTGCTACGCAAGCGCGCGCTATGGCGCCCTACTGCAAGATGAGAAAGGAATATATAGGTGTAAACGAATGATAACTCGGGAGGGGCCCCGGCTGGCTACGTTATGGCAAGAACTGTCAAACATTGCAAAGTTGACGAATCTTGACTGGAGTTGTTGCGTAACAACGCGCCACACTGTCTCAATCGTTCTCCCCTCCGCAGTACGGCGGGGGCGGAGCCGGTCGAGGTTGTTGGTCGGATGGAACAGATATGAATCAATTGCGCATACTTATGATGTCACCGGACGAGGCCGCTCGCGGCATTGCCGTGTCCGCATTGCTGCAAGCTGGTATTTCTGCACGCGGTTGCTCGACGTCTCTCGAATTGTTTGGATTGCTCAACGGCGGCGGCTATGACGTCGTGGTCCTGGATGTCGGGACCTTGGGTGAAATCGGCTACGCCCTGGTGGCGCGCCTGCACGGCTCGTCGTCGATGGGCATCGTGGTCACGGGGCGCGGCATGTCGGTGGATAGCCGCCTGCGCTGCCTGCAAAGCGGCGCAGACGCCTGTCTGCCAGATCCGCAGGATCCGCGCGAGCTGGCCTGCATCCTGCTGTCCCTGGCGCGCCGCTTGCCCGCGGGGCAGGACGCGGCGTCCGTGGCCGAGGCCGCCCAGAACGGGCAGTGGGAACTGCGAGACCAGGGCTGGACCCTGGCGGCGCCCTCGGGGGCGACCATCTCCCTCTCCGCCAACGAACGCCTGATCGTGCGCTCGCTGCTGGAAGTCGCGGGCAAGGCCGTGGGCCGGACTGAATTGGGCGACGAGCTGCAGGTTGAAGGCGGCGGGGTGCGCGCCAGCGGTTCGCGCAGCATCGACGTGATCGTCAGCCGCTTGCGCCGCAAGGCCGAGCTGGCCGGGGTGATGCTGCCGATCCGCACGGTCTACGGCAGCGGCTACCTGTTCGCCGATCAGTAACGCGGGCGGGTACACTGGTTGGCGTGCCTGGCGCCAGCTGCTGCCGGAAAGTCCGCCTATCGTTTTCCCGCGGTTCGTCACGATCAGTGGCCCCAATTTCCGCTTCCGTTTTTCGGCATATGTGGCCCTAATTTCCGCGAGCGCCGCCGAACGGGCGGTCTTCTGCCGGCAACACGCCACGTCGCTGGCCTTACAATTTTCTTTGACAGCAAGCCTTTATCTCAGTTATGCTAAAGGGCTTACTGCTTTATTTCGCGCGCAAAAACTGGCCGCGGTAGGGTTCAGAAGTACGGTGTCTGGGAACGGGGTGCGTCACGAGCCTTTCATCTTCCAAGCCACACGGCTTCGCGGCATCGGGTCCTTCCGGCGTCGTCGCTCCACGGCATCCAGCTTTGTGCGTTTTGTCATAGTTTGTTGGCAAGCCCGCTCTTTTACGTATACGAACGTTTGAGGCGGTTTTGCGCGAACTGCCTTCTCCGAAAGTTCACTGCTTGAGGAGACGAGTACGTAAGTACTTACCCAGTGGTACGTAAAAGGGATTTCAAAGGTCATGCCTACCATTAGCCAACTCGTGCGCAAGCCGCGCGAAGTCAGCATCATCAAAAGCAAGAGCCCCGCGCTCGAAAACTGCCCGCAACGCCGCGGCGTGTGCACTCGCGTGTACACCACCACCCCCAAGAAGCCGAACTCCGCTCTGCGTAAGGTTGCCAAAGTGCGTCTGACCAACGGTTACGAAGTCATTTCGTACATCGGCGGTGAAGGCCACAACCTGCAAGAGCACTCGGTGGTTCTGGTGCGTGGCGGTCGTGTGAAGGACTTGCCCGGTGTGCGTTATCACATCGTGCGCGGTTCCCTCGACCTGCAAGGCGTCAAGGATCGTAAGCAAGCCCGCTCGAAGTACGGCGCCAAGCGCCCGAAGAAGGCTTAATAACGAGTCAGCAGTACCCCCGCGTGGCGGAAGTCCGTCACTAGGGAAGTGCGACCGCGCCATCCAGATGATGGGAATGTGCGCGGCACGTAAGGGGTCGTCTCCATGGACGGCCATGGCCGTGTAATGAAACACGGTTCAACTGAACAGACACAAGGAAGCAACAATGCCCCGTCGTCGCGAAGTACCCAAGCGCGAGATTCTGCCCGATCCCAAGTTCGGCAGCGTCGAACTCGCCAAGTTCATGAACGTCGTCATGCTGGACGGCAAGAAGGCCGTCGCCGAGCGCATCGTTTACGGCGCCCTCGAGCAAGTGCAAACCAAGACCGGCAAGGAGCCGATCGAAGTTTTCAGCCTGGCGATCAACAACATCAAGCCGATCGTCGAAGTGAAGAGCCGCCGCGTTGGCGGTGCCAACTACCAAGTGCCGGTTGAAGTGCGCCCCGTGCGCCGCCTGGCCCTGGCTATGCGTTGGCTCCGTGAAGCCGCCAAGAAGCGTGGCGAGAAGTCGATGGATCTGCGTCTTGCTGGCGAACTGATCGACGCCTCCGAAGGTCGTGGCGCCGCGATGAAGAAGCGCGAAGACACGCACAAGATGGCAGAGGCCAACAAGGCCTTCAGCCATTTCCGCTGGTAATTTAAGGACTAACCCACCATGGCCCGCAAAACCCCGATCGAGCGCTATCGCAACATTGGTATCTCTGCGCACATCGATGCAGGGAAAACCACCACGACCGAACGTATCCTGTTCTACACCGGCGTCAATCACAAGATTGGCGAAGTGCATGATGGCGCAGCCACCATGGACTGGATGGAACAAGAGCAAGAGCGTGGCATCACCATTACGTCGGCTGCTACGACGGCGTTTTGGCGTGGCATGGCCAAGAACTATCCCGAACACCGCATCAACATCATCGACACCCCGGGACACGTGGACTTCACCATTGAGGTGGAACGTTCCATGCGCGTCCTGGACGGTGCTTGCATGGTCTACTGCGCGGTGGGCGGTGTTCAGCCCCAGTCCGAAACCGTGTGGCGCCAAGCCAACAAGTACGGCGTGCCGCGTCTGGCCTTCGTCAACAAGATGGACCGCACCGGCGCCAACTTCTTCAAGGTCTATGACCAGCTGAAGAACCGCCTGCGCGCGAACCCCGTCCCCGTCGTGATCCCCATCGGCGCCGAAGACACGTTCAAGGGCGTGATCGACCTGGTCAAGATGAAGGCGATCATCTGGGACGAAGCCAGCCAAGGCATCAAGTTCGACTACGAAGACATTCCGGCCGAACTGCAAGGCGCGGCTGAAGAATGGCGCGAAAAGCTGGTCGAAGCTGCCGCCGAGTCGTCCGAGGAACTGATGAACAAGTACCTCGAGACCGGCTCGCTGGAAGAAGCCGAGATCAACCTGGCCATCCGTCAGCGCACCATCGCCGGCGAAATCCAGCCGATGCTGTGCGGCACCGCCTTCAAGAACAAGGGCGTGCAGCGCATGCTCGACGCCGTCATCGACTACCTGCCGTCGCCCGTGGATATTCCGCCGGTCGAAGGCACCGATGACAACGGCAACGAAGTCCTGCGTCAAGCTGACGACGGCGAGAAGTTCTCGTCGCTGGCGTTCAAGCTGATGACCGACCCGTTCGTCGGCCAATTGACCTTTGTCCGCGTGTACTCGGGCGTCCTGAAGTCGGGCGACACCGTGTTCAACCCGATCAAGGGCAAGAAGGAGCGTATCGGCCGCATTCTGCAGATGCACGCGAACAACCGCGAGGAAATCAAGGAAGTTCTGGCTGGCGACATCGCCGCCGTCGTGGGCCTGAAGGACGTGACCACCGGCGAAACGCTGTGCGATGTCGATTCGCACGTGACGCTGGAGCGCATGGAGTTCCCCGAGCCCGTGATTTCGCAGGCCGTGGAACCCAAGTCCAAGGCTGACCAGGAAAAGATGGGCCTGGCGCTGTCGCGCCTGGCGCAGGAAGATCCGTCGTTCCGCGTGCGCAGCGACGAAGAATCCGGCCAGACCATCATTTCCGGCATGGGCGAACTGCACCTGGAAATTCTGGTTGACCGCATGAAGCGCGAATTCGGCGTGGAAGCGAACGTCGGCAAGCCGCAGGTGGCTTACCGCGAAACCATCCGCAAGACCTGCGACGAAGTTGAAGGCAAGTTCGTCAAGCAGTCGGGCGGTCGCGGTCAGTACGGTCACGTGGTTCTGAAGGTCGAGCCGTTGGCTCCTGGCGGTGGCTACGAATTCGTGGACGCCATCAAGGGCGGTGTGGTTCCTCGCGAATACATCCCCGCGGTGGACAAGGGCATCCAGGAAACGCTGCCTTCGGGCGTGTTGGCTGGCTACCCGATCGTCGACGTCAAGGTCACGCTGTTCTTCGGTTCGTACCACGACGTGGACTCGAACGAAAACGCGTTCAAGATGGCCGGCTCCATGGCATTCAAGGAAGGTCTGCGCAAGGCCAGCCCCGTGCTGCTGGAACCGATGATGGCCGTTGAAGTCGAAACGCCTGAAGACTACGCTGGCACCGTGATGGGCGATCTGTCCTCGCGTCGCGGCATGGTTCAGGGCATGGACGACATGGTTGGCGGCGGCAAGACCATCAAGGCCGAAGTTCCGCTGGCCGAGATGTTCGGTTACGCCACGAACCTGCGTTCGCTGACGCAAGGTCGTGCCACGTACACGATGGAATTCAAGCATTACTCCGAGGCTCCCAAGAACGTCGCTGACGAAGTCATCGCCGCTCGGGCCAAGTAAATAACCCTCGCCGCGTCCGCCCAAAAGGCGGCGCGGCAAATATCGAAATTTCCTTGAAAGTCAAAGGATAGAGATCATGGCAAAAGGCAAGTTTGAACGCACCAAGCCGCACGTGAACGTCGGCACCATCGGCCACGTTGACCACGGCAAGACCACCCTGACGGCGGCCATCACGACCGTTCTGTCGAACAAGTTCGGCGGCGAAGCCAAGGGCTACGACCAGATCGACGCGACTCCTGAAGAAAAGGCTCGCGGCATCACGATCAACACGGCTCACGTCGAGTACGAAACGGAAGCGCGTCACTACGCGCACGTTGACTGCCCGGGCCACGCTGACTATGTGAAGAACATGATCA
>NZ_JACVAF010000016.1:0-11563 GCF_014851745.1 Achromobacter sp. ACM01
CCCCGATCCCCGGCGGCCGCTTGTTCGCCAGTCCGCTGGCGCGCCGCCTGGCCGCGCAATGGCATGTGGATCTGCTGGGCGTGACCGGCACCGGCCCGCACGGCCGCATCGTGCGCCGCGACGTGGAAGCGGCGCGAGACCGCGCCCCGGCCGCGGCAGCGGTGCCGCTGGCCGGCCGCCCGGCCGCACGCCGCGTGCCGCATACCGGCATGCGCCGCGCCATCGCCCGCCGTCTCACCGAAAGCAAGCAGAACGTGCCGCACTTCTACCTGACGGTGGACTGCCGGATGGACGCGCTGTTGGCGCTGCGCGCCCAGGCCAACCAGGGCGGCGCGGTGAAGCTGTCGGTCAATGACTTCATCGTGCGCGCCGCTGCGCTGGCCTTGCGCGAAGTGCCGGAGGTCAATGCCAGCTGGCACGAGGACGCGGTCGAATACCATGCCGGCGCCGATATCTCGGTGGCAGTGGCCACCGACGGCGGCCTGGTCACGCCCATCGTGCGCGATGCCGACGTGAAATCCTTGTCCGCCATTGCCGGCGAAATCGTCGAGCTGGCCGGCCGCGCCAAGATCAACCGGCTCAAGCCCGAGGAATTCACCGGCGGCTCGCTGACCGTCAGCAACCTGGGCATGTACGGCATCAGCCAGTTCGCCGCCATCATCAATCCGCCGCAGGCCGCCATCCTGGCGGTGGGCGCGGCCGAGAAGCGTCCGGTGGTGGACAGCGACGGCCAATTGGCCGCCGCCACCGTCATGACCGTGACCCTGTCCGCGGACCACCGCGTGGTGGACGGCGCGGTGGGCGCGCGCTGGCTGGCCGCCTTCCGCACGCTGATCGAAAACCCCGTGCGCATCCTGCTGTGAGCCCCGCCATGACCAAGACTACGTTTGATCTCGTCGTGGTGGGCGGCGGCCCCGGCGGCTATGTCGCCGCCATCCGCGCCGCCCAGCTGGGCATGTCGGTCGCGCTGGTGGAGCGCGCCGAACTCGGCGGCATCTGCCTGAACTGGGGCTGCATCCCCACCAAGGCGCTGCTGCACAGCGCCACCGTGCTGCGCGCCTGCCGCGAGGCGGCGCACTATGGCGTGGCGGGCGCGGGCGAAGCGCGTCCGGACCTGGCCGCCATGGTGGCGCGTTCACGCAAGGTGGCGGGCCGCCTGGGCCAGGGCGTGGCGCACCTGATGAAGAAGAACGGCGTGACCGTGTTCGCCGCCAGCGCCAAGCTGGCGGGCGGCGGCCGCCTGGCGCTGGACAACGGCAGCATGCTGTCGGCCAAGCACATCATCCTAGCCACGGGCGCGCGCGCCCGGGAGTTGCCGGCGCTGCCCCTGGGCGAACGCGTCTGGGCCTACCGCCAGGCGCTGGTCCCGGCCGAGATTCCGAAGTCGCTGCTGGTGGTGGGCGCAGGCGCCATCGGCGCGGAGTTCGCCAGCTTCTACCGCGCCGTGGGCGCGGAGGTCACGCTGATCGACATGACCGCGGAAATCCTGCCGCAGGAAGACGCCGAGATCTCGGCGCTGGCCCGCAAGGCTTTCGAGAAGCAGGGCATCCGCGTGCTGACGCAATGCGCCGTGACCTCATCGTCGCTGACCGCGACCGGCGTGAAGGTGACGCTGGACCGGCAAGGCAAGCGCAGCGAGCTGGAAGTGGACCGTGTCATCGTCGCCGCCGGCATCGTCGGCAACGTCGAGAATCTGGGCCTGGAGCAGACCCGCGTCAAGGTGGAGAGGACCCACATCGTCACCGACGGCCTGTGCCGCACGGCCGAGCCCGGCGTCTATGCCATCGGCGACGTGGCCGGCGCGCCGTGGCTCGCCCACAAGGCCAGCCATGAAGCCGTGCTGTGCGTGGAGGCCATCGCCGGCAAGCCCGCGCATCCCATCGATCCGCTGCGCATCCCGGCCTGCACCTACTCGTATCCGCAGGTCGCCAGCATCGGCATGAGCGAAGCCCGCGCCCGCGAACACGCCGCCAAGACCGGCGGCGACATCCGCGTGGGCAAGTTCACCTTCGCCGGCAACGGCAAGGCGATCGCCATGGGCGAGGACCAGGGGCTGGTAAAGACGGTGTTCGACGCCAAGAGCGGCGAGCTGCTGGGCGCGCACATCATCCACCCGGAAGCGTCCGAGCTGATTACCGGCTACGGCGTGGCGGCCTCGCTGGAAGCCACGGAGGAAGACCTGATGCACACCGTGTTCGCGCACCCGACCTTGTCGGAAACGCTGCACGAATCGGTGCTGTCGGCCTTTGGCCGCGCCTTGCACGCCTAGGCGTCATGCCAAACGCGGCGCGGGTTCAGATCCGCGCCGCGAAGAAATCCAGGAAACAGGCGATGCGCCGCGAGAGCTGCGTGTTGCGGTGATACACCGCGTGCATGGGCTGTAGATAGTCCGTGTGCACATCTTCCATCAGCTTCACCAGCCGGCCGGCCTTGACGTCCTCGCGCACCACGAAATCGGACAGGCAGGCGATGCCCACGCCGCGCACCGCCAGTTGCCGCTGCGTCTCGCCGCTGGACGTCGCCAGCGTCGGCACCGCCAGATAGCTGGACCCGCCAGCGTGGCGCAAGGGCCAGACGTTCAGGCTTTCAGGCTGGGTGAAACCCAGCACTTCATGCGTCGCCAGGTCCTCCACCGTCTGCGGCGCGCCGCGCCGGGCCACGTAATCCGGGCTGGCCATCACCCAGCGGGGCGACGGCCGCAGCGTGCGCGCATGCAGGGTGGAATCCGTCAGCGGTCCCATGCGCAGCGCCACGTCGGTGCGATGCTCCATGAGATCCACGATGCGGTCGTTGCTGGTGAGTTCGAGCGCGATCGCCGGGTATTCCCGCCGGAACTCCGCCACCAGCGGCACCACGCAATGCAGCATGACGGGCACCGACGCGTCCACCCGCAAGCGGCCGGCCGGGCGCTGATGCACCATGCGCATGCAGTCCTCGGCTTCGTCCAGCGACGCGACGATGTGCCGGGCCTTGGGCAGGAAATGCTTGCCCTCCTCGGTCAGCTCCATGCGCCGGGTGGTGCGGTTGATCAGGATGACACCGAGGTCTTCCTCGAGCCGCGACAGGCCGCGGCTGACGCCCGACGCCGTGTGGCCCAGCAGCTCGGCGGCGGCGCTGAGGGAGCCGGCATCCACCACACCCAGGAACAGGCGTACCGCGTCAGAGTTCAGGGACATGAGGCTGGCTCCTTGGTTTATGGGTCGATTGTATAGAGCCCACAGCACGCAGAGCCTGCAAAAAAACGCCGAAGGCCGGACGACAGCCGGCCCTCGGCGCTCAGGAGCAACCGGCGGTTACTGCGCCGGCACCACGGCAGTAACCTCAATCTCCACCTTGGCGCGGTCCTCGACCAGGTCCGCGACCTCCACGGCCGTCATCGCCGGGAAATGCCGGCCGATGTACTCGCGGTAGTGCTTGCCGATGGCCGGATACGCCGCCACGTACTCGTTCTTGTCCGTCACGTACCACGTCATCCGGACGATATGCTCAGGCTTGGCGCCGCCTTCGGCCAGAATCGCAACAATGTTCGCCAGCGTCTGGCGCACCTGCTCCGCCAGATCGTCGGTCTCGAACTGCTGCTGGCCATTCCACCCCACCTGTCCGCCCACAAATACGAGCTTGCTGCCCACCTGCATCTCGGTGAGCACGCCATTCGAATAGCCCCGGGGCGCCATCCAATCCGGCGGTTGCAGAATCTTCATAACGTCATCCTATATTTAAGAAAAGCAAACGATCCCCGCCGCTTACGCCGCGGGAACCAGATAAGCCTGCATGCGTTCCCGCAGATCCGCAGGCAGCGGCATGGACTTCATCGTCCGCAAATCCACCGTCACGATCGTCAGCGTCGCCGACAAGCGCAACTGGCCATCCGGCCCCTCGAAACGCACCAGCGCCTTGAACGACGCGCCGCCGATGCGCTGTACTTCCAGCACCTGGCGCAAACGCTCGTGCCAGCGGCTGGGCGCGCTGAAATCGCACTGCACCGACGCCATCGGCGTGCCGATGTGCCGCTCCACGTGCAGCGCATGAAACGGCAACCCCATGCCCTTGTCGAACCACTCCTCGACAAAGTCGTTGATCATCTCGAAATAGCGAGGGTAGAAAACAATGCCCGCCGGATCGCAATGACGGAAGCGGACTTCGACCTGGCTGATGAAAGGGGCTGCCATGGAATTTCCTTGTTGCCGGTTCAGGCCATCTTGCGCAGCGCAAAGCGCTGCAGCTTGCCGGTTTCGGTGCGCGGCAGCGCATCGACAAACTCGATGGCACGGGGATACTTGTAGGGCGCGATATTGGCCTTCACGAACTGCTGCAGCGCTGCGACCAGCTCGCTGCCGGCCTCATAGCCCGGCTTGAGCACCACGAAAGCCTTGACCACCTGGCCGCGCTCGTCGTCCGCCGCGCCCACCACGCCGCACTCCGCCACGGCTTCGTGGCGCAGCAACGCGTCCTCGACCTCGGGGCCGGCAATGTTGTAGCCCGCCGAAACAATCATGTCGTCGTTGCGCGCCTGATAGAAGAAGTAGCCGTCGTCATCCTGCAGGAACGTATCGCCCGGCAGGTTCCAGCCGTTCTGCACGAAGCGCCGCTGGCGTTCGTCCGCCAGATAGCGGCAGCCGGTCGGCCCCTTGATCGCCAGGCGGCCCACCGTGCCGTTGGGCACGGGATTCATGTCGTCATCGACGATCTGCGCCACATAGCCCGGCACCACCCGACCGATGGCGCCGGCCTTGACCGATTCCGGCGGGCTCGACACGAACACGTGGATCATTTCCGTGCCGCCGATGCCGTCGATCATCTCGATGCCGCTGGCCTTTTTCCAGAGCTGGCGCGTCGCGTCCGGCAGCGCCTCGCCCGCCGACACGCTCTTCTTCAGCGACGACAGGTCGAACTTGCCCACCAGCGCCGCCATCTGGCGGTAGAACGTGGGCGCCGTGAACACGATGGTGGCGCGGAAATCCTGGATCAGCTGCAGCAGGCTTTCCGGCGACAGCTTCTCGGCCAGCACCGTGCTCGCGCCCACGCGCAGCGGGAAGCACAACAGGCCGCCCAGGCCGAAGGTGAAGGCCAGCGGCGGCGTGCCGCAGAAGATGTCATCCGGACCCGGCTTGATGACGTGCTTGGGGAACAGGTCGCACATCGCCAGCACATCGCGGTGGAAGTGCATGCAGCCCTTGGGCGCGCCCGTGGTGCCGCTGGTGAAGGCGATCAGGCACACGTCGTCCGCCGCCGTATCGCAGGCCTTGAAATCGTCCGGCTTGGCCGCCGCCAACGCATCCAGCGCATCGGGCGCCTTGTCGTTGAAGTACATGACCTTCGTCAGGCCGGGGCAATGATGCTCATGGCTGGGCTGGGTGCAGAACTCCGCCTCGTCCTTCAGGCGGGCATCGCACAACACGGCCTGGATCTGCGCCTTGTCGATGATCTGCTTGAGTTCCTTGGCGCGCAACAGCGGCATCGTCGGCACCGTCACCAGACCGGCCTTGATCGCTGCCAGCCACGAGGCGGCCATCATGGGATTGTTCGGCCCGCGCAGCAGCAGGCGGTTGCCCGGCACCAGCCCCATGTCTTCGGCCAGCACCCGGGCGATGCGATTGGTCAGCGCGGCCAGCTCGCGGTAATTCATCGTGGCCTGCTTGCCGTCCTGGCTCCAGCGCAGCGCGACGCGCTCGCCATGGCCGCGCTCGACCATGGCGTCCACCAGTTCGACCGCGCAATTGAAGCGTTTCGGATAGGCCACGTCGGGGCCGTCGAGCAGGAACTCTGGCCATTGTTCGCCCGGGGGCAGATTGTCCCGGGCGAAAGTGTCGATGTGGGCGGATGCTTCCATGGAATTCCCCTTGCTATTGCGGTGTAGTTGCTGTGCCGGGACGACGGAGCTCGATGGCTGCCTTACGCCTTCAGCAGTTCACGGGCAATGATCAACTTCTGCACTTCTGTCGCGCCTTCGTAGATCCGCAGCGCTCTTATTTCCCTGTAAAGCTTCTCCACCGGCATCCCCGACACCACGCCCGCGCCGCCGAACATCTGCAGTGCGCGGTCGATCACGGTCTGCGCCGATTCCGTGGCCGTCATCTTGGCCATGGCCGCTTCGCGCGTGGTGCGCTGCTTCAGCACGTCGCGCATCCAGGCCGCGCGGTAGGTCAGGAGCGCAGACGCGTCGATGGCGGTCGCCATGTCGCCCAGCGCGGCCTGCGTCAGTTGCAGGTCCGACAGCGTCTGGCCGAACATGCGGCGCGACTTGGAACGCGCCAGCCCTTCGTCCAGCGCGCGGCGCGCAAAACCCAGCGCGGCAGCGGCCACCGAGGCGCGGAAGATGTCCAGCGTCATCATGGCCAGCTTGAAGCCCTGGCCCGCGTCGCCCAGCCGGTGCGACGCCGGAATGCGGCAGTTGTCGAACGTGATGGTCGCCAGCGGGTGCGGCGCGATCAGGTCGATGCGTTCGCTGACCTCGAAGCCCGGCGTGTCGGCATCCACCACGAAGGCGCTTATGCCGCGCGCGCCGGGGGCTTCGCCAGTGCGCGCGAACACGCAATAGAAATCCGCGATGCCGCCGTTGGAAATCCAGGTCTTGGCGCCATTCAGCACGTAGTGGTCGCCTTCCAGCCTGGCTTCGCAGGCCAGCGCGGCCACGTCGGAGCCAGCGTCGGGTTCCGACAGCGCGAACGCCGCGATGGCCTCGCCGCGAGCCACGCGCGGCAGATAGCGTTGGCGCAGTTCGTCCGAGCCCATCAGCGAAATCGCGCCGCTGCCCAGCCCCTGCATGGCGAAGGCGAAATCGGCCAGCCCTTCGTGGCGTGCCAGGGTTTCGCGCAGAATGCACACGGCGCGGGAATCCACTTCCGGCAGCGCGCCGCCCCAGGCGCCGCCAGGGCCGCCCGCGACCGCGTAGCGCAGCCAGCCGGCCTCGCCCATGGCGCGCACCAGCTTCTTGCAGGCGCCGTCGGCGTCATGGTGATCCACGTCCCCCAGGGACGCTTCGCACCAGGCGTCGACCTCGTGCGCCAGCTTGCGGTGCGCATCGTCGAAAAAAGGCCAATCCAGCCAGCTTGCGTCGCGCATGCTCAGTCCCCTTGGAACACCGGTTTTTGCTTGGCCACGAAGGCCTCGTAGGCGCGGCGGAAGTCGCGCGTCTGCATGCAGATGGCCTGGGCCTCGGCTTCGGCCTCGATGGCCTCGTCCACGCCCATGTTCCATTCCTGGTGCAGCAGCTTCTTGGTCACGCCGTGGGCGAAGGTCGGGCCCGCGGCCAGCTGCGCGGCCAGCGTCTGCGCGGCATCGGCCAGCGCGCCGGGTTCATGCAGGGCATTGAAAAAGCCCCAGCTGGCGCCTTCTTCCGCCGTCATGGCGCGGCCCGTGTAGAGCAGTTCGGACGCGCGACCCTGGCCGATCATGCGCGGCAACAAGGTGCAGGCGCCCATGTCGGCGCCGGCCAGGCCGACGCGCGTGAACAGGAAGGCGGTGCGCGCGGCGGGCGTGCCCAGGCGCATGTCCGAGGCCAGGGCCACCATCGCGCCCGCGCCGGCGCAGATGCCGTCGACCGCCGCCACGATGGGCTGCGGGCAAGCGCGCATGGCCTTGACCAGATCGCCCGTCATGCGGGTGAAGTCCAGCAGCTCGGGCATGCTCATCTTGGTCAGCGGACCGATGATCTCGTGCACGTCGCCGCCCGAGCAAAAGTTGCCGCCCGCGCCCGTCACCACCACGACCTTGATGTCGGTGGCGTACACCAGCGCGCGGAACAGATCGCGCAGCTCGGCGTAGGAGTCGAACGTCAGCGGGTTCTTGCGCTCGGGGCGATTCAGCGTCACCGTGCCGATCTTGCCGTCGGCCGACACCTGCCACAGGAACGTCTTGGCCTGGTAGCCGGCAAACGGACGCTTGTGGTGTTTCATGGTGTGCTCTTCGGGCTGGGTGCTCATGGTGTCTCCGTTCGTGAATTGGGGTGGATGGGGCGCCGGCTTCAGCCGGTCATCACTTCGCCGCCGTCGACGGCGATGGCCTGGCCATTGACCGAGGCCGAGGCCGGCAGGGCCAGCCAGGCGACCGTCTCGGCCACTTCCTCGGGCTGCACCAGGCGGCCCTGGGGGTTGCGCTCGGCCAGCTTGGCGCGCGCGGCGTCCGGCGTCATGCCGGTCTTCTCGACGATGTTCGACACCGCGCCGCGCACGATGTCGGTTTCGGTGTAGCCGGGGCACACGGCGTTGACCGTGACGCCCTTTTGCGCGGTTTCCAGCGCCAGCGAGCGGGTCAGGCCGATCACGCCGTGCTTGGCCGCGCAATAGGCGCTGACATAGCCGTAGCCGATCAGGCCGGCCGTGCTGGCCACGTTGATTACCCGGCCCCATTTTTCCTGCAGCATGCCGGGTAACGCGGCCTGGATGCAGTGGAAGGTCCCGGTCAGGTTGACGTCCAGCATGGACTGCCACAGCGCCGCGTCGGTACGGTCAAATCGCTGGCTGACGGCCTGGCCGGCGTTGTTCACCAGCACCAGCACGGGGCCGAACTCGGCCTCGGCCTGGGCGAAGGCCGCCCGCACCGAGGCTTCGTTGGCGATGTCGGCGCTGACGGCCTGCACCTGACCCAGGCTGGCCAGGCTGTCGGCCGCGGCGTCCAGGGCCGCACCATCGCGGCCCAGCAGCGTGACGCGCGCGCCGCGCTGCAAGAGCGCCCGGGCGCAGGCCAGCCCGATGCCGCGGGCGCCGCCCGTCACCAGGGCGTGGCGTCCGGCCAGCGGGAGCGGAGTTGCGTTCATTTGATATCCAGTTGCGCCATGGCGGCGGCGCGTTCGAAGTTGGTTTCCAGTTGGCGCTTGCCTGCGAAGTACTGGCTCGGCCACGAAACATCACGGTAGCCCACTCGCGCCGCTTCGCGTAGCGTCCAGGAGGCGTCAGCCAAATGGGGACGCGCCAGCGCGCAAAGGTCGGCGCGACCCGAGGCGATGATGCCGTTGGCGTGGTCGGCCTCGAAGATGGCGCCCACCGCGATCGTCGGAATGCCGGCCTCGTTGCGCACGCGGTCCGCGAACGGGGTCTGGAACATGCGGCCGTAGACCGGCTTTTCTTCCTTGCTGACCTGGCCGGACGAGCAGTCGATCATGTCGGCGCCGGCTGCCTTGAAGTGGCGCGCGATCTCCACCGCGTCATCGGCCGTGATGCCGCCTTCCACCCAGTCGCTGGCGGAGATCCGCACCGACATGGGCTTGTTCTCGGGCCATACCGCGCGCACGGCATGGAACACCTCCAGCGGGAAGCGCAAACGGTTCTCCAGGCTGCCGCCGTATTCGTCGCTGCGGTGGTTCGTGAGCGGCGAGATGAAGCTGGACAGCAGGTAGCCGTGCGCGCAGTGCAGCTCCAGCCAGTCGAAGCCAGCCTGCTCGGCGCGGCGGGCGGCGGCCACGAAGTTGTCGCGCACATCGTCCATGTCGGCGCGCGTCATGGCGCGCGGCGTCTGCGACACGCCTTCGATGTAAGGCAGGGCCGACGCCGACAAGAGCGGCCAGTTGCCTTCGGCCAGCGGATGATCGATCTTCTGCCAGCCCAGCTGCGTGGAACCCTTGCGGCCGGCGTGGCCCAGCTGCAGGCCGATGCGGGCATCGCTATTGCCATGCACGAAGCCGACGATACGGGCGAACGCGTCGCGCTGCTCGTCGTTCCAGAGGCCCGGGCAGCCCGGGGTGATGCGGCCGTCCGGCGACACGCAGGTCATCTCGACCATGACGAGGCCCGCGCCGCCCATGGCGCGCGCGCCCAGGTGCACCAGGTGGAAATCGCCCGGCACGCCATCGGTGCACGAATACATGGCCATCGGCGACACCAGGATGCGGTTCTTCAGCCGCACGCCGCGCGCCTGATAGGGCGTCAGCATCGGGATCGCAGGCCGCTGGCCCGGCGCGGCGGCAGCGCCGGCGCGTTCCGCGATCCAGCGTTCGAAGCCTTCCAGCCAGGCCGGATCGCGCAGGCGCAGGTTTTCATGCGAGATCCGCTGCGAGCGGGTCAGGAGCGAATAGGCGAACTGCTCAGGCTCCAGGTCGGCATAGCGCTCGACGTTCTCGAACCATTCGGTGGAGTTGCGGGCGGCGTTCTGGATCTTCAGCACTTCGACGCTGCGCACTTCCTCGTAGTGCTTCAGGCCCGCTTCGACGCTGCCTTCGGCGCCGCTCAGGCAGCGCGCCAGCTCGATCGCGTCTTCCAGGGCCAGCTTGGTGCCGGAGCCGATCGAGAAGTGCGCGGTGTGGGCTGCGTCGCCCATCAGCACCACCGGCACGCGGCGCTCGCCGCGGGCGGTGTCGAGCTTGTTCCAGTGCACCCAGGTATTGCAGATGACGCGCGGGAAGCGGATCCAGATGGCCGAGCCGCGCAGGTGCGTAGCGTTGCTGATCAGCGGATTGCCATCCAGCCAGGGCGCGAACAGCTTTTCGCAGTAGGCGATGCCCTCTTCCTGGCTCATCTGCTCGATGCCGGCGGCCTGCCAGGTTTCCTCGGGCGTCTCCACAATGAACGTGGACATGCCGTCTTCGTAGCGGTAGGCGTGCGCCTGGAACCAGCCGTGCTCGGTCTGGACGAAGGCGAAGGTGAAGGCATCGAACACCTTCTTGGTGCCCAGCCACACGAAGCGGCAGCGGCGCTGGTCGATGTCCGGATGGAAAGTGTCGGCGTAGCGGGTACGGACCTGGCTGTTGATGCCGTCCGAGGCGATGACCAGGTCGGCGTCGTATTCGCGGGCGATGGCCTGGTCGTCCTGGATGAACTGTTCGAACACCAGCTTCACGCCCACGTCCTCGCAGCGCGCCTGCAGGATGTTCAGCAGCTTCTTGCGGCCGATGCCGATGAAGCCGTGGCCGCCGCTGCGGATGCTGCGGCCCTTGAAGTTGATGTCGATGTCGTCCCAGTGGTTGAAGGCGTCGCCGATGGTCTGGGCGGAAACGGGGTCGGCTTCACGCAGGTTCTGCATGGTGGCGTCGGAGAACACCACCCCCCAGCCGAAGGTGTCGTAAGGGCGGTTGCGCTCGATCACGGTGACTTCGTTGGCGGGGTCTTGCAGCTTCATGAGCAGACCGAAATACAGGCCGGCGGGGCCCCCGCCGATGCAGACTATTTTCATTGCCGTAGCGCTCCGTGGTAAGCGACATCCGCTCTGAATTCCTGGAGCTGGCGGCCGCAGATATTTAAACCTGGATAGTTTAGGCTTGAAATATATACCTGAAGGTCCCGAGGCGCAAATGGGGAAAGTATCTAGATACTTTGGACCTAAATAGGGACGCGCTTGCCGCCCCACCGCATTCGCGCCAGCGAACACAATAGCAATGAAAGCAATCACGTATGTCATTGTCGGCCGCCTGCGCGGCCGACAATGACCGGGCAACACAAGCCCCGCCCCCGACCACGGACGCAGCAGCGCCCCAAACCAAGACTCAAGTAGCCCGTCGGCGCCGGCGCGTGGGAGGCGAGCAACCTCGATGCGCCCGAGGGAATCTGAAGGGAAGGCCGAAGGCCTGGACGAAGATGACGAAGGGGCAGTCCGGAGCGAAGGCTCCGGACCGCAATCGTGGGCGCTCGCCTCC
>NZ_JACVAF010000017.1:0-1659 GCF_014851745.1 Achromobacter sp. ACM01
GTGCACGCGGTAGGAGAGCGTTCTGTAAGCCTGCGAAGGTGGCTTGTAAAGGCTGCTGGAGGTATCAGAAGTGCGAATGCTGACATGAGTAGCGATAAAGGGGGTGAAAAGCCCCCTCGCCGTAAGTCCAAGGTTTCCTGCGCAACGTTCATCGGCGCAGGGTGAGTCGGCCCCTAAGGCGAGGCAGAGATGCGTAGCTGATGGGAAGCTGGTTAATATTCCAGCACCGTCGTACAGTGCGATGGGGGGACGGATCGCGGAAGATCATCAGGGTGTTGGATGTCCCTGTTGCTGCATCGAAGATGGCGCTTAGGCAAATCCGGGCGCGTAAATCAAGGGTGTGGCACGAGCGAGCATTGCTTGCGAAGTGATTGGAAGTGGTTCCAAGAAAAGCCTCTAAGCTTCAGCTGTACGAGACCGTACCGCAAACCGACACAGGTGGACGGGATGAATATTCCAAGGCGCTTGAGAGAACTCAGGAGAAGGAACTCGGCAAATTGATACCGTAACTTCGGGAGAAGGTATACCCCGGTAGTGTGAAGCGCCTGCGCGCTTAGCATGATGGGGTCGCAGAGAATCGGTGGCTGCGACTGTTTATTAAAAACACAGCACTCTGCAAAGACGAAAGTCGACGTATAGGGTGTGACGCCTGCCCGGTGCCGGAAGGTTAAGTGATGGGGTGCAAGCTCTTGATCGAAGCCCCGGTAAACGGCGGCCGTAACTATAACGGTCCTAAGGTAGCGAAATTCCTTGTCGGGTAAGTTCCGACCTGCACGAATGGCGTAACGATGGCCACACTGTCTCCTCCTGAGACTCAGCGAAGTTGAAGTGTTTGTGATGATGCAATCTACCCGCGGCTAGACGGAAAGACCCCATGAACCTTTACTGTAGCTTTGCATTGATCTGTGAACCGGCCTGTGTAGGATAGGTGGGAGGCTTTGAAGCGTAGTCGCTAGATTACGTGGAGCCATCCTTGAAATACCACCCTGGTTTGTTTGCGGTTCTAACCTTGGTCCGTTATCCGGATCGGGGACAGTGCATGGTGGGCAGTTTGACTGGGGCGGTCTCCTCCCAAAGTGTAACGGAGGAGTTCGAAGGTACGCTAGGTACGGTCGGAAATCGTGCTGATAGTGCAATGGCATAAGCGTGCTTGACTGTGAGACTGACAAGTCGAACAGGTGCGAAAGCAGGACATAGTGATCCGGTGGTTCTGAATGGAAGGGCCATCGCTCAACGGATAAAAGGTACTCTGGGGATAACAGGCTGATACCGCCCAAGAGTTCATATCGACGGCGGTGTTTGGCACCTCGATGTCGGCTCATCTCATCCTGGGGCTGTAGCCGGTCCCAAGGGTATGGCTGTTCGCCATTTAAAGAGGTACGTGAGCTGGGTTTAAAACGTCGTGAGACAGTTTGGTCCCTATCTGCCGTGGGCGTTGGATACTTGACGGAGCCTGCTCCTAGTACGAGAGGACCGGAGTGGACGTACCTCTGGTGTACCGGTTGTCATGCCAATGGCATTGCCGGGTAGCTAAGTACGGAAGAGATAACCGCTGAAGGCATCTAAGCGGGAAACTCGTCTGAAGATAAGGTATCCCGGGGACTTGATCCCCCTGAAGGGTCGTTCGAGACCAGGACGTTGATAGGTCGGGTGTGGAAG
>NZ_JACVAF010000019.1:0-1501 GCF_014851745.1 Achromobacter sp. ACM01
AGTGCTCGTGTTAAGCGTCCACTCTTATCGGTTGTTGTTGTAGCTGGAGTCAATATCATTGGCGCCGCGTAGAAGCTAACTCATAGCGCTGCATGCAGTGTTATGAGTTGGGTTTTACCCAACAGCTATATTTGTTCTTTAACAATCTGGAAGAAGCACAACGAAATGTGCTCATCGAGTAATCAGCTTGCTGATGAAGATGGGTACGGGTTGTGATTGCATTAATTTTGTTCCAAGTTCTCAAGACTGGGGTGAATAACCTCAGACTGCTTTGAAACTTATGAACGGCACAAACGCTAATACTCAGGTCCTATAGCCTACAGCGTTATAGGATCAAGCGACTAAGTGCATATGGTGGATGCCTTGGCGATCACAGGCGATGAAGGACGTAGTAGCCTGCGAAAAGCTACGGGGAGCTGGCAAACAAGCTTTGATCCGTAGATGTCCGAATGGGGAAACCCACTCCGCAAGGAGTATCCCTGGCTGAATACATAGGCCAGTGGAAGCGAACCGGGTGAACTGAAACATCTCAGTAGCTCGAGGAAAAGAAATCAACCGAGATTCCGAAAGTAGTGGCGAGCGAAATCGGAAGAGCCTTTACGTTTTAGCACGCAAGATAGTCGAACGGAATGGAAAGTCCGGCCGTAGCAGGTGATAGCCCTGTAGGCGAAATCTTGTGTGTGGAACTAAGCGTAAGAAAAGTAGGGCGGGACACGTGAAATCCTGTTTGAAGATGGGGGGACCATCCTCCAAGGCTAAATACTCGTGATCGACCGATAGTGAACCAGTACCGTGAGGGAAAGGCGAAAAGAACCCCGGAAGGGGAGTGAAATAGATCCTGAAACCGTATGCATACAAACAGTAGGAGCCTCCTTGTGGGGTGACTGCGTACCTTTTGTATAATGGGTCAGCGACTTACATTCAGTGGCAAGGTTAACCGAATAGGGAAGCCGTAGCGAAAGCGAGTCCGAATAGGGCGATTCAGTCGCTGGGTGTAGACCCGAAACCAGATGATCTATCCATGGCCAGGTTGAAGGCACGGTAACACGTGCTGGAGGACCGAACCCACTAATGTTGAAAAATTAGGGGATGAGCTGTGGATAGGGGTGAAAGGCTAAACAAATCTGGAAATAGCTGGTTCTCTCCGAAAACTATTTAGGTAGTGCCTCAAGTATTACTGCGGGGGGTAGAGCACTGTTATAGCTAGGGGGTCATGGCGACTTACCAAACTATGGCAAACTCCGAATACCCGCAAGTACAGCTTGGGAGACAGAGCACCGGGTGCTAACGTCCGGACTCAAGAGGGAAACAACCCAGACCGCCAGCTAAGGTCCCAAATTATCGCTAAGTGGGAAACGAAGTGGGAAGGCATAGACAGTCAGGAGGTTGGCTTAGAAGCAGCCATCCTTTAAAGAAAGCGTAATAGCTCACTGATCGAGTCGTCCTGCGCGGAAGATGTAACGGGGCTAAGCGATAAACCGAAGCTGCGGGTGTGCACTTT